>DAIOGQ010000330.1:0-4526 GCA_036745175.1 Kineosporiaceae bacterium
GTCTCGGTGGTGCCAGGTCGATGCTGCCAGGTCGATGCTGCCAGACGTTCGGCCCCCGGCCCGTCCCGAGCGGCCGTGCCGTCGTCCGTTCCTGCCCCGATCTGCCGGGTCTTGACAGTTCCTTGACGTCCGGGGCGACGCGTGCGGGACGAGGCGTGCGGTACGACATGTTCTGGACGACCCTGGCGCCCCGGGCTCACCGGCGCAAGCCGGCGGCCGGGAGGCGCCGCGACGTCAGGCGCTGACGGCCGCTGCAGTGACCTCCGCGGAGCGCGTCGCACCCTCGCGGTCGGGGTCGGCCGTGTCGGCGAGGGCGGCAAGGTAGCGCTCCGCGTCGAGCGCGGCCGCGCAGCCGGACCCCGCCGCGGTGATCGCCTGCCGGTACTCGTGGTCGACGACGTCACCGCAGGCGAAGACGCCCGGCAGGCTCGTGCGTGTCGTCCGGCCGCTGACCGCGACGTAGCCGGCCTCGTCGAGCGCGACCTGGTCGGCGAAGAGCTCGACCCGCGGGTCGTGGCCGATCGCGACGAACAGGCCCGTGACGGGCAGCGTCGAGACCTCGCCCGTCCGGACGTTGCGCACCGACAGGCCGGTCAGCTTGGCCTCGCCGAGGACGTCGACGACCTCGCTGTCCCACAGGAACGTCAGCTTGGGGTCGTTGAACGCGCGCTGCTGCATGATCTTGCTGGCGCGCAGGCTGTCCCGGCGGTGCACGAGCGTCACCGAGCGGGCGAACCGGGTGAGGAAGGTCGCCTCCTCGAGCGCGGAGTCGCCGCCGCCGACGACGGCGATGTCCTGGTCGCGGAAGAAGAAGCCGTCGCAGGTGGCGCACCAGCTGACGCCGTGGCCGGACAGCCGCTTCTCGTTCTCCAGGCCGAGCTCGCGGTACGCCGACCCGGTCGCGAGGATGACGGCGCGGGCGCGGTGGGTGGTGATGCCGCCGTACTGCTCGTCGCCGGTGTCGACCTCCTTGACCTCGCCCGCGAGCCGGACCGCGACGACGTCCTCAGGGTGCAGCTCGGCGCCGAACCTCTCGGCCTGGCCGCGGAGGTTCTCCATCAGCTCGGGGCCCTGGATGCCGGCCGGGAAGCCGGGGAAGTTCTCGACCTCGGTGGTGTTCATCAGCGCGCCGCCGGCCGTCACGGACCCCTCGAAGACGAGCGGCTCGAGCTCGGCCCGCGCCGCGTAGATCGCCGCGGTGTACCCGGCGGGTCCGGAGCCGATGACGATGACGTCCCGGACGTCGCTGCTCACGCTGTCTCCCTGTGCTGAGGTCTGCTGCCGGTCAGGTCAACCGATCGTACGGGGCCGCTGTTCCCGTCAGGGCCGGACCACGGGCGGGCCGGCCGACCGCTACTTCGGCACCGACAGGAACGTCAGAGGGACCTCGTTGCCCGACCCGCAGTCCCGCGACACGGCCCAGACCTCGAGGCCACCGTCCTCGCCCTGGAGCACGATGATCGCGGCCTCCCGGCCGGCGTACCGCGCGATGTCGACGGCGAGCGGGCGCTGGTCGGCGGCGTCGAGCGCGTCGAGGCAGGCTGCCAGGACGGCCGGCTGCGCGAGCGCCTCTGCCCCGGCAGTGACCTCGGGCGCGGCGGCCGGGATCGACGCTTCCCGAGTGGCACCGTCCCCCTTGGCGCTGGGCGCGAGCGAGGTCTTGACCCCGTCGGCGCCGGTCTTCGCCTTCTCGACGAGCGCCTTCGCGTCGGCTGCGAGCTTGCCCTCGGTGTAGTTCCGGTCGGTGGACAGCACGGGCGCGAGCGCGGCCACGGCCGGAGCCGCACCCGCGCCACCGGCAGCAGTGCTGTCGGCGGCCGAACCGAACTGGTCACCGACGACCGACCAGACGACGCCGCCGAGCCCCGCGGCGACGACGACCCCGGCCGCGACGGCAAGGACGGTCCCGCGCCGCCCGCTCCGCACGCCCGTCTGGACGCCGTGCTGGACCTTGCGCAGCGCGCCCGTGACACCGCTCTCCTCGCGCGCGCTGTCGCGCACGTCGCGGCGGCTCGGACCGCTGCGTCGTCCGGGTCGCAGCCCCGAGACCCGGGCGCCGGCCAGCGCGGGAAGCGTGCCCGTCTCGCCGGTGCGCTCGGCCGCAGACGCGGGAGTGAGGTCGGCGAGGGACCGGCTGACCCGGGTGTAGGCGCTCGGGTCGTCGACCGGTCCGTCAGCGGTCCGGTCGCTCCGGTCGCTCCGGTCGCTCCGGTCGGTCCGGTCGGTCCGGTCGGCTGCGGCATCGTCCCGCGGGCCGCCGTCGTTCAGGGCCTCGAAGCGGGACGGCCCGGTGGGCGCCGCGTCACCGGCGCGCACCCCGAACGGGTCGTCCCCACGCGTGCTGCCGTGCTGCTCCGCGCCGCGCGTGAGCCAGTCCTGCGTGCCCGACCGGCCGTAGCCGGCGTCCGGCCCGGCAGCGGGTTCGACAGACGCTCCCGCGCCGGGGCCGGCCGCCGCGGCGGCCGCGAGCCCGTCGTCCGCACCGGGCCTGGTCTGCGAGCCCGACGCGGTGGGCCGGCCCGGGGTGTGCACGCCGGGCACGTCGTCGTGCACCGACCAGTGGTCGTCCCACGGGCCGCCGGACGGCGCCGGCACCGGAGCGACGGGGACGGGCGGACCCTGGAGCGCCGACCGGGCCGAGGCCTCCTCGGCGAGCGTGTCCGAGATCCGTTCCCACACGTCGTCCGGCATCGGTCCGATGTCGTCGGCGAGCAGGAGGGGGCGGATGCGCTCGGAGTCGGCCAGGAGGTCTGCACAGTCGGGGCACGAGATGACGTGTGCCTCGACCGTGCGGGCCTCGTCGACCGGCAGGACGTCGGCCGCGAGGTCGGCGAGGGCGTTGAGGTCGGGGTGCACGCCCGCCGTGCCGTCGCTCGTCACGTCACTTCACCAGCCCTTGCCGTCGGTCGCCGTCGCGGGTGGGGCCGCCTCGCTGGAGCGCGCCTCCGGGTGTGCGACGCGCGGACCCTGGGCACGGTTCCCCGCTGCCGCGGTCCGTTCCGGCCGCAGCCTGAGGGCGAGCGCGGCCCTGCCGCGCGAGCAGCGCGACTTGACGGTGCCCTCGGCGACGCCGAGCACCTGCGCGGCCTCGGCGACGGACAGGTCCTCCATGTCGACCAGCACGATCGCGGCCCGTTGGGCGGCCGGCAGGGTCGCGAGCGCCGCCCGGACGTCGAGCCGCACCTCGGTGGCCGCGTGGTCGTCCCGGCGATGGGGGACCTCCGTGTCGCCGAGCGGGACGGTCGGCCGGGCCTGCCGGCGTCGGACCCGGTCGAGGCACGCGTTGACGACGACGCGGTGCAGCCACGTCGTCACCGCCGCCTCGCCGCGGTAGCCGGCGGCGTTGCGGAAGGCCGAGATGAGCGCGTCCTGCAGCGCGTCGGACGCCTCCTCGCGATCGCTCAGGGTGCGGACGGCGACGGCCCAGAGCCGGTCCCGGTGCCGGGCGACGAGGACCGAGAATGCCGTCGGGTCGCCGGCCACGTGGTCGGCGATGAGGGTCCGGTCGTCCCGGGGGTCGGTGGCGGTCACCGCTGCGCTCCTGGTGTCACTTCAGGGTGATCTCGGAGACGAACATCTGGCCCTGACCGTCGACCTGGGGGAGCCGGGTGACCCACAGCAGGAGGAACTCGGTGGTGACCGGTCTCGTCGGGCGGAGCACGACCTTGCCGTCCTGGACCGTGCCGGTCGCGACGACGTTCGACCCGTCGAACGTCGGCTCGGTGTTGATCCGCAGCTCGACGATGCCGTCGGAGCCCTGGCTGTCGACCGTCACCTCGGTGACGGGAGCGGCTTCCTCGAGCTGGACGGCGATACCGAGACCGTCCTTCAGGCCGCCGAAGAGCTGGGTCTTGTAGCGCGACGACCGCCACGCGGTGCCCGGGTCGCTGTCGAACGCCCGCGAGACCAGCCCGTCGTTCTCCTCCTGGTCGCCGAGCGGGTCGAGTGCGCGCAGGCCTGCGACGACCGGCTTGACGGCCGGCGGTGGGGCGCTCGCGGACGCCGAGGCGGAGGGCGAGGCGGTCGCGCTCGCCGTGGGGGCCACCGTCGATGCCGACGGCGTGGGCAGGACGACGCCGTCGCTGCCCGCGCCGAAGTCGCGCAGCGACCACAGCGCCACCCCGAGCCCGACGACGACCACGACGGCGACCACGACGAGCACGAGCCGGGACTGGTCGTCGGTCGGCCGGGTCAGCGGAGCCGGTGGCAGGAACGGGCCGAGGTACTCCTCGCCGTCGCTCGGTCGGCCGAACCCTGTCCACGGGCCGGAGCGGCCCGCGGTGCCGACGACACCGAAGGGTGCGTCGAGGTCCGGAGGCTCGATGCCGTGGCGCCGGCCGTCGTAGCCCGAACCGGTGTCGCTCACGGGCCGGAACAGGTCGTCGACCTGGTCGGGCCGGTCGCCGTTCCGGCCGGCGGGAGGTGCTGCCGCGGGGGGTGACGGCGTCGGAGGTCGTGCCGGCGGCCGTGCGGGAGCTGGTGATGCGGGAGCTGGTGATGCGGGAGCTGGTGATGCGGGAGCTGGT
>DAIOGQ010000331.1:0-4514 GCA_036745175.1 Kineosporiaceae bacterium
CGCCCACTCACGTCACCCCGCCGTGGACGTCATCCACAGGTCTCGATCATTGCTCAGGGCCTGCCGTCGGCACGGCTGGCGACTGGTGGGTCGACAAGGGGCGGGGCCGGTCGGCGCGCTGGCCGTAGGGCGCGCGCGAGGAGGTCAGGCGGCGTCGTCGGCGGCGACGAGGGGGTCGAGGCGGACGTCGGGGTGGTCGCGCCGGGCCCCCTTGGCGCGCCAGGCGTCGGCGAAGACCGCCAACAGGGTGCCGTCGGTGCGGGTCAGGACCTCGGCACCCCGCTCGCGGGCGAGCACGGGGACCGAGAGCGCGTCGGTGCGGAAGGCGAGGGAGTACGGCAGCAGCTGCAGGTCGACGGGGGCGTTGAAGTCGCCCGCCATCCGGTCCTGCGCCACCTCGAACTGCATCGGACCGACCGCGGCCAGCACCGGTGCCTGCTCGCCCCGCAGGTCCGAGCGCAGCACCTGGACGACCCCTTCGCCGTCCAGCTCGCTAATCCCCCGCTGGAACTGCTTGTACCGGCTGATGTCCTTGGCCCGGGCGACGGCGAAGTGCTCCGGCGCGAAGGTCGGGATCGGCGGGTACGTGATCGGGACGGCCGCGTAGACCGTGTCCCCCACATGCAGCGCCGCGGCGTTGACGAGCCCGATGACGTCTCCTGGCCAACCCTCATCGAGGACGGTGCGCGAGTCGCCGAACAGCTGCTGGGCGTACTTGGTGGCGAACGGACGTCCGGTCCGTGCGTTGACCACCGTCATCCCCCGCTCGAACCGGCCCGAGCAGACGCGCACGAAGGCGACCCGGTCCCGGTGCGCCCGGTCCATCCCGGCGGCCACTTTGAACACCTGGCCGCTGAACGGCGCGTCCAGCGGGCGCTCGCCGCCGTCACGGTCCCGGCGCGGCTGCGCCGCCGGCGCCGTGTCGAGCAGGACGTCGAGCAGCTGGCCGACGCCGTAGTTCAGCACCGCTGACGCGAACAGCACGGGGCTGCTGCCGCCAGCCAGGAACGCCGCCGGGTCGTGGTCGGCCCCGGTCGCCGAGAGCAGGGCCGCCTCGTCGACGGCCGTGTCCCAGTCGACGCCCTCCCGCAGTCGGGCAGCCGCGGCGTCCATCCGGTGCTGCGGTGCACGCGACGCACCGCCGGCCGTCCGCGTGAACGCGACGTAGTCGGCCGTCCTGCGGTCCAGGACACCGCGGAAGTCCCCGGCGACCCCGACCGGCCAGGTGAGCGGGGTCGGCACCATCCCGGTGCTCGTCTCGAGCTCGTCCATGAGCTCCAGCGCGGCGCGGCCCGGCCGGTCCCACTTGTTGACCACAGTGATGAGCGGCAGGCCCTGCGCCTTGCAGACGGCGAACAGCTTGCGGGTCTGCCGCTCCATCCCCCGGGCGGCGTCGACGAGCATGACCGCGCAGTCGACCGCCGTCAGCACGCGGTAGGTGTCCTCGGAGAAGTCGGCGTGGCCCGGGGTGTCGACGAGGTTGAGCACGTGCCCGCCGTACTCGAGCTGCAGCGCTGCGGAGGAGATCGAGATCCCGCGTGCCTGTTCCATCGCGCGGAAGTCCGACACGACCCCGCGTCGTCCGGCCTTGCCGTTGACGTGGCCGGCCGCGACGATCGCGCCCGTGTGCAGGGCCAGCGCCTCGGTCAGCGTCGACTTCCCGGCGTCCGGGTGGCTGATGACGGCGAACGTCCGCCGCCGCGCCGCCTGCGACACCGTCTGCGCATCGACGGCCCCGTCAGGCACCATCGAGCCGTCCGCCTGCGCACTGCCGAGCACCACCACGCCGTCCCCTCTGTCTGGTGGGCGCAGCTGCGGCCACCGGACCAGCCTAGGTCCGCCGGGCCAGCCTAGGTCCGCCGGGCCGGTGCGCCGCACCGGGCCCGTGACGCCTCAGGAGCAGGTGACGTCGGCCTCGGGGACGGTGCCGGACACGAGGTAGTCCTCGACGGTGGAGTCGACACACTTGCTGCCGCGCCGGTACGCGGTGTGACCCTCACCCTCGAACGTGACGAGAACACCCTTGCTCAGCTGGCCGGCGAGCGCCTGCGCCCACTCGTACGGCGTGGCCGGGTCCCCGGTCGTACCGACCACGACGATCGGTGGGGCGCCGGTAGCGGCGAGCTCCTGAGGCTCGAGGACCGGCTTCACCGGCCACACCGTGCACCCCAGGGATGCCCATGCCACGGTGTCGCCGAGCGGTGGGTACTTGGTGCGCCACGCCGCCGCGTCCGCCTTCACCTGGGCCAGCGAGCGGGCGTCGCTGCGGTCAAGGCAGAAGATCGGCCCGATGGCCTGCAGGGTCTGCCCGTAGGTACCGTCGGGACGGCGCCCGTTGTAGGCGTCCGCCAGCGCGAGAAGCCCGTCCCCCTGGCCGCGGAAGGCCTCGGCGAGCGCAGTCCGCAGCTGCGGCCAGAACGCCGGCACGTACAGTGCCTGCGCCATCCCTGTCGTCATCAGGTTCTGCGTCAGCTCACGCCCCCCGTTCGCCGGCAAGGGCTGGGAGTCTGCGTCCTCGACGAGCGTCTCGAGCTGGGCGAACGCCTGCTCCGTGGTCCCTCGAAGGGGGCAACCGTCGGCGCCGAGGCAGTCCTCGACGAACGCCGACGCCATCCGGGAGAAGCCGCGGGCCTGACCCTCGGCGTACTCCTCGGCGCCGATCGAGGGGTCGACGGCACCGTCGAGGACCATCCGGCCGACCCGCCACGGGAACAGCTGGGCGTACCAGGCGCCGATGAACGTGCCGTACGACCAGCCGTAGTACGAGAGGGCACTCTCGCCGACGGCGGCCCGGATGACGTCCATGTCCTTGACCGTGCTCACGGTGTCGACGTGGCCGATGAGGTCCCCGGTCCGCTCGAGGCACTGCGACCCGTAGTCCTTCGCGTCGGCGACGACCTGGCGTGTCTCGACCTCGTCGTCCGGTGTCGAGTCCGCCGACAGCCACGCGTCGACGTCGGCGTCGGCGAGGCATCGGATCGGCGTCGAGTGTCCGACGCCGCGCGGGTCCCAGGCGATCGCGTCGTACGACTGTCGCACCCGGTCGCCCAGCGAGCCGGGCGACGAGCGGAACCAGTCGACCGCCGACACCCCGGGACCACCGGGGTTGAGCAGCATCGTGCCGATCTTCTTCTTCGTCGACCGCAGCCGCAGCAGGGACAGCTCGATGGTCTTCCCCGACGGCTTCTGCCAGTCGAGCGGGACGGTCACCTTCGTGCAGTCGAAGTCGTTGCGGCAGCCTTTCCAGACGACCTTCTGACCGTAGAACCTCGCCAGGGCCGGGGCGTCCGCCGGGTCCTTCGTGCCCGCGGGCGCGGACGAGGCGGGCGTCGGCGCCTGCACCGACCCGCCTCCGGTGCACCCGGCGAGGACGGCGACCGCGACGAGCGCGGCAGCTGCCCGGAGGGTCCGGCGTCGGGGCCGGACGGCGACAGTCACCCGCACGACGCTACCCCGCTGCCCGGGGCGCCGTGCCCTGATCCTCTGCGCCGTCCGCGCATCACGGTCAGCGGCGCGGGAGGTCGACCGGACGCAGCCCGACCATGAGTGCCTCGATCGCGAGCAGCGGCGCGACGTTCGCCTCGATCCGTTCACGAGCCTCGCCGATCGCCTCCATCCGCCGGACCGAGTCAGCGGGTGACCCCTGGGTCGCGAGCCGCTCGATCTCGTCGGCCATCTCGGCGTTGACGAGGTCGACGGGCGCGCCGAGCTGGACGACGAGGACGTCGCGGTAGAGCGACAGCAGGTCCACGAGGGCCCGGTCGAGGACGTCGCGGTTGGCGCGGGTGGCGCGCCGCTTCTGGTTCTCCTCGAGCTGACGGACCTGCGAACGGACGTTCGGCGGCAGCGTCCCGGAGCCCTCCGCGCCGAGCGAGTGCAGCAGCGCCGCGCGCTCGGCGGCGTCCCGCTCGGTCGTGGCCGCTCTGGACTCCTCGGCCGCGACGTCGACGAGCTCGCCGGCGGCGAGGACGGCGGCCCCGACGGAGGTGACTTGGGTCGGCAGCCTGAGCACCTCGCGCCGGCGGATCCGGGCGCTGTCGTCGACGGCGAGCCGGCGCGCGAAGCCGATGTGGCTCTGCGCCGCACGGGCCGCGAACGCCGCGACCGCCGGGTCGACCCCGTGCCGGCGCACGAGAAGCGCTGCGACGTCCGCGACCGGCGGGACGCGCAGCCCGACATGGCGGCACCGCGAGCGGATCGTCACGAGGACGTCCTCGGCGGACGGTGCGCAGAGCAACCAGACGGTCCGCGGCGGCGGCTCCTCGATGGCCTTGAGGAGCAGGTTTCCGCTCGTGTCGTTGAGCCGGTCGGCGTCCTCGACGACGATGACCCGCCAGCGCCCGAGCGAGGGCCGCTGCTGGGCGAGCGTGACGAGCGGGCGCACCTCGTCGACCTTGAGGAACACGTGCTCGGTCGCGACCAGCGTGACGTCGGCATGGCCGCCGGCCAGCGCCGTCCGGCACTCGTGGCAGGCACCGCAACCGCCGACCGGGCACTGGAGCGCCGCCGCGAAG
>DAIOGQ010000332.1:0-2542 GCA_036745175.1 Kineosporiaceae bacterium
ACCGACCCCGCGAGCGCGCCCGCCGCGGACACCGCGGAGGTGTCGTTGGGCAACGACAGGGTGATGACCTGCTTCCACGCCGAGGCGACCTGCTGCGGCAGCGTCCCGGTCGTGTACGTGAGCCCGTAGCGCTCGCAGATCTCCTGGATCCGCGGGGCGATCTGGGCGTAGCGGTTGCTGGGCAGGTCGGGGTACAGGTGGTGCTCGATCTGGTGCGACAGGTTGCCCGTCATGAGGTGCATCGCCTTGCTGCCGTGGATGTTCGCCGAGCCGAGCATCTGGCGCAGGTACCACTCGCCGCGCGTCTCGCCCTCGATCGACTCCTTGGCGAACGTCTCGACACCCTCCGGGAAGTGGCCGCACATGATGACCGAGTGCGTCCAGATGTTGCGGACCAGGTTCGCCGTGGCGTTCGCCGCGAGGGTCTGCAGGAACGACGGCCCCGAGAGCAGCGGGTGGACGACGTAGTCCTTCGTCATCTGGCGGCGGATCTTGTGCAGCACCTTCCGGGCATTCGTGCGGAACTGCGGGTCGTCGAGGGTCTTGTCTCTCAGGTGCTTGCCCAGCTCGAGGTCGTAGGCGGCGATGCCGTACTCGAAGAAGCACATGTTGAGGAAGTTGTAGAGCGGCTGGCCGAGGTAGGCCGGCACCCAGCGCTGGTCCTCGTCGACGCGCATGATCCCGTAGCCGAGGTCGTTGTCGCGCCCCAGCACGTTGGTGAACGTGTGATGCAGCTCGTTGTGGCTGTGCTTCCACAGCTCGGACGGCGAGGCGTTGTCCCACTCCCACGCCTGCGAGTGGATCTTCGGGTCACGCATCCAGTCCCACTGGCCGTGCATGACGTTGTGCCCGATCTCCATGTTCTCGAGGATCTTGGCGATCGACAGACCGACGGTGCCGACCGCCCAGGCGGGCGGGAAGAGCGAGAAGAGCAGGACGGCGCGGCTGCCCAGCTCCAGCGAGCGCTGGGCCTTGATCACCTTGCGGATGTAGGCGGCGTCGGCCGCGCAGCGCGAGTCGAGGATCTCCTGACGCAGCGCGTCGAGCTCGCGGCCGAGCGCCTCGATGTCGTCGGCGGTCAGGTGGCCGGCGGGGTCGGGCTTGCCCGAGCGCTTCGGCACGTGACGACGGGTCTGCTGCGCGGTGGACAGCCGGGAACCGGTTCGGCGCACGGCGGCGCCGGGCCGGCTCGGCGCCTGCACCGGGCTCTCGTCGGTCGGCGCGGTCGTCGGCGCCTGCGGAACGTGGAGTGCGGCGGTGGTCACGAGCGGGCTCCTCAGAGGTCGATCTCGCACGCGCCGGCAGCGGCCGACACGCAGGTCTGGATGCGGATTCCGTCCGCGGGGTCGATGGCGGTGGTCAGCGCGCCGTTGCGCAGGTCGCGGACGGCGCCCGTGCGCAGCGGCACGACGCAGCCGAAGCAGATGCCCATCCGGCAACCGGACGGCATGACGACGCCGGCGCCCTCGCCGGCGTCGAGGATCGGCGTGCCGCCGTCGGCGTCGACGGTGCGGCCGGAGGTGGAGAAGGTGACGGTCCCGCCGTCCCCGGCGACGACGACCGTGGCACGGAAGCGCTCGGTGTGCAGCACGTCGGCCAGGCCGCCGTCCGCCCAGTGCCCTTCGAACACCTCCAGCATGCCTGTCGGCCCGCAGGCCCAGGTCTGCCGGGTGCGCCAGTCCGGGACGAGCGTGTCGAGGTCGGACGGCACGAGCATGCCCTCGGCGTCCGTGTGCCGCTCGACGAGCCGGAGCCGGCCGGCCGCGGCGTGGCCACGCAGCTCGGCGCCGAAGATGACGTCTCCCGGCGTCGGGGCCGAGTGCACGACCACGACGTCGTCGAGGTCGGCGAGGTGGGTGCGGAGCATGCCCATGACCGGGGTGATGCCGCTGCCCGCGGTGACGAACAGCACGGGACCGCGGTAGTCGCCGAGGACGAAGTCCCCGGTGGCCTGGTCGAGCATGACGAGCGTTCCCGGCCGGAGCGCGCGGACGACGTGGTTGCTGACCGTGCCGTCCGGGATCGCCTTGACTGTGATGGAGACGAGCCGGTCGCGGCCGGCGGCCGGGGACGTCACCGAGTACGCGCGCCAGTGCCGGACACCGTCGACGTCGACCCCGATCCGGATGTACTGGCCGGGGAGGTGGCCGGCCCAGCCGCGGCCGGGCCGGATCCGCACCGTGACCGCGTCGGCGGTCTCCGGGACGACCTCGAGGATGCGGCCGCGCAGGTCGGCGCCGGCCCGCAACGGGGCCACCAGGTCGAGGTAGTCGGCGGGGACGAGCGGGCTGACCACCGACCTGGCCAGCCGGGCGGCCACGGCGCCCAGCGGCGCGCGGGACCGACGCGAAGGAAGGGTCAGGGACATTACTCCACCGTAGCCTACGGGACCGTAGGTTACGTAATCGTAGGTACGGAGGGGTGCCCCGACGCCGCCGAGGGGGACACCTGCGGGGGGCGGGCCGGATGACTGGGCCGGAGCCGGGGACCCGTACCTCAGCTTCCGCAACCGGGCACGGGAGGCGATGGAGTTCTACGCCGA
>DAIOGQ010000332.1:2642-4490 GCA_036745175.1 Kineosporiaceae bacterium
ACCCGTACCTCAGCTTCCGCAACCGGGCACGGGAGGCGATGGAGTTCTACGCCGACGTCTTCGGTGGTACGCCGACGATCTCGACGTTCGCCGAGTACGGCGCGCCGGGCCCGGATGCTGACGGCGTCATGCACGCCCAGCTCGAGACCCCCGCGGGTTTCACCCTCATGGCGTCCGACACCCCCGCCGAGATGTCACTCGACGAGGGCAGCAGCATCAGCATCAGCCTCAGCGGCGACGACGACGAGCAGCTGCGCGGCTACTGGGACAAGCTCGCCGACGGCGGCAGCGTCACCATGGCGCTCGACAAGCAGATGTGGGGCGACGTGTTCGGGATGTGCGTCGACCGCTTCGGCGTCGCATGGATGGTGAACATCACCCAGCCGACGAGCTGAGCTGCGTGCACGGCCGGGCCTACCTACCCCCAAGCCGTCCCAAAGTGAGACGCCGGACACATCGTCGTCCCACCATCATGACGGCACGTCCACGATCTTCGGGAGGTGGGTCATGTCGGGTCCGACGCCGGACGGCGCCCAGCCGCAGTCGACGCCGACCACGACGTTCCGTCTGATGTACCGCAGCCGCAGCCGTCTGCCCGACGACGGCCGCCGGGTCGAGCTGGGGAACATCTTCAGCGTGGCCCGGTCCCGGAACAAGGCTTCGGACGTCACCGGCGCGCTCCTCGTGACCGACGGCTGGTTCGTCCAGACCCTCGAAGGGGACGAGACGACCGTCCGCGACCTCTTCGCCCGGATCGAGACCGACCCGCGGCACGACGAGGTGCGCCTCATCGAGGCGCGCGACGTCCCCGACCGCGTCTTCTCGCACTGGGCGATGGCGAAGGTCGCCGCGGACGGCGAGCCCGACATCCCGCTCATCGCCGGCGCCAAGGGCGTCACCCGGGCGGCCGGGCGTGGCACGACGCCGGAGGCGGACGCCGTCCTGGACGTCATGCGCGCCGCCGCCCGCGACGCTGAGGCCGCATCCTGACGGTCGGACATATCACATAGTCCGGACATTCCGTACGGTCCGAACATCTTGCGGCGCCGGCCCTCGGGCCTGCGCTCGCGCGTGCAGCCCGCGCGACGGCCCGGCTCAGGTGGCCTGGGTGACGATCCCGTACTCGTGGATCTTGCGATAGATCGTCGCCCGCGACATCCCGAGCGCCGCCGCGGCCGCCACCTTGTTGCCCTTGCAGTCGAGCAGGCTCGAGACGATCGCGTCCCGTTCGAGCGCCTCGATCGGGGTGAGGACCCGGCGCGAGACGGTCCGCACCCGCGGCGGCAGGTCCTCGGACTCGATGACGCCCGAGCGGCGGTGCTGGGCCACCTCGCGGAGCACCTGGACGAGCTCTGCGATGTTGCCCGGCCAGCTCGACCTGCTGAGCATCTGCATCGCCGCCGGTGAGCAGACGACGGCGTTGCCGTGCAGCCGCGACAGCACGAACGGCACGAGCGCCTGCATGTCCTCGATGTGGTGGCGCAGCGGCGGCACGCGGACGCTCCGCGGGAAGTGGCCGAGCAGCCGACCGAGCTCGTCGTCGGGGGCGGCGATGCCCGTGGTGACGACGACGCGCAGCGCCGTCCCGGCCGAGCGCGCGTGGGCCACCGCCGCCGTGAACGCGGTGAGCCGGCGGCCGCGCAGGCCGTCGACGTGCCGGACGACGACGCACCCGTCGCTCGCGGCGAGCTCGCGGCGCACGGCGGCGGCCCACCCGGGGTCGCCCGCGTCGGCGGCGTCGAGCACGTGGAACCCCTCGGCGGGGGTCCGGCGCTGGTGGACCGCGCGCGCGATCGAGACCTTGCCCACGCCGGGCTCGCCCTCGACGACGAGCCACTCCCCCGCGAG
>DAIOGQ010000333.1:0-4490 GCA_036745175.1 Kineosporiaceae bacterium
CGCACGCCCAGTAGGTGAGGACGATCGACGCGCCGGCCCTGCGGATCGCCGTCAGTGACTCGAGGATCGCCTGCTCGCGGTCGATCCAGCCGCGCTCGGCGGCGGCCTTGATCATCGAGTACTCGCCCGACACCTGGTACGCCGCGACCGGCACGTCGACCGCGCCCGCGACGGCGCGCACGAGGTCGAGGTAGGCCAGCGCAGGCTTCACCATCACCAGGTCGGCGCCCTCCGCGACGTCGAGCGCCACCTCGCGGAGCGCCTCGCGGCCGTTGGCCGGGTCCTGCTGGTAGGTCCGCCGGTCACCCTGGAGCGAGGACTCCACCGCGTCGCGGAACGGCCCGTAGAACGCCGAGGCGTACTTGGCGGCGTAGGCGAGCACCCCGACGTCGGTGCGGCCGGCCCCGTCGAGCGCGTCGCGGACGGCGGCGACCTGGCCGTCCATCATGCCGCTCGGGCCGACGACGTCGACGCCCGCCTCGGCGAGCGCCACCGCCATGTCGCGGTACCGCAGGAGCGTCGCGTCGTTGTCGACGCCGCCGTCCGGCGCCAGGACACCGCAGTGCCCGTGGTCGGTGAACTCGTCGAGGCACAGGTCTGCCATGACGACCAGGTCCCCTCCGACCTCGGCGGCGAGGTCCCGGACGGCGACGTTGAGGATGCCGTCCGGGTCGGTCGCGCCGGAGCCGACCGCGTCCTTGACCGCCGGGATGCCGAAGACCATGATCCCGCCGACGCCCAGCCTGGCCGCGTCGACGGCTGCCTTGCGCAGCGAGTCGCGCGAGTGCTGGACGACCCCCGGCATCGACGCGATCGGCGTCGGCTCGGTCGCACCCTCCTTGACGAAGACCGGCAGCACGAGCTCGGCGGGGTGCAGCCGGGTCTCGGCGACGAGCCGGCGGACCGCGGGCGACGCCCGCAGCCGCCGGGGCCGGATCGCCGGGAACGCGCCCGTAGTCGCTTCGCGGCCGGCTGTCACTTCGCGGTCCGCCGCGTCGCACCCTTGCGCTGGCTCGGCCGCAGCACCGGCTCGCCGGCCTCGACGGCCGACAGCCGCAGCCCCGCGCCGTACTCGGCGAGCGCCTGCACGAGCGCCTCGGTACTCGGCTCGGGCGGCAGGACGTCGACCCGCAGACCGTGCTCCTCGGCGGTCTTCGCCGTCGCCGGGCCGATGCAAGCCACGACGGTCGTCGCGTGCGGCTTGCCCGCGATCCCGACGAGGTTGCGCACCGTCGAGGACGACGTGAAGACGACCGCGTCGAACTGGCCGGACTTGATCGCCTCGCGGACGTCCGCCGCGGGCGGGGCCGCCCGGACCGTGCGGTACGCCGTCACGTCGTCGACCTCCCAGCCGCCGGACTGCAGTCCGGCGACCAGGGTGTCGGTCGCGATGTCGGCGCGCGGCAGGAAGACCCGGTCGATCGGGTCGAGCACCTCGTCGAACGGCGGCCAGATGTCGAGCAGCCCCTTGGCGGACTGCTCGGTCTCGCCCGTCGGCACGAGGTCGGGCTCGATGCCCCACTCGCGCAGCGCGGCAGCGGTGACCCCGCCGACCGCCGCCACCTTGAGGCCGGCGAACGCGCGGGCGTCGAGGCCGAACTCCTCGAACTTCTCCCGGATCGCCCGCACGGCGTTGACCGACGTGAAGCCGATCCACTCGTACCTGCCGGTGACCAGGCCCTTGACCGCCTTCTCGATCTGGTGCGGCGTCCGCGGCGGCTCGACGGAGATCGTCGGGACGACCTCCGCGGTCGCGCCGTGCTCGGCGAGCCGGGCGACCATCGAGCCGGCCTGCTCCTTCGTCCGCGGCACGAGCACCCGCCAGCCGAACAGCGGCTTGGTCTCGAACCACGCCCCGGTGTCGCGCAGCCCGGCCGCGGCGCCGACCACAGCCGTCACCGGCCGCTCCAGCCGTGCCGCGGGCAGGGCCTTGCCGACCTCGGCGAGCGTGCACGCCACGGTGCGCTGCTCGGTCGTCGTCCCCTTGCTCGTCACGCTGACCGGTGTCGAGGGGTCCCGGCCGGCGCCGAGCAGCCCCGCGGCGGCGTCGACGATGTCGTCGACGTGGCCGAGGACGACGACGGTCGCGTCGGTCCCGGCGTGCGAGGCCCAGTCGACCCGCACCCCGTTCGGGTGCACGACGTGCACGGACGACGTGCCGGCCGGCGTCAGCGCGATCCCGGCGTACGCGGGCACCGCCGTCGCGGCGGAGACCCCGGGGACGATCTCGAACCCGATGCCCTCCTTGCGGCAGGCCGCGATCTCCTCGGCGAGGCCGGTGAACGTCGCCGGGTCGCCGTCCATCAGCCGGACGACGCGACCGCCCCGCTTGGCGGCACGGACGACGATCTTGGCGCGGGCCGCGCGGGTCATCGGCTGCCCGTTCTCGCCGAACCCGGCGTCCACGACCTCGACGCCCTCGGGGCAGAACCGGCCGACGAGCCGCTCACGGGTCAGCTGGTCGACGACGACGGTGGACGCCTCGGCGAGACGCTCGACGGCACGCAGCGTGAGCAGGCCCTCGTCGCCGGGGCCGGCGCCGACGAACGAGACCTGCCCGGTGGCGGAGGTCTTCTTGCGCGTGCGGGTGGAGCTCACAGGTCACCTTCTCTTGCCTGTCGTGCGGACTGTTCGGTGCCGGTGGCCGGGTCCGGCGGACGCCGCGGGACGAGCTCGGCGGCACCGTCTTGAAGGAGAACGTCCGCGAGGCGCCGTCCGACTCCCACCGGGTCGGCGGCGGGGCCCACGACCGAGCGGCGGATCGTGACGGCGCCGTCGACCGAGGCGACGACGGCGCGCAGCGACAGCTCGTCCTGCTCGCCGTCGTCCCCGAAACCCTCGACGAGCTCGCCCAGCGCGCCGAGCGGTGCGGCGCAGCCGGCCTCGAGGACGGCGAGCAGCGTGCGCTCGGCATCGACGGCCGCGCGGGTGGCCGGGTCGTCGAGGGCGGCGAGCGCCGTCACCACGTCCGTGTCGGGCTCTCGGCACTCGACCGCGAGCGCCCCCTGCCCCGGGGCCGGGAGCATGAGGAGCGGGTCGAGCACCTCGGTCGCCTCCCGCTCACGGCCCAGCCGCAGGAGCCCGGCGCGGGCGAGGACGACGGCGTCGACCGTTCCGGCGCCGACGAGGCCGAGCCGGGTGTCGACGTTCCCGCGGACGTCGACGACCTCCAGCCCCAGCCCGAGGGCCCGCAGCTGGGCGGCGCGGCGCGGCGAGCCGGTGCCGACCCGGGAGCCTGCGGGCAGCTCGCCGACCGTGAGGCCGTCCCGGGCGACGAGGACGTCCCGCGGGTCCAGGCGCAACGGCACGGCCGCGACGACGAGCCCGTCGGCGGGCGCCGTCGGCAGGTCCTTGAGCGAGTGGACGGCGAGGTCGACCTCCTTGGCCAGGAGCGCGTCGCGCAGCGCCGAGACGAAGACGCCGACCCCGCCGAAGCTCGCCAACGGAGCCCGCGACGTGTCGCCGTGCGTCGTGACGTCCACGAGCTCGACGCGCAGGTCCTCGCCGCGCGCTGCTGCGGCCGCCTCGATCGCATCGGCGACGAGCCGGGACTGGGCGCGGGCCAGCGTGCTGCGCCGGGTGCCCAGGCGCAGGACCCGGACGCCGCGGCCGGCGGGACCGGTCGTGCCGCTCACAGTGCCAGCCCCGTCGTGCTCGCCGCGGGGATGCTCAGCCCGGTCTGGTCGGGGACCGCGGCCGCGTCGGTGACCGCGGCGACCCGGCCGAGGTCGAGCCCGAACAGCTCGCGCAACGCCTCGGCGTAGGCCGACCCGCCGGGCTCGCCGGCGAGCTCCTTGACCCGGACCGTCGGGTTGTGGAGGAGCTTCTCGACGACCCGGTGCACCGTCTGCTCGAGCTCGGCCCGCACCGACTCGTCGACGGCGACCCGCTGCTGGAGCCGGGCGAGCTCGGACTCGACGACACTGCGGGCGTGGGCGCGCAGCGCGACGACGGTCGGCGCGACGGCCTGGGCGCGCTGCTCCGCGAGGTAGCCGGCGACCTCCTCGGCGACGATCGTGCGGACCGCGGCGACCTCGGCGGCGACCTCGTGGGACGCGCCGCCCGACGTGAGGTGCCGGCCGAGCGCCTCGAGGTCCACGACCGTGACCCCGGCGACGTGCGCGGCCAGCGGGTCGACGTCCCGGGGCAGCGCGAGGTCGACGTACACCTGGGGCCGCCCGCCGCGCGCATCGACGGCGGCCCGCGCGGCGGCCGCCGTGACGACGTGCCCGACCGCGCCGGTGCACGAGACGACGACGTCGGCGTCCGCGAGGGCCTGCGCCAGCGCCGTCATCGGCACCGCCGTCCCGCCGCCGGCCGCGGCGAGCCGCCGGCCGCGCGCCGCCGTCCGGTTGGCGACGGCGAGTCGGCGAAGACCGTGCCGGGCGAGGGTCGCGACCGCGAGACCGCTCATCGCGCCGGCGCCGACGACGAGGACGGACGCCGCCGAGAGCGGCCCGACGACGGCCTCGCCGCGGGCGATCCCGGCC
>DAIOGQ010000334.1:0-4487 GCA_036745175.1 Kineosporiaceae bacterium
TGGCGCGGGGAGCCGGACTTCGCCGCCCGGGACGTCGCCGGCTGGGTCGCCGCCGGCGCGCGCCTGGTCGGCGGCTGCTGCCGGGTCGGCCCGGCCCAGGTCGCCGGCATCACCGCCGCGCTGGCCGACCCGCCCGGGCGCCGCTGACCCCGGTCCGCAGGAGCAGCGGCAGCCCGAGCGCGACGACGAGCCCGAACCCGGCGACCGCCGTGAGCCCGCCGAGCGCCCAGGCCGCGTAGACCCCGAACGTCATGAGCTCGACGCCGAGGCCGGCGACCGACGTCACCGTCGCCCGGGACCGGCCCTCGATCCGGTGCTGCAGCCGGGCCTCGGTCACGACGAGCACGGCGTGGTAGCCGCCGTAGCCGACCGCGACGGCCGCGATGCCGACCGGGAGGGAGGCCATGGCGCCGAGGCCGAGCAGCACCATCGAGCCGCCGAGGAGCAGCGCGAGCGGCCCCGGCCGCAGCCGGTCGGCCCGCCCGGCCAGCGCCGATCCGAGGGCGCTCGCCACGCTCATCGGCAGCATGGCGAGCGCGACGACCGCGACGGGGACGCCGAGGCCCTGTGTGACGAGCGGGAAGTACTCCTCGACCGCGTCGATGCCCCCGACGAACGTCACGGCGAGGACGACGGCCCGGACCGCCGGCCGGGAGGCCGCCTCGCGGATCCCGGTGCGCAAGGTCGCGAGGTACCCCAGGTCCGCGTCGGCCGCGTCGTCCGCGTCGTCCGCGCCGTCCGCGCCGTCCGCGTCGGGGCCGTGGCCGGCGGCGGCCGGGGCCGCCTCGGGCAGCCGGGACGCCACGGCGGCGGCCGCGACGCAGACCCCCACGCTGACCCAGCCGGCCAGCTCGTAGCCGCCGACCGCGAACAGGACGGTGGCGGCGAGCGCCGTCGGGAGCTCCGCGACGAGCCCGACGGCGTTCACCCAGCCGTTGACCTGCGTGTACTCGCGCCGCGCGCCGAGGGCGACCAGCCCGTCGTAGAGCAACGCCTCCCGGGCGCCGGACACGAGCGCCCCGCCCACGCCCCAGAGCACGAAGCCGGCCGCGAACCCGGCGAACCCGGGCAGCGTGACCCACAGGACGTAGCCGGCGGCCTGGAGGACGCCCGCGGCGACGAGGGCGTGCCGGCGGCCGAAGCGGTCCGCGAGCGCGCCCGAGGGCACCTCGGCGACGATCCCGGTCGCGGACCACACGGCGAACAGGGCAGAGATCTGCGCGTCGGACAGCCCCGTGTCCGCGAAGAACAGCGCGTACAGCGGGTAGATCGGCAGCGTGTCGGCCAACAGCGCCCAGCCGAGCATCCGGCGGGTGAGCCGTCTGGCCGGTCGGGTCGTCAGGTGTCAATAGGACATGACGGCGAGCGTAGCCACGCCGCGGCCGCGGCGCCCCGGGTTTTGCGGCGGCGCGCCGCCGTCGGATCGTCCGGGCCGCCGGTGCGTCAACTGGGTCAGCGGGACGTGCCGTGCCGTCGCGCGACCTCGTCGCGCACGATCGGTGCGACCTTCGTGCCGAACAGCTCGATCGACCGCAGCACCGCGTCGTGGGGCATGGTGCCCAGGGCGCTCTGGAGCCCGAACCGGTCCATGCCGAAGACGTCGTGGAGCGCGAGGATGCGCGCCGCGACCTCGTCGGGGGTACCGACGAACAGGTGGCCGCCCGGCCGGCGGCTCGCGTCGTAGCCGGCGCGGCTCATCGGGGCGAAGCCGCGCTCGCGACCGATCCGGCCCATCACCTCGGCGTACGGTGGCCAGAAGACGTCGGCCGCGCCCTGGTTCGTGTCGGCGACGAGGCCGTGCACGATGATCCCCAGCGCGGGCCGGCCGTGGCTCGCGTGCCGGGCGGCCTGCCGGTGCAGCTCGGCGAACGGGGCGAACCGTGCGGGCGCGCCCCCGATGATGGCCAGCGCCATCGGCAGGCCGAGCGTCCCCGCCCGGACGGCCGACTGCGGGGTGCCGCCGACCGCGACCCACACCGGCAGCGGCCGCTGGACCGGCGGCGGGTACACCGCCTGGTCGTGCAGCGGCGCCCGGTGCTCACCGGACCACGTGACCCGCCCCGTGCCGTCCGCCGCACCGTTCGCAGCGTCGGCCGCGGCGGCGCGCAGCGCGAGGAGCAGGTCGAGCTTCTCGGCGAAGAGCGCGTCGTAGTCGGCGAGGTCGTGGCCGAAGAGCGGGAAGGACTCGATGAACGACCCCCGGCCGGCCATGATCTCGGCGCGGCCGGCGCAGGCGAGGTCGAGGGTCGCGAACTGCTGCCACACCCGGACCGGGTCGTCGCTCGAGAGCACCGAGACCGCGCTCGTGAGCCGGATCCGCGACGTCCGGGCGGCGCCGGCCGCGAGCGCGACCGCGGGTGCCGAGACGAGGTAGTCCGCGCGGTGGTGCTCGCCGAGCCCGAAGACGTCGAGGCCGACCTCGTCCGCGAGGGCCATCTCGTCGAGCAGCTCGCGCATCCGCCGCGCGTGCCGGCCGCCGTCACCGGCAAGTGCGACGTCCGCGAAGGTGTAGACCCCCAGCTCCATCAGACGTCCTTCCTCGGTCGTGGACCCGTCACGCGTCGACCGGCCTGTGGCCGTGGCGCACGGCCCCGGCGTCGGCGTCGGCGTCGGTCAGCAACGACATGTCGCTCACCCTGCCAGGCAGGCCGCGCCAGACGAAGGGCAGCACCACGGTGAGGGCCCCGCCGACGACCGCGGCCGCGACGAACGGCGCCCAGACGGCGATCCCGAAGAGCCCTCCCGCGAGGCCGGCCGCGACCGCGATCGCAGCGGTCTGGATGCTCGCGAACAGCCCCATCGCGCGGCCGACCGCGGACTGCGGCGCGGCCTGCGCGAGCAGGGACTGGGCGGCGGGGGTCGCGACGGCCACCCCGACCGCCTCGACCGCTCCGAGGCCGATCAGCCAGGCGAGCGAGGTGACGAACGGGTAGGCGGCGACGAGCGCGACCGACATCACGAGCGCGGCGAGCACGAGGACGCGACGGTCGGACCGGTCGGCCATCCAGCCGGCCAGCGGCGTGACGACGACGAACGGGACCGCCCACAGCGTCCAGGACAGGCCGATCTGCCACTGCGCCGCGCCCCGGTCGTCGAGCAGGAGCGACCACACGGACTCGTAGACGCCCGCGATGACACCGCCGACGAGCGCCGCGAGCACGACCCCGACGAGCACCCGCCCGCGCCAGCCGGTCCAGTCGAGGCGGCCGTCGTCCGCGCCCGCCGGGCCGTCCGCGTCGTCGACCGGCCGGACCCGGGCGAGCACCACGGGTACGCCGGCGACGAGAGCGCCGAGCGACGCACCGACGAACAGGGTGCCCATGTGCGCCATGCCGACCGCGGTCCCGAGGAGCGGGCCGATGGCGACGCCGGCGAGCTCGCCGCCGTAGACCGCGGCGAAGGCGCGACCGCGGTACTCGGCCCGGACGGCGCGCGCGACAAGGGCGAGCATCGCGACCTGCGCGGCACCCGCCATCGCCCCCTGGCCGGCGCGCAGCACCAGGTAGCCGACACCGCCCACGTCGAGCAGGAAGCCGGAGCTCGCGACGGCGTAGCCGACGAGCCCGGTGAGCAGGACCGTCCGGTGGCCGATCCGGTCGCCGACCCGGCCGCCGAGGTACTGGGCCACGACGGCCCCGGCGAAGTACGCGGCCATGACGGCGCCGACAAGACCGTTGGAGTTCCCGCGGTCACGCAGGAACAGCGGCAGCAGCGGGAGCACGGCGGCGGAGCCGGTCCACTGGAGGAAGCTCGCGGTCGCGAGGGCCGCGATGAGCATCGTGGGCGAGGTGGGCCGGGACGGGGTGCGGCGGCCCGCCCGGGGACGGACGTGCATGTCAGCTCACCATGCCCAGCAGGCGCAGCCGGACCTCGTCCCGCATGGCGGGCGACAGCCCGTCGATCCCGAAGAGCTCGCACAGCCACAGGCCGTCGGCGGCGAAGCGCGCGACGGTCGCGGTGACGGCGTCGGCGGAGTCGCGCTCGATCTCGCCCTGCCAGCCGGCGAAGGCGGACCGCAGGGTGGCCAGCAGCTCGGGCTGGCTCGCGATGGCCGCGATGAGGGCCGCGCCGACCCGCTCGCTGCGGATCTCGTCGTCCGTCACCGGCTCGGCGAAGCACTCCTCGACATACGCGCGGGCGAAGGCGCCCGGCTCCGGCCGGCGGTCGCGGTGCGCGCGGATCCCGTCGTCGAACTGCTCGGCGAGGCGCTGGACCATGGCCGCGACGAGCGCGTCCTTCGTGCGGAAGTGGTAGAGCACGCCGCCCTTGCTCATGCCGGCCCGCGCGGCGGCCTTCTCGAGGGTCAGGCACGAGACGCCGTCGGTGAGGACGACGTCCTGCGCCGCCTCGAGGATGCGCTCGCGCGTGCTCGTGGTGGTGCCGGTGGTGGACATGCGTCAACTGTACCGTCCGGACGGTACAGTTGCTACCGGGTACGTGCGCCGGCCGGTGCTGTCCGGGGGCCTCGTCGGAGATGCTGAGCGCGT
>DAIOGQ010000335.1:0-4457 GCA_036745175.1 Kineosporiaceae bacterium
CACTGCCGGTCTTGCCACTGCCGGTCTTGCCACTGCCGGTCTTGCCACTGCCGGTGCTGCCGGTGTCGTCGACGTCGACGCGGTCGACGACGTCGATGCTGTCCGAGGCGGTCGTCGCTGACGACGCGTCGTCTGCGAGCGGCTCCTCGGCGAGGGTCTCGACGGTCGAGCCGTCCTGGTCGACGTCACCGGGCGGCGCCGTCTCGGCGCTCGTCGGGTCGACGTCGACGACGTCCACACCCGCGGTCGCGGCCGTGCCACCCGGCGCGGGCGCAGCTGCCGTGTCGCTTCCGATGGACCCCGTCGCCCCGTTGAGCCCGGTCGACGCGGGGACGCCGGTACCGGTCTCGGACGCACGCGCCTGCGTCCGGGACGAGCCCGTGCGCGGCGTGTCCGTCGCGATCGGCTCCCACTCCGCGTCGTGCCCGAGGGAGCGCTTGAACGCCGCGGCGCCGGCGGCCAGCGCCGCGGCCCCGGCCGCGATGAAGAGGATCTTCGTGCGGCGTGCGGCGGCTCGGCGGCGGGCGGTCGGCGTGCTGTTGGCGATCGCGAGCGCGACCTCCTCGACCTTCTCGCTCGCCCGCTCGGCCGTGGTCGCGGCCCGGGCGGCCGCGGTCTCCCGGGCGGCGAGGCCGGCCGCGGCGGCGGCGCTCACGGCCTCGACGATGCGCGGCAGGAGATCCTCGACGATCCGGTCGCGGGCAGCGTCCACCGCGGGGGCGACCCGCTCGGCCGCGGCCTCGACCCGGGGCGCGGCAGCCTGGAGGCCCTTCTCGAGCCCCTTCTCGAACCGTGCGGTCGCGCCCTCGACGGCCTGACCGACCCGTGGTGCGGCCCAGTCCCGTGCCTGGCCCGCGGCGACGGTCGCCTGCTCCCGCGCGACCGATGCCTGTTCCTTGGCGAGGGCGGCCTGCTCCCGCGCCACCGCAGCAGCGTGCTCGACGACCGGTGCCAGCCGGTCGCGCAGGTCCGCGACCTGGGACCCCGGCTCGATGCGGTTCTTCCTCGACACGTCCCGCTCCCCTCTCGTCCGCTCTCGGGCAGGCGCCTGGAGTGCCCGCCCGGCGGTCACTGAGGCCCATCCTCTCGCGATCGTGCCCGGCTGCCACTGCGGGCGGGCGCGAGACCTCCGGGGCCGGCCGCGAGACCGGCGTGAAAGACTGCGCGCTGATCCGACGACGCCGTCCCGAGCCGGACAGCGTGACTCCCGCCCGGCATCGACGTCCGGGCCGACCGAAAGGCCTCAGGCGTGAGCGAGCCGCTCCCCACCCCTCTGCACGCGACCCTGCACACCAACCGGGGTGACATCAGGATCGAGCTGTTCCCGAACCATGCACCGAAGACGGTGGGCAACTTCGTCGGCCTCGCCGAGGGCACGCAGCAGTGGCGCGACCCCAAGACCGGCGCGACGTCACGGAGCCGCTTCTACGACGGTCTGACGTTCCACCGCGTGATCGCCGGCTTCATGATCCAGGGCGGTTGCCCGCTCGGCACCGGGACCGGCGGCCCGGGCTACGACTTCGACGACGAGATCCACCCCGAGCTCGCCTTCACCAAGCCGTACCTGCTGGCGATGGCCAACGCCGGCAAGCGGATGGGCAAGGGCACCAACGGGTCCCAGTTCTTCATCACGGTCGGGAGCACGCCTCACCTGCAGGGCAAGCACACGATCTTCGGCGAGGTCGCGGACGCCGCGAGCCGCCAGGTCGTCGATGCGATCGCGGGCACGCAGACCGACCGGGGCGACCGCCCCACCGAGCCCGTCGTCCTCACCTCGGTGACGGTGGAGCGCGGCTGACCCGCTTCGGCGTCGTCCGACGTCGGCCCTCCCCGGGTGTGAACACTCCGCGTCCGGGGAGCGTTGACCCTGGCATGAACGGTGTCTCCTCATGACCGCAGTCCCCGGGGACGGCCTGCCTCCCGCAGGGCAGGGCGCCGTCCCGGTGTGCCCGCGGCACCCGGGGCGGGAGGCGTACGTCCGCTGCCAGCGGTGCGAGCGGCCCGTGTGCCCGGAGTGCCAGCGTCCTGCCGCGGTCGGCGTCCAGTGCGTCGACTGCGTGCGCGAGGGTGCCAGGTCGGTCCGGACGGCGCGCACCGCGCTCGGCGGCCGGGTCGGTGACGGCCGGCCGGTCGTGACGCAGACGCTCATCGGGCTCAACGTCGTCGCCTTCGCGCTGCAGTGGCTGGTCGGCCGGACGTTCACCAACCAGCTGCTCTTCTTCCCGCCGACGGCGCTGTCCGAGCCGTGGCGGTTCCTCACGTCGGCGTTCGTCCACTCGCCGTCCTCGGTGTTCCACATCCTGTTCAACATGTACGCGCTGTGGCTCGTCGGGCCCTATCTCGAGTCGCTGCTCGGTCGGCTGCGGTACGTCGCGCTGTACCTGCTGTGCGCGTTCGGCGGGTCCGTCGGGTACTTCGTGCTCGCGAACCCGACCGGCGCCTCGTGGGGCACCGCCGTCGTCGGCGCGTCCGGGGCCGTTTTCGGGCTGTTCGGTGCGTTCGTCGCGGTCAACCGACGTCTCGGGCGGGACATCTCCGGCATCGCCGTCGTCATCGGCCTCAACTTCGTGCTCGGGTTCGTCCTCAACGGGATCGCCTGGCAGGGGCACCTCGGCGGGCTGGTCACCGGCCTGCTCGCCGGCGCAGCGCTCGCCTGGGCCCCCGCCGCCCGCCGCCGGACCCTGCACCCGGCCGCGCTCGCCGGCGTCGGCGTGCT
This sequence comes from Kineosporiaceae bacterium, assembly GCA_036745175.1. Taxonomy (GTDB): domain Bacteria; phylum Actinomycetota; class Actinomycetes; order Actinomycetales; family Kineosporiaceae; genus R-H-3. Next base: position 2,717 of record DAIOGQ010000335.1, read on the forward strand.
GCTCCTCGTCCTCGTCGCCGCGAAGGTCGCCACGGTCCCCGCCGGCTACCTGTTCTGACGCCGGCTCCTCTGCCGCCACCCACGTCCGACCCCGCCGGCTCGCCCCGGCTCCTGCCCGGAGGGTTCTCCACACTGTGGACAACGCCTGTGGAAGAACTACAGGCGTGTAGTTCCACTGCTGTGAGCCATGTGTGGACAGCTTGTGGACAGACTTGTGGACGGACCTGTGGACAGACCTGTAGACACGTCTGTGGACACCGTGTCGGTGCAGGTCAGAGAGGCTGCCACCGGGCGCGAGGGGTGGTCGAGGAGCCACAAAGCCCGGCCGGCCCCGCCGTCGTGGCGCGGTCGCCGGGCTGGTGCCGCACCGCCCGCAGCGGACGGGCTGGTCAGCGTTGGTGGTCCGGGGGCTCAGCGCCAGCGGGTGGTCATCCCGAAGCCGGTGAGAAGGATGCCGAAGCCGATGGCGAGGTTGGCGTAGCCGAGATCCGGGACGGGGTAGCGCGTCTCGGTGACGTAGAAGACCACGATCCAGGCCAGCCCGATGACGAGCAGCGAGACCATGATCGGCACGAAGAACCGTCCGTTGACCTTGGGCGGCCCCGACTTGGGCTTCGGCGGGGTGAAGACGGACTTCTTCCGCAGCCTCGACTCGGGCATGTCCGACTCCTCCAACGACGCTCACCCCGGCCATCGGCGGCCGGGCCGTGCCGGGCATGTCCGCACCGGCACCTCTCGTCTAGCGTAATGGCCAGGACGCGACATCGGAGGCGGGCGGGGTACATGGAGCAGGACGGCGCCCAGCGGGCGGCGGCGCACGCCGACCGCGACCGCCGCGGAGCACGTCCCACCAGCCACGTCGCGCGCCGACGGTTCCACGGCTGGACGGCGGGGGTGGTCGTCGTGTCGGCGCTCGCGGGCGGCCTGTTCGCCCTGAGCGCGCAGACCTCGGGCGGCATCCCGCTGCGCACGGACCGGGCCGACCAGCAGGAGCTCATCGACGCCGCCGCGGCCCGCAACACCGAGGTCCTGGCCCGGGTCGAGGCGCTTCGTGGCGAGATCGAGGCCATGACCGGGCAGTTCGCGGCCGTCGACTCCGAGGTCGCCGCGCTCCGGCAGCAGTCGGAACGGCTCGCCCCGGTCGCCGGTCTCGCGCCGGTCAAGGGCCCGGTCGTCGAGGTGACGCTGGACGACGCCCCGCGCGGCGCTCCGGTCCCCGCCGAGATCTCGCCGGACGACCTCGTCGTCCACCAGCAGGACGTGCAGGCGGTGGTGAACGCGCTGTGGGACGGCGGGGCCGAGGCGATGATGCTCATGGACCAGCGGGTCGTCTCGACGAGCGCGGTCCGCTGCGTCGGCAACACGCTGATCCTCCAGGGCCGGGTCTACTCCCCGCCCTACACGGTCCGCGCGATCGGCGATCCCGGCCGGCTGCGCGGCGCCCTCGCGACCTCCCCTCAGGTCTCGATCTACCGGCAGTTCGTCACGGTGGTCGGGCTCGGCTACGCCGTCGACGACCGCGGCGTGCAGGAGTTCCCTGCGTTCGACGGCTCGACCCGCCTCGAGCACGCCCGTCCGCTCGAGCCGACCGCCGTGTCGCCGGACGCCGGGACGACGACCCCCGCGACCACCGGTACGACCACCGGCTCGACCTCGCCCGCCGCGACCGGCTCCCCCTCCGGCGCGGGCGCCGCGCCGCCGTCCGGCCCTGCGACGTCGTCCGCGCCCTGACCGCCCTGAC
>DAIOGQ010000336.1:0-4434 GCA_036745175.1 Kineosporiaceae bacterium
GACGTCATCCAGAACCACCTGATCCAGCTCCTCGCGCTCACCGCGATGGAGGAACCGGTCTCCTTCGAGGCGCACGACCTGCGCGCCGAGAAGGAGAAGGTGCTCTCCGCCGTCCGGCTCCCCCGCGACCTGGGCAGGCACACCGCGCGCGGCCAGTACGCCAAGGGCTGGCAGGGCGGCCAGCCGGTCGTCGGCTACCTGGAGGAGGACGGCATCTCGACGTCCTCGACGACCGAGACGTATGCCGCCGTCCGGCTCGACATCGACACCCGGCGCTGGGCCGGCGTGCCGTTCTACCTGCGGACGGGCAAACGGCTCGGCCGGCGCGTCACCGAGATCGCCGTCGTGTTCAAGAGGCCGCCGCACCTGCCGTTCGAACGGACGGCGACCGAGGAGCTCGGCAGCAACGCCATCGTCATCCGGGTCCAGCCCGACGAGGGCGTGACGATCAGGTTCGGCTCGAAGGTGCCCGGCACGGCCATGGAGGTCCGGGACGTCACGATGGACTTCGGGTACGGCCACTCGTTCACCGAGTCGAGCCCCGAGGCGTACGAACGGCTCATTCTCGACGTCCTGCTCGGGGATCCGCCGCTCTTCCCGCGGCACGAGGAGGTCGAGCTGTCCTGGCGGATCCTCGACCCGATCACGCAGTTCTGGGCCTCCAAGGGCAGGCCCGACCCGTACGTCTCGGGGACATGGGGTCCCCCGTCGGCGGACGAGATGATGCTCCGTGACGGACGAGCCTGGAGGCGGCCGTGATCGTCGACCTGCCCGACACCACGACGGGCGCCGTCGCGCGCAAGATCGTCAACATGAGGGAAGCGGGCGGCGCCGTCGCGCTGGGCCGCGTCATGACGCTCATCATCGTCACCGACGACGGGCCGGCCGAGGAGGCCATCCGGGCCGCGAACGACGCGAGCCGCGAGCACCCGTGCCGCGTCATCGCCGTGGTCCGCGGCAACCGGCGCGGGTCCAACCGGCTCGACGCCCAGATCCGGGTCGGGGGTGACGCCGGCGCGAGCGAGGTCATCGTCCTGCGGCTGTACGGCCCGCTCGCCGAGCACGGCGACTCGGTCGTCGTGCCGTTCCTGCTGCCCGACGCCCCGATCGTCGCGTGGTGGCCGGGCGAGTGTCCCGACGTCCCCGCCGAGGACCCGATCGGGCGGATGGCCCAGCGCCGGATCACCGATGCGTCGCAGAGCCGCAGCCCCGTCAAGGCGCTCCAGCAGCGTGCTGCCCGACACCGGGCCGGTGACACCGACCTCGCGTGGAGCCGGATCACCCTGTGGCGGGGCCTGCTCGCCGCGGCGCTCGACGAGCCGCCGCACGAGCCGGTCACGCGGGCCGTGGTGTCCGGTGCCCCGGACAGCGCGAGCACCGACCTGCTCGCCGCGTGGCTGACGCTCAGTCTCCGGTGCCCGGTCACGCGGGTGCGCACGCCGGTCGGCAGCGGAATGGTCGGGGTCGTCCTCGAGCGACCGTCCGGCCCTGTGGAGCTGGTCCGGCCCGACGGCAACGTCGCGACGCTGACCCAGACCGGTCAGCCCGAACGGCGGATCGCGCTCGCCCGCCGGCTCGACCGGGACTGCCTCGCCGAGGAGCTGCGCCGCCTCGACCCGGACGACATCTTCGGCGAGGTCATCACCCGCGGCCTGGACCTGCTCGCGAAGAACGGCTCGGTCGCGACCGCGCCCGCGAAGAAGACGCCCGCGAAGAAGACGCCGGCGAAGCGGGTACCGGCGAAGAAGACCACCGCCAAGAAGGCCCCTGTCAAGAAGGCCCCTGCCAGCAAGACCACGGCCAGGAAGACCACGGCCAAGGAGACGACCACGTCGTGACCGGAGCCCAGTCGGTCGTCGTCCACGCCACGGCCGACCTGCTCGCGCAGGCGGCCGCGGCGCGGCTCGTCACGGGCCTCGTCGACGTCCAGGCGGCCCGTGGGCACGCGCACCTCGTCCTGACCGGCGGCGGCGTCGGGACGGCAGCGCTGGCGGCGCTGGCGGCGAGCCCGGCCCGGGACGCCGTGGACTGGCGAGCACTCGACATCTGGTGGGGCGACGAGCGGTTCCTGCCCGCGGGCCACCCGGACCGCAACGAGACGCAGGCCCGCCACGCGCTGCTCGACCGGGTGCCCGTCCGTGCGGAACGGGTCCACGCGATGCCCGCCTCCGACGGGCCGTGGGGCGACGACCTCGACGCCGCGGCCCGCGCCTACGCCGAGGACCTCGCGGCGGCCACCCGGACCGAGGAACGACGCGACGGCGTGCCGTCGTTCGACATCCTCATGCTCGGCGTCGGGCCGGACGCGCACGTCGCATCGCTGTTCCCCGAGCATCCGGCCGTCTACGTCGAGGACGCGACGGTCGTCGGTGTCCGCGGCGCCCCGAAGCCACCGCCGAACCGGGTGTCTCTGACCGCTCCGGCGATCCGCTGCGCCCGCGAGGTGTGGCTCCTGGCGGCGGGGGCCGAGAAGGCGGCCGCCGTGTCGCTCGCGTTGTCCGGTGCCGGCCCGGTCGCCGTCCCGGCGGCCGGCGCCGTCGGGCGTCGCCGGACGCTCTGGCTCCTCGACCGGGCCGCCGCGTCCCGGCTGCCGGCAAGCCTCGCCCGGATCGCGAGCCCCTGACCCTGCGGCAGCGGGCCCATCCAGTCACCCACACAGCCACCCAGGCGCCGCCACCACCCACCTGCGACAGCTCTGCAGTGCTCCACGCCGTGGAGCACTGCAGAGCTGTTGCAAAGTGCCTCTTGACGCTCGCGACCGGCCGGTGCTGATCGGCTGCTGGTCAGGGGATGATGCGGCGGCGGCGCAGGGACTCGAGCGCCTCCTCGAGGATGGCCGCGCCGTCGGCGTCGCTGCGCCGCTCCTTCACGTAGGCCAGGTGTGTCTTGTACGGCTCGTTGCGCGGGGGCGAGGGCGGGTGCTCCTCGTCCTGGCCGGCGGGGAAGCCGCAGCGTGGGCAGTCCCAGACGTCGGGCGGCTGGACGCCGGCCTCCTCGGAGAAGCTGGGCATCGTCTCGTGCCCGTTGGCGCACCAGTACGAGATGCGGAACCTCGGAGCGGTCTCCCCGCGTTCGGCCTCGCCCATCGGGCCTGCGCCGACCCGGCTGCCGCGGATCGCGTTGCCACTGGCCACCGCTCGTCCTCCCGCTTGCTCACTCGATGGTGCTGGTCGTTGCCCTGCTGGTCAGTGCTGCGGTGCTGAAAGGTAACCGATCGTTCGAGGCGTTGCAGCCGGTTCCGTAGGTTCCCGGCCGGTCAGACGAAGCGCTCGAGGACCCCGAGCAGGATGATGACCGTCGTCCACACGAGAGCGACGGCGATCGTGAAGCGGTTGAGGTTGCGCTCGGCGACCCCCGAGCTGCCGAGGTTGCTCGTGACGCCACCGCCGAACATGTCCGACAGACCACCGCCCCGGCCCTTGTGAAGCAGGATCAGCAGGGTCAGGAAGAGGCTGGTGATGACCAGCAGCACCTGGAGGGTGATGCGGACGGCTGTCACTGGTGCTCTCGTCTCTCATCCGGCCGACAAGCGTCTGGCAGACCTGTGTGCGACGTCCCGGGCGGGACGCGTCAGACCGTCAGGGTAAGCGATCCGCGGGGCGTGTCGTGACGCGCCTCGCGGATCACCCCCGGGCAGCACGAAGCGGACCGTGGTCAGGCGGTCACGTGGCTGCGGTAGCGGGCGATCGAGGCGAACTCCACCGGGTCCGTGCTCGCACCGCCGACGAGGGCGCCGTCGACGTCCGGCTCGGCCATGATCCCCGCGATGTTCGACGCCTTGACCGAGCCGCCGTAGAGCACCCGGACGCCGACGGCGAGGTCCGCCGAGTACAGCTCCGCGAGCCGGCCGCGGATCGCGGCGCAGACCTCCTGCGCGTCCTGAGGAGTCGCCACCTCGCCGGTGCCGATCGCCCAGACGGGCTCGTACGCGACGACGACGGACGCCGCCTCCTCGGCGCTGACGCCCGCTAGGCCCCCGTCGAGCTGGGCCAGCGTGTGCTCGACGTGGCGGCCCTCCTTGCGCACCTCGAGCCCCTCGCCGATGCACAGGATCGGCGTGAGCCCGTGCCGGTAGGCCGCCTTGACCTTGGCGTTGACGACGGCGTCGTCCTCGGCGTGGTACTGCCGGCGCTCGCTGTGCCCGACGACGACGAAGGTGCAGCCGAGCTTGGCGAGGAAGGCCCCGGAGATCTCGCCGGTGTACGCACCCGCGTCGTGCGCCGACAGGTCCTGCGCGCCGTACCTGAGCGGCAGCTTGTCGCCGTCGACGAGGGTCTGCACCGAGCGGATGTCGGTGTACGGCGGGATCACCGCGACCTCGACCTGCGCGTAGTCGTGCTTGCCGTCCTCGAGCGTCCAGGCCAGCTTCTGCACCAGGTGCGTCGCCTGCTGGTGGTCGAGGTTCATCTTCCAGTTGCCCGCCATGAGCGGGGT
>DAIOGQ010000337.1:0-4428 GCA_036745175.1 Kineosporiaceae bacterium
GCGACGGCCAGAACATCGGCCGCCAGTCGAGGTCGAGCACGGTGAACCGGCCGGACCCCGGGTCGGGCCGGGGCCGGTGGTCGAGCATGTCGAGGTGGGTCTGCCGCGACGGGTCGACCGACATCCCGGTGCCGGTGACCCAGAGCAGCGGGACGTCGGCGACGAGGTCCCAGGGGACGTCGGCCGGGGTCAGCATGAGGTCCGGGGCGACGGGCTGCCGGTAGAACAGCAGCGGCGGGTCCTCGGGCGGGTCGAGCGCGCAGAAGACGACCGGCGTCTGCAGGTCGGCCGCGGTGCCCACGTAGGTCGGGTCGACCCCGAAGCGGGCCACCGCCGTCCGGACGTAGTCACCGAACCCGTCGGCGCCCGCCTTGGTGAGGACGGCGGCGCGGCGACCGAGCCGGGCAGCGCCGACCGCGACGTTCGTCGCGGTCCCGCCGAGCGACCTGGCGAAGGTCAGGACCTCGGCGAGCGGGACGCCGGACTGCTGGGGGTACAGGTCGACACCGACCCGGCCGACCGTGAGCACCTCGAGGGGACCGGCCGGCCGCCCGTTCGCCATCCCCGTCACCAACCTGCCGTGCGCTTACGGATCTCCTCGCGCATGAACACGCTGGAGGCCTTCGCCCGGTCCTCCCCCGCGACGACGCGGACCGTCATGATGCCGTCGAACCTCAGCCGGCCGGGCGTGCCGAAGAACTGCATGTACGGGTCGAGGGCGAGCTTCATGAAGCGGCTCCTTGCTGCGGTCTCGGCGGCCGGAGGTGACAGGTCACGCGTAGAGGGCGGGTTTGGCGGCGAGGTCGATATCGACCCGCTCGCCCTTGCCGTACGACGTCACCGCGGCGTCGGCGACCGCGGTCGCCGCGTAGCCGTCCCAGGCGCTCGGGCCGTCGACCCGGCCGGCGGCGACGTCGGCCACCCACACCTGGAGCTCGGTGAGGTAGGCGGAGGCGAACCGTTCGCGCCAGTCGGCCGGCATCCGCTCGCTGCGCCCTGCGCCACCGATGACGACGGTCGTTCGCGGGTTGTCGAGCGAGACGGTGCCGAGCGAGCCGACGACCTCGCACCGGACGTCGTACCCGTACCGGCAGTTGACGAACGACTCGACCGTGACCACCTCGCCGCCGGTCATCCGGAGCAGGACGATCTGGGGGTCCCGCAGGTGCGGGGCGCCGAGCGGGCTCTGCTTGACCGGGACGACGGTGACCGCCGTGATCTCGCTGTCGAACAGCCAGCGGAACACGTCGAACTCGTGGACGACGGAGTCGGTCATCGACATCTCGCCCTGGAAGAAGTCCGGCACCGAGGCGTTGCGGTGCACGGCGTGCGCGAGCAGCGGCTCACCGATCGTGCCGTCCGACATCGCCTTCTTGACGTCGATGTAGCCGAGGTCGTAGCGGCGCATGAAACCGACCTGGACGAGCCGCCTGCCGGTCGCGGCCTCGGCCTGCACCACCCGCAGCGCCTCGGCAGGCGTGGTCGCGAGCGGCTTCTCGCAGAGCACCGGCTTGCCGGCCTCGATGCATGCCACGGTCTGGTCCGGGTGCAGCTCACCGGGAGAGGCGATGACGACCGCGTCGACGCCCGGGTCGGCGACGAGCGCCTCCCAGCTCGTGTGCGCCGTGGCCCCCGCCGGCGCGGCGACCTCGGCGGCGCGCTCGGTGGCGACATCGAACACGGCGCTCACCCGGGCCCCCACCACCTGGCGGGACAACCGGCCGACATGCTCCGAGCCGATCATCCCGGTACCGATGACACCGACCTTGACGGTCATCCGACTGCCTCTCTGCTCCGCGTTCCGGGACGTCGTGGGTCAGTGGGGCCGGCGCCGTACGGGGCGCAGCCCGCACCCGGTGCAGTAGCCGGCGGTCCGCGCGCCGATCGGCAGCGGGACGTGCGGCTCGACGGGGTACGGGCCCTGCTGCACGACGGTGTAGATGTCGCGGTCGAGCCGCCGAGGACGTCTGCGGCGCTCGTCGTGCGGCGCGCGCCACGGACATCCAACCCCGGCCGGCGACCCATGTCAATACTTTGTCTTTACATAAGCAATATATGACGTTACGCCGGCCTGGCCCCATACTGTGGGCGTGCCCACCGATGCAGACACCCCGGCGGTCGGCAGCGCCACCCAGGTGCTGTCGACGATGCGGTCCCTCGACCGGTCGAGCCCCGTGCCGCTGTACTTCCAGGTCGCGCAGTCCCTCGAGGCGGCGATCTCGGACGGCCGGCTGCCGCCGGGGACCCGCCTGGACAACGAGGTGTTCCTCGCCCAGCAGCTCGGGCTGTCCCGCCCGACGATGCGCCGGGCGATGCAGTACCTCGTCGACAAGGGCGTCCTCGTCCGGCGACGCGGCATCGGCACCCGCGTCGTCCAGCCCAAGGTCCGGCGCCCGCTCGGGCTGAGCAGCCTGTACGAGGACCTGCGGGGCAGCGGGCAGGAGCCGACGACGAAGGTGCTGTCCCTGCGCCCGGAGCCCGCGGCCGGCACGGTCGCCGAGGCGCTCGCGGTGCCCGTCGGCACCCCTGTGACGATGCTCGTGCGGCTCCGGTCGGCCGCGGGGATGCCGATCGCCCGGATGTGCAACTACCTGCCGCACACGATCCCGGGCCTCGTCGAGGGCCTCACCGTCGACAGTCTCGAGGAGCGCGGCCTCTACGAGGTGATCCGCGGCCTGGGGATCCAGCTCCATGCGGCGGACCAGTCGATCGGCGCCCGGACGGCGACGGCCGAGGAGGCCCGCCTGCTCGGCGAGCCGCGTGGCGCGGCCCTGCTGACGATGCAGCGGACGGCCTTCGACGACCACGGCCGCGTCGTCGAGTACGGCAGTCACATCTACGCGGCGTCGCGCTACAGCTTCGAGCTCAGCATGCTCGCGGGCTGAGCTGGTTCCTGCTCGGGTTCCGATCGCGGCGTGACGGACTCGTTGCATGGTGCGAATGTCTTGACATGGACCCTGGACCACCGGAGCAGAAGAGGCCGAGGAAGCAACCCCACCGGTCAGGTCGCGGTGTCCGGGTAGGGCAGCGTGAAGCCCGCCAGCCGCCGGGCGTACTCGAGCTGGAACCCGAGCGGCTCGGCGTGGTCCCGCTCGAACATCGCGATGAACAGGGTCAGGGTGAGGAACGGGTGCGCCCCGAGCGCGAAGAGCCTCGGGTAGTCGTGGGTCGCCAACGCCTCGCGCTCGTCGTCGGCGAACGCGAGCCACGTGGAGGACTCCTGCACCGCGCAGCCGAGCAGCCGGTTCGCCTCCTCGGCCTCCCACCAGTCCACCGTCCCGCGCGGGTCCTCCCGGTAGCGCTCGACGAGCGCGGGGTCGCGGTCGACGGTGAGGAGGAACTTGTCGACGAGGTAGCGGCTCATCTCAGACCTCCTGCGCAGCAACGGGTCCGGACCATGACACCGGCTCGCTCGCGGAGGCGGCGGCCGGCGCCGGCACCCGGCGCGGGTCCGCGCCGGGGTACCAGGTGAAGTACGCCTCCATCGTGTGGAACAGGTCCAGCCCGTCCGAGTAGTCGGCCGGGACGCCGTCCCCGGCCACGCCCATCATGAGCATGAAGTCCATGAACCCCTGGGTCGCGTTCCCGGGCTCCAGCAGGTTCTCGATCGTCACCTCGGCCAGCGCCCGCTCGGTGTCGCCGCTCGCGATCCACTCGACGGCCCTGCGGTCGAACTCGGGGTCGGGGCCGTGCGGGCCGAACTGGCGCGGTCCGCCGAGCTCGAGCGAGAGGTGACCGGTGCCGATGATCGCCACCCGCTTGTCGCTCGGCCACGACTCGACGAGTGTCCGCAGCGCCCTGCCGAGCTCGACGAACCGCCTGGGCTGCGGCAGAGGCGGGGCGAAGATGTTCGTGTACACCGGGACGACAGGCAGGTCGTTCTGCGGCCGGAGGGTGATGATCGGGCACGTGACGCTGTGGTCGAGCCGCAGCTCGTTGCTGAACGCCAGGTCGAAGCCGGCGTCGAGGCCGCCGCGCAGCACGTGCCCCGACAGGTCGCGGTCGCCGAGCATGTGCATCCGCGGGAGGCCGAACTCGCGTTCCTCGTTGTACCAGTTCGCGTCGTACTGCTCGGCGTGCCCGACGAGGAACTGCGGCATGTTGTCGAGCCAGAGCTGATGGAAGTGGTCGCTGCCGACGAGCAGCAGCACATCGGGCCGGGCGGCGGTGAGCGTCGCCCGGAACGTCTCGATCTTCGCCACCCAGGCGTCGGCGAACGGGGGCCGGTCCGGACCGGTCGAGGTGCTGGCGCGGTAGTAGAAGGGGTGGTGCGTCGAGGCGATGATCGCGCAGATCTCGGCCATCGGGCTCCTTCAGTCCGGCTCGACGTATGTGGCGTTGCGGTCGACGGACGTGTAGACGTCCATCGCGATCGGACGGCGGCGCTCCTCGGCGAGCTGGCCGAGCAGGCCCGCGGTCCGGGCGAGG
>DAIOGQ010000338.1:0-4410 GCA_036745175.1 Kineosporiaceae bacterium
AGGAGGACGACGACTGGAAGGTCGGCCACCCGCTCGTCTTCCCGTACAACATGCGCGTCGGCGGCGCGAACGTCGAGCAGATGCAGATCCGGGTTCCGATCGACCGGCACACGACCCGGTTCATGCTCTACACGACCCACGCGCCGAAGGGCGTGCCCTACCCCGAGCAGCCTCAGGTGCCCGACTACGAGATCCCGGTCTTCGACGACAAGGGCCGCCACCGCGTCGACTACGTCGAGGGCCAGGACATCATGGCCTGGGTGACGCAGGGCAAGGTGACCGACCGGACCGCGGAGCATCTCGGCCGGTCCGACGTCGGCGTCTCGATGCTGCGCAAGATGTTCAAGTCCGAGATGGCCAAGGTCGCCCGCGGCGAGGATCCGCTGGGGGTGATCCGGGAACCGCGGGACCGGATCGACCTGCCGTGCGAGAAGAACAAGTTCCACGCCGGCCCGTCGTTCGCCCTCGACTTCATCGAGATGGCGTCGATGCGTTTCAGCCCGCAGAAGGACGCCTTGAAGAAGCTCCACATCGAGGCGTGGGAAGCTACGGAGAACCAGTTCTGATGACGGCCGCCCCGCGATGAGGGACGCTCGGCGATGACGGCCCTCCACGACCCGCCGGTGTCGCCGCCCGTCGGCGGCGACACCGGACGCGGGTGGTACCCGCAGGACGTGCAGGCGCACCGGCGGGACGCGCCACGGTTCTGCCCGGGCTGCGCGGCGCCGCTGTCCCTCGCGGACGGCGGCCGCGGGATCACGACCGAGTACTGGACCGGCGCCGACCGCGTGTTCGTCTGCTTCTGCGGCGACTGCGGCTGGTCCGGCGACATCGTGCTCGCGGCGCGGGTGATCGGCCACGAGCCCGAGCACTGACCCGGGGGAGGTCGCGCGCCTGCTCGTGGCGGCCCGGGCGTCGCGACGGCTGCTCGACGCGCCGCTGTCCGGCGGCGCCGGCACGCTCGACGACGCCTATGCCGTCCAGCGCGAGGTCACGGCGCTGCGCCTCGGGCGAGGAGAGCGCGTCGTCGGCTGGAAGCTCGGCTACACCTCGCGCGCGATGCGCGAGCAGATGGGCGTCGCCGAGCCCAACCTCGGGCCGCTGACCGACGTCATGCTCCTGGACGGGACGTCCCGCGAGGCCGGCGGCCGGCCGGCCGTCGTCCCGGGCGCCGCCGTCCAGCCGAGGGTCGAGCCGGAGATCGCCCTGAGGCTCGGGCGGCCGCTGGCGCCCGGCTGCACGGTCGACGACGTCCTCGACGCCTGCCGGGGCGCGGGTGCCGGCCGAGACGCGTCGCGGGCGGGGGCGTTCGCCTGCCTCGAGGTCGTCGACTCGGTGTGGTCGGGGTACCGGTTCCGGTTGGAGGACAACACGTCCGACGGCTCGTCGGCGGGCTGGGTGGTCCTCGGCGACCGGCTGCCGCTCGACGACCTGCCGGCGGTCGGCGTCCGGCTGCTCGTGGACGACGTGTGCGTCGCCGGGGCCACCGGCGCGGCTGCGGGTGGTCACCCGGCGTCCGGCGTCACCTGGCTCGCGAACGAGGTCGGACGACGCTACGGTCGCCGGCTGGAGGCGGACGACGTCGTCATCACGGGCGGACTCACCGCCGCTCACCCGCTGCTCCCGGGCGGGGTGGTGTCAGCCGTGTTCGCGCCCGGACCGCCGGGCCGGGACGTGCGCGTGGGGGCGACCCTCGACCGGTGACCACCACGCGCCGGCCGATGCCACCCGTGCGGCGACGTCGGGTCCCGCGCGACGGTCGGCAGGGTCCGTCGACGCTCGCACTCGGCGGTGACATCCTCGACGACGTGGACAAGGGCCCGCTCGGCGAGGCGCCGTCGTGACGGCGGCCGCGCCCGGCACGCTGCCCGCGGGGCCGGCCGGGCGCCGCCCGTTGCACGAGAGCATCGCCGCGCTGCCGGCGACGAGCGGCTCGCGGTGCGGTCCGACGTCCCCGCGGAGGAGCCCGGCTGGACGACGACGGCCGACCTGCAGGCTGCCGACGCACTCGACGCACTGCTCGCCAGGGTGCACGGGAACGTGTGCGCACTCGTCCCGTCGGGGACGGTCGGCGACGTGCCGGACACCGTCGCGCCGGCGTACCTGCTCGGCTGGTACCTGGCCGCGGTGGCGTCCGCCGCCGCGGTGCCCTTCGTGCACGCCCGGCGGGTCCCGGGGCTGCGTTCCGACCGGATCGCGCTCCGCCTGTCCGACGTCGGCTGGCCCGACGCCGTGGCCGTGCTGTCGCCGCGGTTCGCCTGTCTCCCGGACGACCCGGACGCCGGTCACCGGGACGCCGCCCCGGTCGCCGACCTCGAGGCGCTGCGCGCGGCACTGCGCGCCGAGCTGGCCGAGCACGCGACCGGCTTCCTCGCGGCCTGGGGCCGGCGCGGACGGCGCGGCCGGCACGCACTGTGGGGCTTCGTGAGCGACGCGCTCGTCGACGCCGTGTGGGAGGCGGCGCCGGGTGAGGTCGGGGCCCGAGAGGCCGCCGCCGTCCTGCCCCCGCGCGGGCGCGGGCGTCTCGTGCCCTTCGTCGGGACCGGCGGGTTCAGGTCGTTCGCCCGGCCGGACGGCACGGTCGAGCTCGTCCGGTCGCGGGTCTCCTGCTGCCTCGCCTACGCCGTCCCCGGCGCCCAGGTGCCTGTCGTGCCCGCGGATCGACGACGCCGAACGCGCCCGCTGGGTCCGGACGCCCTGACGGGACCGTCCCGCCGTCCGGATCCGAGCGCCCCACCATCCATGATCACCAGGACGCAGCGAGTCTGCCCGCTCCGGAGGGCAGATCCTCTGTGTGGCGGTGATCTCGGGCAGCGTCAGCGCGTGATCTGCATGACGACGGCTTTGGGCTCGGTGAAGAACTCCCGGCTGAAGGTGCCGCCCTCGCGGCCGACGCCCGAGTCGCCGACGCCGCCGAACGGTGCGCGCAGGTCGCGGACGAAGAAGCAGTTCACCCAGACCGTTCCCGCTCGCAGCGCGGCCGAGACCCGGTGCGCCCGGGACAGGTTCTCGGTGAACACCATGGCGTTCAGGCCGTAGCGGGTGTCGTTGGCGAGCGCCACCGCCTCGGCCTCGGTGTCGAAGGCGTGGATCGTCACGACCGGGCCGAAGATCTCCTCGCGGCAGACCCGGGCGTCGAGCGGGGCGTCGAGGACGACCGTGGGCCGCACGACCCAGCCGTCGCCGAGGCCGCCGGTCGCCGCGCGGCCGGCGGCGCCCCCCGCGGCGTCCAGCTCGTCGACGTAGGACCGGACCTTCTTGTAGTGCTCCTGCGACGCCAACGGTCCGAGCTGCGTCGCGGGGTCCTTCGGGTCACCGAGGACGAGCGCCTCCGCGGCCGCGACGAACGCCTCGACGAACGCTGCGTAGATCCCGCGCTGGACGTAGAGCCGCGAGCCGGCGAGGCACACCTGGCCGGCGTTGGTGAAGATCGCCTTGATCGACCAGTCCACGGCGTTCTCGAGGTCGGCGTCGTCGAAGACGAGGTTCGCGCCCTTGCCGCCGAGCTCCAGGCTCACCGGCACGAGGTTCGCGGACGCCGCGCGGGCGATGGCGCGGCCGGTGCCGCTCTCACCGGTGAAGGTGATCCGGTCGACGCCGCGGTGCTCGGTCAGCGCGGCGCCCGCGGAGTCCGGGCCGAACCCGTGCAGGACGTTGAGCACACCCGGCGGCAGACCCGCCTGCAGGGCCAGCCGGGCGAGGATCGTCGCTGACGCCGGGGTGTCCTCGGCCGGCTTGAGGACGACGGTGTTGCCCCAGGCGAGCGCGGGCGCGACCTTCCACGACTCGAGCATGAGCGGGAAGTTCCACGGCGCGATCGCGGCGACGACCCCCGCGGGCGGGTAGGTCGAGTAGGCGTGGTGCCCCGAGTCCATCGGCAGCGCCTCGGCGGTGACGAGCCGGGCGTGGTCGGCGAAGAAGCGGAAGTTCTGCGCCGTGCGGGGCACGTCCTTGGTCTTCGCGTCGGTGACCGGCTTGCCCATGTCGCGGGTGTCGGCCGTCGCCAGCTCGTCGGCGTGCTCGGTGACGAGGTCGGCGAGCCGGTGGATCAGCGCCCCGCGCTCGGCCAGACCCATCCGCGGCCAGGGGCCCTCGTCGAACGCCCGACGGGCGGCGGTGACGGCGCGGTCGGCGTCCTCGGCGCCGCCGAGCGCGACGTCCGCGTACGCCGTCCGGGTCCACGGGTCCACGGTGGCGAACCGGGCCCCCGAGGCGGACTCGACCTCCTGGCCGTCGATGACGTGCGGGATGAGCTCCATCAGGTCTCCGTCGTCGGCGGTTACTAGCGAGTCAGACCCAGCAAGTGGGTAGGACTCGCAAGTAGCCGCGGGGTGGGGCGGGTGGTGGTCAGCGTGCGCCGGTGGCGGCGAGGTCGCGCTCCTGGGCGAGCTGGAGCGCGATGTCGATGAG
>DAIOGQ010000339.1:0-4370 GCA_036745175.1 Kineosporiaceae bacterium
CCGGCGGGTCCGCGAGCGTCGTCCCGGCGGTCGGGTCCGACGACACCCAGCCGACCTGCGGGAACCACACCTCGACCCACGCGTGGGCCTGCGTCCCACGGACGAGCCGGGCACCGGTGAGGTCGCCCGCGACGCCCGGCTCGGCCGGTGCGCCGTCCGGCCCGACCGCGGGCTCGCCGCCGGCGAACCCGACCGCGAGCCGAGCCGGGATCCCCGCCGAGCGCAGCAGCACGACCTCGGCCGAGGCGAACTGCTCGCAGTAGCCCTCGTGGGACTCGAAGAGGAAGTGGTCGACGGCGTCCGCGTCCTCGGCCGGGACGGGCGCGTCGAGCCGGTACGTGGCGGTCGCACGCAGGTGGTCCTCGACGGCGCGGACGGCGTCGAACCGGGTCGGCTGCGCGGCGAGCCTGACCCCGAGGTCGCGGACCCGCCCGGGCAGCGTGCCCGGCAGCTGGAGCCAGCGCCCGGCGTCCGCGCCCTGCGGGTCGCCCGCGACCGGGCCGCCGCCGGACGCCGCCGCACGGAGCCGGTCCGGGCCAGCCGTGCCCGGCTCGGCCGTCCCCCCGGTCTCCGGACGGCCGAGCGAGGCCACCGTGAAGCCGACCTCGTCGTCCGAGCCCGAGCCGTCGCCGCCGTGCGGCACGACGACCGTGCCGTCGACCGCGCGGACCGCCCGGTCGGAGCCGGCCAGCGTCACCGACTGCGCGACCCCGGGGCGCGGCAGCGAGAAGGGGCCCGGCGCGAGCCAGCGGACGGCGTCGGTCCGGGCGGGGGCGCCCGGGAGCGCGGGGTCGCCCGGGTCGGTGAGGTCGACCGTCCCGCGCACCGGGTCGACGTCGCCGCCGGTGAGCCCGGGCTGCACCCAC
The DNA here is from genome assembly GCA_036745175.1 of Kineosporiaceae bacterium. Lineage (GTDB taxonomy): Bacteria > Actinomycetota > Actinomycetes > Actinomycetales > Kineosporiaceae > R-H-3. The sequence continues at coordinate 867 of DAIOGQ010000339.1, forward strand.
GCGGCGCCGGTGTAGAGGTCGAGGACGGCCGAGCGCCACAGCGTCGGGGAGCCCTGCGGCACGAGCATGACCGGCTCGTCCGGCAGGTCGCCGCGCGAGCGCAGGTCGAGGCTGCCGCCGGAGTACGTCGAGCCGACGCTGCGCGGCGCCGCCCCGGTCCCCGGCCCGGAGCCGCCGAGGAACCCGCCGTCGCCGGACGCGGCCGGGTCGGCGGCGGAGGAGTCCGGCAGCCGGCTCACGACGGCGAACGCGAGGAGCGAGACCAGCATGGTCACCGTGACGACGCCCGCGACCGGCCCGCGCCACCACGGCGTCGGCGGCCGGCCGGCGGCCGGCGCGTCGGCCTCGACCCGGACCGGGGCCGCCGACACCGGGTAGCGGCGGGCGGCCCGGACGAGGGCGACGAGCGCGGCGGTCCAGCCCGTGACGACCGGGACGGCGAGCCCGGCACCGAGCCCGGGCCGCAGGAACGGCCCGAGGCCCACGGCGAGCGCCAGGACGGCGAGCCCGAGGACGAGGTTCATGAGCATGGCCCGCCGGGTGCCGTCCTGGTCGGCGGACGTCGCGGCGAGGAAGCCCGCGACGAAGACGCCGAGCGCCGTCGCCGAGGCCGCCCCGCCGGCCAGCACGAGCGCGAACGGGACGACGACGGTGACCAGCGCGATCGCGGCCCACAGGCCGATCCGCAGCGGGCCGAGGCCGGGCCGGGTCAGGCAGGCCCGGGCCAGCAGCGAGAACCCGACCGCCACCGCGACGGCCAGGACCATGACCGGCGGCGGCAGGACGCCGGCGGCCGCGAGCGCCGCGAGGGCCGACACGTGCACGCCGACGACGGCGGAGCGCAGCACCGGGTCGTCGGGGCCCTCGCTCCCGGCGGCCGGCCGGGCGGCGAGCGGCCGCCACAGCCCCACGGTCCGCGGCGCCGGGGGACGCCCCCCTGCGGGCCCCGTGGCGCGCGCCGGCCTCACGTCGTCACCTCGTGGCCGGCGCCCTGCGGCGTGGCGTCGAGCACCGACAGCCGGACCCCGGCGGCCGCGGCCCGCGCGCCTGCGTCGGCCCACCAGCCGGCCTCGAGCGGCCGGGTCGTCGCGACGACCACGTCGGAGCCGGGCCCGGCCCACCGCGCGGCGCGGCGCAGGTCGTCCCCGTCCGGGGCGGTCACCGCGTCGAGCGCGGCGAGCAGGTCGAACAGCTCGGCGGCGTCCCGGCTCACGACGGCGGCGAGCCCGTCGGCCGCTGCGTCACCCGACCCGGCGGCGAGCCCGGCGGACGGCGCGGCGCCGTCCGGCCCGGGCCGGCGGGTGCGGTCGGGGAAGTAGCGGGCCGCGCGGACGTCGCGGGCGAGCACGAGCATCTCCCGGTCCGTCCGTGCCGCGACGACGACCGTCCCGGCGACCCGCGCGAGCAGGTCCTCCCAGCCGGGCGACGACGGCTCCCCGGCGACGACGACGGCGAGCCGGCGCGAGAGGGTCCGCTCGGGCTCGACGACGACGAGGCGGCCGTGCCGCGCGGTGCCGCGCCAGTGCACGTGCCGCGCCTCGTCGCCCGGGCGCCACTCCCGGACGGCGTGCAGGTCGGGCCCGGTCCGGGCCGCGGCGCCGGCCGGGTCGTCCCCGTCCCCGCCGCGGGCGACCACCTCGGCGGCCCGCCCCGGCGCGGGGTGGACGGCGGCGAGCCGGTCGTTGGCGAGCACGCGGCGGCGCTCGACCATGCCGAACGGCGCCGTCGTCGCGAGCGTGATCTCGTGGCCGGTGGCGAACGCCCGCCGGGACGCCGTTCGCCGCAGGGTCACGTGCGCGGTCCCGCCCGCCGGCACCGGCTCGACGACGACGCTCGCGTCGGGGTAGCCGGCGACGCGGTCGGTGAGCAGCAGCGGGGGCGACGTCCGGCGGCCGGTGTTGCGCACCACCGCCGTCCACGCGACCGCCTCGCCGACGACGGCTCGCGGCGGGAGCCCGGACGCCACCCCGACCGACTCCAGCCGCGGCCGGCCGACCCACGAGACGAGGAACGGCCCGACGGCCGCGCAGGCGAGCAGGAGCAGCCACGGGTTGTCCGACCGCAGCCCGAGCCAGCCGAACGCGAGCGCGCCCAGGACCGGTGCGACCGCGAGCGGGCGGACGACGACCGGTTCGACGAACGGGCGACCGAGCGCCGGCCGGGCGTCGCCGGCCGGCGGGTCGGCTGCGTACGGCCCGCCCGGGCCCGGGTCCCGGGCCGGCACGTCGTCGGGCACGGCGACGGACCTCAGCCCTGCACCGGGACCGGCATCGAGGTCGCGATCTCGGCGACGAGGGCCTCGGCGGCGGTGCCGCCGGGGGTCGCGGCGGGCAACGAGAGCCGGTGCGCGAGCACGGGGACGGCGAGCGCGCGGACGTCGTCCGGCGTGACGTAGTCCCGGCCGGCGAGCGCGGCGCGGGCCTGCGCGCACCGGACGAGGATGATCGCCGCCCGGCTGCTCGCGCCGAGCCGCACCCGGGGGTCCTCCCTGGTCCGCCGCACGAGCGCGAGGGCGTGCTGGAGCACCGGGTCGGCGACGTGCAGCCTGCGGACGGCGGTCCGGGCCCTGCGGACCTCGTCGGCGTCGACGACGGGGCCGAGCTGGTCGACGGTCGGCCCGGCGAGCTGCTCGCGGACGACGAGGAGCTCGCTCGCGGCGTCGAGCCCGCCGAGCCGCAGCCGGACCGCGAACCGGTCGAGCTGACCCTCGGGGAGCGGGTAGGTGCCGTGCTGCTCGAGCGGGTTCTGGGTGGCGACGACGAAGAACGGGTCGGGCACCGGGTGCCGGACCCCGTCGACGGTCACCGCGGCCTCGTCCATCACCTCGAGGAAGGCGGACTGGGTGCGCGGCGGCGTCCGGTTGAGCTCGTCGACGAGCACGACGTTCGCGAAGACCGGGCCGGGGACGAACGTGAAGCGCTGCCCGGCCGGGTCCCAGACGGACGAGCCGGTGATGTCGGCCGGCAGCAGGTCGGCGGTCGCCTGGATCCGGTGGAAGCCCCCGCCCACCGAGCGGGCCACGGCCCGCGCGAGGGTCGTCTTGCCGGTCCCGGGGACGTCCTCGACGACGACGTGACCGCCCGCGAGCAGGGCGACGGTGACCAGCTCGACGGCCTCCCGCCGGCCGCGGACGACCCGCTCGACGTTGCCGACGACGAGCTGCCCGACCCGGGTGACCTCGGCGAGGTCCGGCGGCCCGTGGTGGCCGGCCGGCGGGAACGCGCGGTCGGGCTGGGCGGCCGGGTGGTCGACGGTCGTCACCCACTCACTGTAGGCGGCCGGTCGCGGCGCGGCGCCCGCCGTCCGGGGGTGGGCCCGATCGGGGTGGCCCATGTGACCGGAGGCCTAGCACCAAGAGGCAATACCGCGCTGCCCGTGCTCATGACGAGGATCGACAGGAGGCCGGGGCGACACCCCGCCCGTCCGAGCGCAGCGCCGCAGTGCCCGGCGGACCGGCACGCGCAGGCAGAGGAGGTCCGGTGGCCGGCACCACGTCCCGACGCC
>DAIOGQ010000340.1:0-4338 GCA_036745175.1 Kineosporiaceae bacterium
CCGCCGCGGTCGCGGCCGCGGCCGACACCCGGGAGGTGGCCGCGGGATGACCGAGCAGCAGCTCGACCTCACGCTCACGGTCAACGGGTCGACGTTCGTCGTCCAGGTGCCGTCGCGCAGGCTGCTGTCGGACTGCCTGCGCCACGACCTGCGGCTGGTCGGCACCCACGTCGGCTGCGAGCACGGCGTCTGCGGTGCCTGCACGGTGCTCCTGGACGGTCAGCCGGTGCGCGCCTGCCTCATGCTCGCCGCGAGCGCCGAGGGCCACGACGTGACGACGGTCGAGGGGCTCGCCCCCACCGGTGGCGGCCCGGCGCTCTCCGCGGTGCAGCAGGCGTTCCGGGAGTGCCACGCGCTCCAGTGCGGGTTCTGCACGCCGGGCTTCCTCACGACGGTCACCGCCTACCTGCAGGAGAACCCGTCACCGACCTCGGAGCAGGCCCGGGAGGCGATCGCCGGCAACCTGTGCCGCTGCACCGGCTACCAGAACATCGTCGCCGCGGTGCTGCGCGCCGCCGAGCTGACCACGACCGAGGGGACGCCGTCGTGACCGACACCCCGGCGAAGAAGGCCGCCGCGCCCCGGCGCCGGGCTACGAAGAAGGCGGTCGCGGGCACCGCACCGGCCGCACCGGCCGCGCGGTCCCGGACGGCCGGGCCGGACCTGGCGACCGGCGGCTCCTCGCTCGTCGGCAGCCGTGTCCTGCGCAGCGAGGACGTCCGGCTGCTCACCGGCGGCGGCCGCTTCCTCGACGACCTCGGCCACGACGCGCTCGCCGTCGCCTTCGTCCGGAGCACGGTCGCGCATGCCCGGGTCACCGACATCGACGTCACCGACGCCCTCGACGTCGACGGGCTCGTCGCGATCTACACCTACGACGACCTCGTGGCGTCCGACGTCGAGCAGGGCACCCGGGTCGCCGAGGCGCTGCCGATGCTCATCCCGCACCCCGCGCTCACCCACGGCCGCACCGGCTTCGCGCTGGCCCGCGACGAGGTGAAGTACATGGGCGAGCCCGTCGTCATGGTCGTCGCGCAGGACCGCTACGTCGCCGAGGACGCCGCCGAACGGGTCCGGGTCTCCTACGAGGCGCTGCCCGCCGTCGTCGGGGTCGCGGCCGCCCGGGACGCCGCGGCGCTCGTCCACGCCGACGTCCCCGGCAACGTGGCGGCCCACCTCGTCCAGGAGGTCGGGGACGCCCGGGCGGCGATCGAGGCCGCCCCGCACGTCCTCGAGCTCGACCTCGACGTCGAGCGCAGCGCCAGCTCGCCGTTGGAGGGCAGGGGCGTCCTCGCCCGGTGGCACCCGGACGAGGGCCGGCTGCAGATCTGGTCGTCGACGCAGACCTCGACCGGCGTCCGCGCCGCGGTCGCCGCCAAGCTCGGCCTGCCGCTCGTCTCGGTGGACTGCATCACGCCGGACGTCGGCGGCGGCTTCGGGGTGAAGATCGTCCACCCGTGGCCGGAGGAGGTGCTCGTTCCCTGGGCGGCGCGCACGCTCGGCGCGGCCGTCACGTGGACCGAGGACCGGCGCGAGCACTTCGTCTCCAGCGCGCACGAACGCCAGCAGCTGCAACGGGTCCGGGTCGGCTTCGACGACGACGGGCGGCTCCTCGGGCTCGACGTGACGTTCTGGCACGACAACGGCGCCTACACGCCGTACGGGATCATCGTGCCGATCATCACCGCGACCCAGCTGCTCGGCCCGTACAAGCCGGGCGCGTACCGCGTCGAGTTCAGCTCGCTCTACACGAACACGGTCATCGTCACGCCGTACCGCGGAGCCGGTCGCCCGCAAGGGGTCTACGCGATGGAGCGGACGTTGGACGCTATCGCGCAGACGCTCGGGAAGGACCGCGCGCGGGTCCGGGCCGTGAACTTCATCCAGCCCGACGAGTTCCCGTACGACCACGGCCTGACCTTCCAGGACGGTCGCCCGCTCATCTACGACTCCGGCGACTACCCCGCCCTGCTGGCGAAGCTCGAGGCGCTCGTCGGCTGGGACGACTTCGAGGCCTACCGTGCGCAGGCCGCGGCGCAGGGACGCCGGGTCGGGATCGGCATCGCCTGCTACGTCGAGGGCACCGGCGTGGGCCCGTACGAGGGCGCGCACGTCCAGGTCGAGACGTCCGGCCGGGTCAACGTCGCGATCGGCCTCACCACCCAGGGCCAGGGCCACGCCACGGCCTTCGCGCAGATCGTCGCCGACGTCCTCGGGGTGCCGGTCGAGGACGTCCACGTGACGTCCGGCGACACCCGGCGCTTCGGCTACGCCGTCGGCACGTTCGCCTCCCGGGCCGCGGTGATGAGCGGCAACGCCGCCGGGCTCGCGGCCGGCAAGGTCCGCGACAAGGCGCTGCGGATCGCGGCCGACGCGCTCGAGGTGTCGGCCGACGACCTCGAGATCGTCGCCGGCGACGTCCGGGTCAAGGGCGCCCACGGCACCCACATCCCGCTGAAGACGGTGGCGGTCCTGTCGAACCCGCTGCGCTACGCGTTCGACGCGAGCGCGGCGGCCGCCACCCAGTTCGCGGGCGGACGCCCGCAGGACGCACCCCCGGTCGCCGACGACGACGAGCCGGGTCTGGAGGCCACCGACTACTACTCGCCGGTTCGCTCGACCTTCGCGTCCGGCATGCACGCCGCCGTCGTCGAGACCGACCCGGAGACGGCCGAGATCCACGTGCTGCGCTACTGCGTCGTCCACGACTGCGGCACCCTGGTGAACCCGATGATCGTCGAGGGCCAGGTGCACGGCGGTGTCGCGCAGGGCGTCGGCGGGGCGCTCTACGAACGGATCGCCTACGACGAGAACGGGCAGATCCTCAACGCCTCGTTCATGGACTTCCTCATGCCGTACGCGACCGAGGTGCCCACGATCGAGACCGACCACCTCGAGACGCCGTCCCCGCTCAACCCGTTGGGGATCAAGGGCGCCGGCGAGGCCGGCGTCATCCCGGGGATGGCCGTGCTCGCCGCCGCCGTCGAGGACGCCGAGGGCTTCCCGATCCGCCGGATGCCGATCTCGCCGTCCGAGCTGTTCGACCTGCGCGCCGCCCACGCCGCGGGCGACCTCGGCTCGCTGCCCGGACGCCGGGGCTAGGCGCCGGACGCCGCCTTCCAGGCGCGGTAGTCCTCGGCCAGGCAGACGGCGCACGGCCGGTAGCCCGCCGCGCGCGCGGCCGCCTCGTCGAGGAAGAACACCCGCTGCGTCACGTAGTGGCCGCGGGCGATCCAGCGCAGCGCGCCGGGGCAGTCGAGCCGGCCGTAGACCTTGCTGCGACGGTGCCCGCCGAGCGTCCCGGGCACGTCGCTCGCGTACGGGCGGCCGTCCGGGCCCACGAGCGTCCAGGTCCTGGCCACCGGCGCCACCTCTCTTCAAGATCACCGCCAGGCAGCGGATGTGCCCGAATGTTCGGGCACATTCTCTGCCCTACGGTGATCTTGAAGGTCCCGGGGGGTGGAGTTGTCAGGGTTCGCCGACCACGCACGCCCCGCGCGGCAGTAGCGTCGTGCCGACCCGTGGGGCACGCCGTCCGAGGAGAACACCGTGAAGGTCAGCGGAACCGCCACCCTGCACGCCACACCCGAGCAGGTCTACGCCGCCCTCAACGACCCGGGCGTCCTGGTCCGGACGATCCCCGGCTGCGAGCAGCTCGAGGCGGTCGGTCCGGACCGCTACCGGATGACCGTCACCGCCGGCGTCGCGAGCATCAAGGGCAGCTACCTGGGCGACGTCCAGCTCGCCGACGGCGCACCGCCGTCGGCGTTCACGCTCAAGGCGTCGGGGTCGGGCGCCCCCGGGACCGTGAACGCGGACGTGAAGGTGCGGCTCGACGCCTCGGGCGAGGGCACGCTGCTCAGCTACGACGCGGACGCCGTCGTCGGCGGCGCCGTGGGCGGCGTCGGCCAGCGGGTGCTCAGCGGGGTGGCCCGTAAGACGGCCGGCGAGTTCTTCGCCGCCGTCGACGCGCTGCTGCTCACCGGCGGGGCGGTCGAGGCCGGCGGGGCGGTGCCCGCCGCGCCGCCGACCGAGGCGGGCGCCGTACCGGCCGCTGCGGCCGGCCCGGTGGGTCGGGTGTTCACCCGTCCGGAGGCCGCGGCCACCAGGCCCGGGGTCGCGGCCGGCGTCGGCTCCCAGCTCGGCAGCGTCCTCGTCGGCGCGGCGATCGCCCTCGTCGGCGTGTGGGTCGGGTTCCGGCTCGGACGCCGACGCGGCTGAGCCCACCGGCCACCGGCCACCGGCTCGCCGGCCCACCGACCCGCCGGCCCCCGGCTCACCGCTCCCCCGCCCCCCACTCACCGCCCCCCCCCCCCCCCCCCCCCCCCCCCCCCCCCC
>DAIOGQ010000341.1:0-4330 GCA_036745175.1 Kineosporiaceae bacterium
GACGAGGTTGGCCCAGAAGACCGCCCGCCAGCCCCATGCCGTCAGCACGGTCGCGCCGTAGAGCGGACCGAGGACGCTGCCGAGCTCCTGCACCGCGCCGACCGCGCCGAGCGGGAGGCCGCGGCGGTCGGCGGACCAGCGGTCGGCGACGAGGGCGAGGGTCGCGGGCACGAGGCCGCCGCCGCCCAGACCCTGCAGTGCGCGGCCGGCGACGGCCGTGAGCAGGCTGTCGGCCCCCGCGGTGAGCAGCGACCCGACGGCGAAGACGAGCAGGCACGTGACGAGCACCGGTACCCGGCCGCGCAGGTCGGCGAGCCGGCCGACGAGCGGCAGGACCGCCACGTAGCCGAGGAGGAACGCGCTGACGAGCGGGGCGCCGCGCTGGAGCTGCTCGATGCCCAGACCCACCCCGGCCATCATCTCGGGCAGGACCAGGACGACGACGTAGGTGTCGGCCGCTGCGAGCAGGACCGCGACCGACGCGACGGCGAGCGTGCGCAGCGAGGGCGGGGCGGCCGTGACGGCCGGTACACCGCCCGCAGCACCGCCCGAAGCACTGCCCGAAGCACTGCCCGAAGCACCGCCCGCAGCACCGCCCGCAGCGCCCTCCCGCGGCGCTGTCACCCGCCGGCCCGGTCAGGACGTCGGCGCGGTGATCGAGACACTCTTGCCGTAGTCGCGCAGGACGATCGTGAACGTGCTCGTCGTGCCCTTCGCGAAGAACGGCCCCACGAGCACGGCCCGGCGCAGCTCGTCGCCGTCGGTCGTGACGGCGAAGGTCGCCCGGACGTCGACCGTCGGGTCGGCGCTGACGAGCAGGTCCTCGACGAGGGCGCCGGGCAGGGTGGCCGTCACCTCACGGGCCACCTCGCCGACGATCCGGGTCTCGTCGCCGAGCACGGGGTCCTGCGCCTGCGAGAGCAGCTGGGAGATGCCGGTCTCGGGGTTCATGAAGCCGCCCGGGTCGGTGAAGCCGAGGCTCTTCGGGTCGACCGCGGAGAAGCCGGTCGTGAACGGCAGCTTGGCGTAGAACGTGCCGGCGGCGGAGACGACCTCGACCCGGGTGAGGTTCTCGCCGATCCGGACGTCCAGCGTGCCCTGGAACCCGTCCGGCCGCTCGAGGTCGCCGGTCCCGCCGACGAGGGCGGTGCCGGCGGCGGGCACGTCCTTGCTCTGCAGCACGAACCCGAGGCTCGGCGCGGCGTCGAGGGTCGCGCGGGCGGCGGTGAGCAGCCCGGCGGCGTCCGGGGCGGTGGCGGTGGCCGCGGCGGTGCCGCTGCCCGGCGCGGCCGCGCGCCCCGACCCGGTGCACGCGGTCAGCGGCAGGGCGAGCGCCGCGGCGACCGTCGCGGCGAGCAGGCCCGCAGGGCGCCGGCGGCGCCTCGGGGCGGGGTCCGGACGGCGCACGGGGCCAATGTCTCACGCCGGTAGCGTGTGCCGGGTGAGCACGGACGGGTCGGGGCTGCCGGCGCACGCCGAGGTCGTCGTCGTCGGCGGTGGCGTGATGGGGGCGAGCATCGCGTTCCACCTCGCCGAGGCGGGGGTGCGTGACGTCCTGCTCCTCGAGCGTGACGCGCTCGCGAGCGGGTCGACGTCCAAGGCGGCCGGCGGCGTACGGGCCCAGTTCTCCGACGCGCTCAACGTCCAGCTCGGGGCACGCAGCCTCGAGGCGTTCGAGCGGTTCGGCGAGCGCCCGGGCGCCGAGATCGACCTGCACCAGGTCGGCTACCTGTTCCTGCTGACGACCACCGACGACGTGGCCACGTACGAGGCGTCCGTCGCGATGCAGAACGGCCTCGGGGTCCCGAGCCGGATGCTCACGGCCCGCGAGGCGGGCGCGCTGGCACCGATCGTCACGACGGACGACGTGCTCGCGGCGGCGTTCCACCCGCGGGACGGCTACTGCACGCCGGAGTCCGTCGTCCAGGGCTACGCGGCGGGCGCGCGGCGGTTCGGCGCCCGGGTCCTCGTCGGGGTCGAGGTGACCGACGTCGAGGTCGAGGACCGGACGTCCGCCGGACCCCAGGTACGGGCCGTCTCGACGTCCGCGGGCCGGGTCGAGACCGGCACCGTCGTCTGCTGCGCCGGACCGTGGTCGGCCGGGGTCGCCGCGGCGGCCGGGGTGCACCTGCCGGTGATACCGCTCCGCCGGCAGATCCTGGTCACCGAGCCGCTGCCGGACGCCGTCCGCGCGCTCGCACCGCCGACGACGCCGATGACGATCGACGCCTCCTCGACGTTCTACCTGCACCGGGAGGGGCCGGGGATCCTGCTCGGGATGTCGTACGCGGCCGAGGAACCGGGCTTCCGGCTCGAGCTGTCCGACGACTGGCTCCCGGACCTCACCGCGGCCATCGAGCACCGCGTCCCGGCGCTGCTCGACGTCGGCATCGCGCACGGCTGGGCAGGCCTCTACGAGGACTCCCCCGACCACAACGCGCTCATCGGCGAGGCGTCGGGGGTGTCCCGGTTCCTCTACGCGACCGGCTTCTCCGGCCACGGCTTCCTCCAGGGTCCGGCCGTCGGCGAGGTGGTCCGCGACCTCTACCTCGGTAGAGCACCCTTCGTCGACGTCTCGCCGCTGTCTGCCGACCGCTTCGCCGGCGGCGGGGCTCGGCCGGAGCACAACATCGTCTGACGACGGCCGACCGGGCACCCGGCCGGCAGAACCGCTCGACACGCCGGCCGCGCGGCCGGGTGTCGGGGACTTGTGTCGCGCTGGTGCCCGGCGGCGTCACGCCGTCCGGTCGAGGATCTCGTGGACGAGGTCCATCGAGGTGTGCGGGTGCAGGAAGGCGAACCGGCCGACGACCTCGCCCTCCCACGCGGACGGCGGGATGAAGGCGACCTCGTCGGCGTGCAACGCGTCGGCCCAGCTCGTGTAGTCGTCGGGGCCCCAGCCGAGCCGGCGGAAGAGGACGACGGACAGGTCCGGCTCGCGGATCAGCTCCAGGTGCGGCCGGCGGCGGATCTCGTCGGCCGTCTCCCGCGCGAGCGAGACGGCGACGTCGATCGCCGACGCGTAGGCCGCCGTCCCGTGGACCGCGAGCGAGAACCACAGCGGCAGGCCGCGGGCGCGGCGGGTGAGGTGGTAGGCGTAGTCCGTCGGGTTCCACTCCTGCGGGCCCGGGGCGCCGTGGATGACGTCGAGGTAGGAGGCGTCCTGGGTGTGCACCGAGCGGGCGAGCGACGGCTCGCGGTAGACGAGCGCGCAGCAGTCGTAGGGCGTGAAGAGCCACTTGTGCGGGTCGATGATGAACGAGTCGGCGAGCTCGATCCCGGCGTACTTCGGCCGCAGGGCGGGCGAGAACAGCCCCGCGCCGCCGTAGGCACCGTCGACGTGGAACCACCAGTCGTGCTCGTGGGCGACGGCTCCGACGCCGGCGAGGTCGTCGACGATGCCGGCGTTCGTCGTGCCGCTCGTCGCGACGACCGCCGCGACGGAGTGCGGATCGCCGTCGTCCGCGATCGCCGTCCGCAGCGCCTCACCGGTGAGCCGGTGGTCGTCGGTCGTGACGACGAGGGCGTCCATCTCGAGCAGCCGCAACGTGTTCGTGATCGACGAGTGGGCGTCGTTGCTCACCGCGACCCGCCACCGCCGGCCGGGGTAGGCCGCGTCGCTCGCGTGTCCCGCGCCGTCCGCGTGCCCCCGACCCGCGGCCCGCGCCTTCGCCGTCTCGCGCGCGACCGCGAGCGCGGAGAGGTTGCCCGCCGAGCCGCCGCTGACGAAGACGCCGCCGGCCTGCGGGCCGAACCCGGCGAGGTCCGCCATGAGCCGCAGCACCTGGTTCTCGGCGTGCACCGCACCGGCCGCCTCCAGCCACGAGATGCCCTGGATGGACGCGCAGCTGACGAGCATGTCGAACAGCAGCGCGGCCTTCGTCGGCGCCGAGGGGATGAACCCGAGGAACCGCGGGCTGTCGGCGGAGATCACCGCCGGCGCGATCGTCGAGGTGTAGATGCCGAGCACCTGGTCGGGGTCGGTGCCCGTCTCGCCGATCAGGCCGCCGAACACCGCCTCGAGGTCCTCGATCCGGCGCGACCCGCGGTCGAGCGGGACCGGGTCGAGACGCAGCCGGTTCTCGGCGTACGCGAGCACGGAACGGATCATCTGCTCGGTCGTGCGGTCGACGCTGTGCATGCACACGGACGCTATCCCCACCCCGAGCCACGCCGGGCCACGCCGCCCCGGCCCCCCGCGGGGCGACCCTGGATGACCGTTTACTAGCGAGTACGACCCAGCAGGTGGGTCGTACTCGCTAGTAAACGGTGGTCCTGGGGTCAGGCGAGCAGCAGCCGGACGGCGGACTCGACGTCCGCCTGCTGCACG
>DAIOGQ010000342.1:0-4329 GCA_036745175.1 Kineosporiaceae bacterium
CCCAGGCCGCTGTACGAGGGCCGCTCCACCTCACGCAGCTGCCGGTGCGCCTCGGTCACCTCGCCGGCCAGCTTGCTCGCGCGGCCGTCGACCTCCTCGACCCGGGCGCGCGCGTCGCGCAGCGCGGCCTCGAGCGCGACGACGCGCTCGTCGACCTGCGCCTTGTCGTAGCCGCGCATCACGATCTGAAAAAGCTGCCGACTCGCATCCGTGCTCATCCGGCGGACTCCGTTCTGGTCCTCGGTTCGGTGCGCGACGCCGTGGGGCGACGCCGTGACCGCAGCTCTCGGGTGATCAGTAGGCGGGACCGTACCGCCTGGACGGATCGCGTGCCCTGCCGGTCCGGGGAACGGACAGGCCGGGTCGCCGTCCGGTGCCGGCACGCACGGTCTCCACGACGACGGTCCGGCCGTCCGCGCCCGCGCCCGACGCCCCGGTGGTCAGACCTGCGGCGTGGCGCCGCGCTGGCGCGGCAGTCGCGCCAGCAGGGCCTCGACCTGGTCGGCCGGGTAGCGGCGGTGGCCGCCGAGGGTGCGGATCGCCGACAGCTTGCCGGTCCGGGCCCATCGGGTCACCGTCTTGGGGTCGACGCCGAACAGGGCGGCCACCTCCGCGGGCGTCAGCAGTCGCCGGTCGCCGTGGGTGTTGGGCATTGGACCTGGCCTCTCAGTCGGCAGGGGCGGGCGCCCCGAGGGGTTCCACGCTAAACGCGACATTCAAGACTTAAACCTGTTCGACCCGTTCGTTATCCGTTCGTGACCGACAGATCGTCCGATCGGACGACCTGCCACCGTGGCGCGTCCGGACATCAGCCCTCGGACGGTCGGCTTCAGGGCATCAGGAGGTCGGGACGAACCCGCCGAGCACCCGGGCGGCCGTGGCCGCGAGATCGCCGTGGCGCTCGGACGGGCGGGCGAGCCGGACGACGTGACCGGCGAGCACGGCGGCGGCGACCCGGTCGGACCCACCGAGACCGTCGGCCGCCTCGAGCCCGGGATGATCGAGGCGGACGGCGTCGACGGCGCGGACGACCTCAGGGTCCTCGAGCGGCGACGGGACGCCCGGCACGAGGACCGAGGGGAGGTCGCTGCCCAGCCGGGCCATCCGGACCTCGACCCGCGCGACCGCGTGCGCGAGGCGCTCGGTGCGCAGCCGGTCGCGTTCGCCGGCGGCGGCGTCGGTCGGGTGCCGGCACCCGCCGCGGGCGACGAGCCGGTCGAGCACCGTCGTCCGGCGACCGTCGGGGGTCGTCGTGAGGTCTGCGTAGGTGATGGCGTCCGCGACCGGACCTGGTGCCGCAGGCAGGGCGGCCGGGTCGACCGGGAACGCAACCGCGCCGGGTTGGAGCAGCGACTCGCTGTGCCGGGCCACCGCCCCGGCGACTGTCGCCGGCGCGCCCTCGGTGAGCAGCCAGCAGCCACCGTCGAACGGGTGGAAGCCGCTGGAGCGCACCGCCGGTGAATACCCGATGTCGTGCAGGACGGTCGCGCACAGGAGCAGCACGACGTCCTCGCGGGCGACGGTGTCGCAGACCAGCAGGGCCGAGGCCGCTGCGGTCCGCACATGCCGGAGCCGGTCGCGGTCTCCTGCGAGCAGCAGCGCGGCGAGCCGCTCGGCCGCCACGACGTCCGGCAGGTCGGCAACGAGCCGCGACGCGTCCCGCCGGCCCGTCCACGCCGACCCTCGGTCGAGGACCGCACCGCTCGACCTGCGTCGCGTCCCCACGATGCCCTCCCACCGCCGGCCACGCCGCCGACGCCCTGCCCCATCCTCACCCCGTGGACCTGCGCAGCCACCCAGGTCGGTCGGTTGTCCATCCGACCTTCATCGGTGCGTCATCTCTCGGAACGCAACAGCCATCCGCCGGGCCCGCGCCGGCTCACGCCCCGAGCCTCAGGCCACGACACTCAGGCCACGACCCCTCACTGCGCGACGCTCAGGCCTCGACCGTCACACCCGCGTCAGGCAGGGCCACGACGCGACGCGCGACCCCGGCGTAGTCGTGGTCGAGGTCGCGCAGACGCTCGTCGGCCCGGCGCTGGACGAGGACCGGGACGAAGGTGCGGACCGGGGCATCGGCGAACTCGGCGAAGATCCGCCGCACGAGGCGCTCGACGGTCGGCGGCGCGAAAAGCGGGTGACGGGCGGACAGCACCGCCGTCATCCGTCGCGTCTCGGTCTCGACATCCATGCTCCCGACCTCCCGGCGTGGTCAGCCGGCACGCGCTGCCGGCAGGGAACCGTTCCACTCTAGGCATCCACCGTTCGCCGCGCCGCTGCCTGCCGTTGCGAAGAGGGAAGGATCACACCGGGCCGTCGCCGTCCGGCCACGCCTACGTCGCCCGCCGGACACCCGGCTCTGGTCACATCACGCGTCGCCGTCCTCGAGGAGACCCGGTCCGATGAGCCCGCTGCACGCCGCCCGGGTCGACCCGTCCGCGGACGTCCACCCGGACGCGCGACTCGGCGACGGCACCGTCGTCTGGCATCTCGCGCAGGTGCGCGAGAAGGCCCGGGTCGGACGCTCGTGCGTCCTCGGTCGCGGCGTGTACGTCGGCCCCGGGGTGCGGATCGGTGACCGCTGCAAGGTGCAGAACCATGCTCTGCTGTACGAGCCGGCAGTGCTCGAGGACGGGGTCTTCGTCGGCCCGGCCGTCGTCCTCACGAACGACGAGCACCCGCGCGCAGTCACCCCGGACGGCGGGCTCAAGTCCGTCGACGACTGGTCCGCCGTCGCGGTGCACGTCCGCGAAGGGGCCTCGATCGGAGCCCGGGCCGTCTGCGTCGCCCCGGTCACCGTGGGCCGTTGGGCGCTCGTGGCCGCCGGCGCGGTCGTCGTCCGGGACGTCCCCGACCACGGGCTCGTCGGCGGGGTGCCGGCCCGCCGGATCGGCTGGGTCGGCCGGGCGGGTGTTCGGCTCGCGGCGGACCCGTCCGGCGACGGCAGCTGGCTGTGCCCGCGCACCGGGGAGCGCTACGTCGAGAGCGACGAGGGGCTCACCCTGGGCGGTTGACGGACCCGGCAGCGCCCCGGCGCGGCCCGGTCAGGGCGCGCCGACCACCCGTCGGATCACCGACGTCCACAGCGCCGGGTCGGTGACCCGGCGGCCGTCGACGAGGGTCCGGACGCCGGGCAGATCGGCCGGCTCCAACGTCCGGTACTCGGCGTGGTCGGTGTGGACGACGGCCGCGTCGACCGGGCCGCCGGGCACGTACGGTTCCAAGCCGAGGGCGACGAGCTCGTCCGCCGTGTAGAGCGGGTCCTGGACGACCGGCAGCGCGGCGCGCTCCCGCAGCGCCGCGACGGTCGGGAAGACCCCGGAGTAGGCGGTCTCCTTGACGCCGCCGCGGTACGCCGCGCCGAGCACGACGACCCGCTGGTCGCGCAGGCCGCCGTGGGCACCCTCGAGCAGACCGACCGTGTACGAGGGCATCTGGGCGTTGGCCTCGCGCGCGGCCCGGACGACGCTGGCGTCCGGGTCGTTCCACAGGTACAGCCGCGGGTAGACCGGGATGCAGTGCCCGCCCACGGCGATGCCCGGCGTGTGGATGTGGCTGTACGGCTGGGAGTTGCTCGCCTCGACGACCTGCATGACGTCGATCCCGTGCGCGTCGGCGAACCTGGCGAACTGGTTGGCCAGCCCGATGTTCACGTCGCGGTACGTCGTCTCGGCGAGCTTGGCCATCTCGGCGGCCTCGGCGCTGCCGAGGTCCCACACACCGTTGCCGCGCGGCAGGTCCGGCCGGTCGTCGAAGTCGAGGACGGCACGGTAGAGCTCCACGGCCCGGGCCGTGCCTTCGGCGGACAGCCCACCGACGAGCTTGGGGTATCTGCGCAGGTCGGCGAAGACCCGGCCGGTGAGCACCCGCTCCGGGCTGAAGACGACGTGGAAGTCGTGGCCCTCGACGAGCCCGGATCCCCTCTCCAGCATCGGCTTCCAGCGGGCTCGGGTCGTCCCGACCGGAAGCGTGGTCTCGTACGCGACGAGCGTCCCCGGTGTGAGCGCCTCGGCGAGCGCCGCCGTCGCGGCGTCGATCCACCCGAAGTCCGGTTCCGCCGTGCGCTCGTCGACGAACAGCGGCACGACGACGACGACGGCGTCGCTGCCCGGGACAGCGTCCTTGTACTCGGTCGTCGCCCGCAGCCGGCCCGCGTCCACGCTCCGGGCCAGCCGCCGACCCAGGTCGTGCTCACCGGGGAACGGCTCGACGGCGGCGTTGACACAGCCGACCGTGCGGGCGTCGACGTCGACGCCGACGACGTCATGACCCGTGCCCGCGAACTGGACGGCGAGCGGCAGGCCGATCTTGCCGAGCCCGACGACGGTG
>DAIOGQ010000343.1:0-4315 GCA_036745175.1 Kineosporiaceae bacterium
GCTCGATGTTGTTCTTGATGACGATGTCGATCGCGAGGTAGTTCTGGATCGACACCGCGAGCTGGGTCAGCAGGTCCTGGTGCTTCTGCCGCACGTAGAACTGGACGTCCTCGCGCAGCGACTTGGCCCGCTGCGGGTCGGTCGCGTCGAGCTCGGAGACCGACGCCGACAGCCGGGCGTCGAGCCGCTCGGCGACGTAGACGTACTGGTTGAGCCGGCCCATGGCCTCCCACAGGTTCTGCTTCTCCAGGTTGAGCGCCGCGTTGTCCCGGCGCAGCTCGTCCTGGCCGTTGTAGAGCGCCTGGAGGATCGCCTGGAGGTGGCTCTCGGCGCTGGCGTACTTCTCGAAGTAGTTCGTCAACCTGTTGCCGAACGGGATCATCCCGAGCAGCTTCCTGCTGCCCTGCGCGCCCTTGGGGTCGAGGTCCTCCACCGTGCGGCGCAGCTCGACGAGCGTCGAGCCGATCTTCGAGCCCTGCGCGAGGTTGCCCTCGTTGAGCGCCTTGACCGGGGTCGCCAGCAGACGGTTGCTCGTCTCGGCGGCCTTGCGGATGTCGGCGTCGCCCATCGAGCGGACGTCCTCCGCCTTGGCCGCGAACTCCGGGCTGTGCGGCGTGGTCGTCATGAGCACGGAGAGGTAGCCGTCGACCTTCGCGTCGAGGGTCGGGGCGACCGCGGGGTCCACCGCGGGGGCGATCTTGGGGGCCTGCGTCGCCACGACGGCCTTGACCGGCTCGGGCGCGGTCAGCGTGAGCGTGGCCTCGGCGGGCGGCGGCAGCGGCATCGGCTCGGTCATGGTGCCCTTCTCGCGTGTCCGGCGGGCTATCGATGTCGGATCAATCTACGCGGTTCCCTCTCCCCGGCGCGGCTGCGGTCGAGGAGCCGTGTCGGGCTGCCCCGGGAGCGTTCCCGCGGGCCCGTGCCTCAAGGACGGCCGGCCGGGCCTGCCCGTTCCCGACAGCCTGCCCGGCGGTGGCGGAAGGTCGCACTCCGGCTACCCGCAGTCCTCACCCCGGGCGGTCCCCCCGGCACGGCGACGACGGCCGTGCAGGCACGTCAACCCGGCACGAGGCCCGTGACCACGACGACCGCGACCGCGAGCACCGAGGCCATGACGACGTCGAGCGACCGGCTGCGCACGAGCAGCCCCAGGCAGTACTGGTCGGGCAGGCTCGCCCGCAGGACGGCGGCGAGGCCGAGGCTCGCGGCGAGCAGGTAGCCGCCCTGGCGGAATCCGATCAGGACCGTGACGGGCACCGAGGAGGTCATGACGGCGAGGACGGCGACGAAGGCGACCCGCCGTGACGGCGGGACCTCCCAACGCACCACGGCGCGACCCTACTGTCCGCCGCGTCGTCAGTGCGCGAAGTGCCGGGCACCGGTGAGGTACATCGTCGCGCCGACCGCGCGGGCGGCCTCGACGACCTCGGCGTCGCGCATCGAGCCGCCCGGCTGGACGACGGCGCGGACGCCGGCGTCGAGGAGCACCCGGAGCCCGTCGGCGAACGGGAAGAACGCGTCGGACGCGGCGACGGCTCCGGCCGCGCGGTCGGCGCCGGCCCGCTCGACGGCGAGCCGGCAGGAGTCGACCCGGTTCACCTGGCCCATGCCGATCCCGACGCTCGCGCCGCCGCGCGCCAGGAGGATCGCGTTCGACTTCACCGACCGGACGGCGCGCCAGGCGAACGCGAGGTCGGCGAGGGTCGCGGCGTCCGCGGGCCCACCGGTCGCGAGCGTCCACGTGGCGGGGTCGTCGCCGGCTGCGTCGACGCGGTCGGCGAGCTGGACGAGGACGCCGCCGGAGACCTGCCGCCACTCGACCGCGTCGCGGGCGAACCCGGCGGGCAGCCGGAGCAGGCGGACGTTCTTCTTCTGCCTGAGCAGGGCGAGCGCGTCGTCGGTGAACCCGGGCGCGACGACCACCTCGGTGAAGACCTCGGCCACCTGCTCGGCCATCGCGAGGGTCACGTCGCGGTTGGCCGCCACGACGCCACCGAAGGCCGACACCGGGTCGCACGCGTGGGCGGCGGCGTGGGCGGCCGCCACGGCGTCGCCCGCGGCCGGCCCGCCCTCGGACGCGACCGGTGCGACGGCCAGGCCGCAGGGGTTCGCGTGCTTGACGATCGCGACCGCGGGCCCGGTGAAGTCGTAGGCCGCGCGGACCGCCGCGTCGGCGTCGACGTAGTTGTTGTAGGACATCTGCTTGCCGTGCAGCTGCTCGGCCTGCGCGATCCCCTGGCCCGCGTGCGCGTCCGCGTACAGCGCGGCCGGCTGGTGCGGGTTCTCGCCGTAGCGCAGCACCGCCGTCCGGTCGAGGGCGACGCCGGCGAACTCCGGCCACTCGTCGACGTCGCCGACGAGCGCCTGCGCGCACCACTGCGCAACGGCGGTGTCGTAGGCGGCCGTGTGCGCGAAGGCACGCGCGGCGAGCCGGCGGCGGGCGGTCAGGTCGAAGCCACCGGCCGCGACGGCGTCCAGCACCTCGCCGTACGCCGCGGGGTCGGTGACGACGGCGACCGACGCGTGGTTCTTGGCCGCGGCCCGGACCATGGACGGGCCGCCGATGTCGATCTGCTCGACGACCTCCTCGTTCGAGGCGCCCGAGGCGACCGTCGCGCGGAACGGGTACAGGTTGACGACGACGAGGTCGAACGGCTCGACCCCGAGCTCGGCGAGCTGGCGGACGTGGTCCGGCAGGCGGCGGTCGGCGAGGATCCCGGCATGGACGCGCGGGTGCAGCGTCTTGACCCGGCCGTCGAGGCACTCGGGGAAGCCGGTGAGCTCCTCGACCGGGGTCACCGGGACGCCGGCGGCGGCGATCCGCGCGGCCGTCGACCCCGTCGAGACGATCGCGATCCCCGCGGCGTGCAGGCCCTCGGCGAGCTCGCCGAGCCCGGTCTTGTCGTAGACGGAGACCAGGGCCCGGCGGAGGGCCAGGCGTCCGGGGCCGGTGCCGGGGGCGGTGGACGTCGTGTCGGGCGCGGTCACGTCGGCCCACGATAACGCCCCGTCGGAGCGCGTCAGGTGCGCAGCACGACGCGACGGCCCTCGACGGTCCAGCCGCCGGTGACCATGCGCGACACGACCTCGACGAGCAGCGCCCGTTCGACGACCTTGATCCGCTCGTGGAGCGTCGCCTCGTCGTCCCCATCGAGGACGTCGACCGCGCGCTGGGCGACGATCGGCCCGGAGTCGACGCCGCGGTCGACGAGGATGACCGTCGTCCCGGTGACCTTGACGCCGTGCGCGAGCGCGTCCCGGACGCCGTGCGCGCCGGCGAAGGCCGGCAGCAGTGCCGGGTGGGTGTTCACGGTCCGGGCGCCGTGCCGCTCGAGGTAGGCCGGACCGAGGATGCGCATGAAGCCGGCGAGCACGACGAGGTCGGGCGAGAACACCTCGACGGCTCGTGCCACGCCGGTGTCCCAGGCCGCCCGGTCGGGGAAGTCCGCCGGCGCGACGACCGCCGTCGGCACACCCGCCGACCGGGCCCGGTCCAGGCCCGCGGCGTCGGTCCGGTCGCTGACGACGCCGGCGACCCGGAAGTCGGCGCCGGGGGCCGCCGCGGCGTCGAGGAGGGCCTGCAGCAGCGTCCCGGTCCCGGACACGAGCACGACGACGCGCGGGAGGTCGACGGTGGCCAGGCGCTGCGGCACGGCGGCCACCCTACGGCGCTGCCGGTGCGCGGGTGACAATGGCCGGGTGACGACGACGTGGCCGCCCGACCGCGAGCGTCTCGGCGCGCGGCTGCGGTCCAGGACGCGCCTGTTCGGAGCGCTGCTCGTGGCGGCCGTGCTCGCGCTGTTCCTCCCGTTGCCGTGGCGGCTCGCCGGGCTGGGCTTCGCGCTCGCGACGGTCGCCGTCGGGGCCCGCCTGCTGTTCACCCTCGCGCAGTGGCGCCGCCTCGGAGGGCGGGGCAGCGGGTTCGTCGGGGTGAGCGTGGGGCTGGGGCTCGCTGCCGTCCTCGTCGTCCAGCTCGGCGTCCAGGCGGCGCTGTACCCGCTCTACCGCGACCGGGAGGCGTGCCTCGCGAAGGCGTCGACGATCCAGGCGAAGGACCGCTGCGCCAAGGAGTTCTCCACCCGCCTGCAGGGCGCCGTGCCGCCCCGCAGGCCGACCGTCCGCTAGCGCGACCGCCGCGCGACGAGGGCCGGCAGCCCGGGCAGCCCGGCCCGCACGCCGACGGTGACGAGGGCCCCGACGGCGACCTCGGCCGCGAAGGCGGCGGCGGCGAGCAGCGGCGACGGCCCGGCCTCCGCCAGCCGTCCCGGACCGATGCCGCCGCCCGCGGCCCAGGCGAGCGCGGCGAACCCGAGTC
>DAIOGQ010000344.1:0-4304 GCA_036745175.1 Kineosporiaceae bacterium
TGCCAGAACACCTGTCACGTGGTCCGCGACCACGAGGAGAACAAGCCGGCGTTCGCCGGGCCGCGGTTCTTCATCCGGCTCGCCGAGCTCGACATGCACCCCCTCGACGCCGCCGACCGTCGTCCGATGGCCCAGGAGTCCGCCGGTCTGGGGCTGTGCAACATCACCAAGTGCTGCACGGAGGTCTGCCCGGAGAACATCAAGATCACGGACAACGGCATCATCCCGATGAAGGAGCGGGTCGCCGACGTCAAGTACGACCCTGTCCGATGGATCGCCTCGACCATCCGCCGGCGGCGAAGCTGACCCCGCCGGACGCCGGACCGCGACCCCCGCCAGGATTCGGCTCGACGACCAGATCGAAACTGCTCAAACATGGATAAAGAATCCAGGCGGTCGTAGACTCTGGCTGCCGTGAGACCCACCTTCCCCGCCCGGCACAACCACCCGCGCCCTCCGTCACGGGCCGGTCGTACCACGCTCCGAAGCCCGTTCTCCTGCGGCTGACTCACTCCCAGCCGCGCGACCCACGTCGTCGTCCAGCACGTCGAGCCGTGATCGCCGAAACGGCGTCCTGCGAGGTGCACATGCACATGATCGCCGAGGAAATCCAACGGGCACGGTCCGCCCTCCGGCTGACCGTCGACGAGGTCGCCGAGCGGGCGGGCCTGCCTGCGACCAGGATCTGGGAGCTCGTCACAGGCGGGGCCTGCGACGTCGCGCAGCTGACCGCTCACGAGGCCGCCGGTCTCATCCACGCGCTGGGACCGCGGCCCGAGCTGCTGCGCCTGACCGCCACTGGTCGCCAGCACCGGGTGCAGACCTGGACGGCGGGCGGACACGACCCCACCCGACGACCACGCCGGGCATCTCGCCGGCGGCTTCGGTAGGTCGCACCCCGCCTGGCCACCGCCCCCGCGCCGTCGACCCGAGGCTCCGCAGGGCCCTTCGTCTCTGGGCGGGCTCCGGCGCGAGGGGCAGCCTGACGGAGGTGGGCGCGCGTCAGGCTCGCCGAGGGACTCGGGGAGGCTGCGGTGTTCGGTGACAGGACATGGCCCGAGCCGTTCAACTGAGCGGGCTCGACGCGGCCTTCCTGGCGATGGAGGACGCCGGGGGTGTCTACGGGCACGTAGGAAGCGTGTGCGTCCTCGACCCGTCCACCGCGCCCGAACCGCTGACCCTCGAACGCCTCCGCGTACATCTGGGGTCACGGATGCACCTCGTACCCCTCATGCGGCGGCGCCTGCGCAGCGTTCCGCTGGGCCTCGACCAGCCGTACTGGGTCGCCGACCGTCACGTCGACGTCTCCGAGCACGTCCACGAGGTGGCTCTGCCGTCACCCGGGGACGACCGGTCGCTCGCCGACGTCGTGGCCCGGGAGCACGCAACGCCGCTGGACCGGTCCCGGCCCCTGTGGGAGATCACACTGCTGACCGGGCTCGACCGTGGACGTGTCGCCGTCTACTCCAAGATCCACCATGCCGCGATGGACGGCGTGTCCGGGGACGACGTGCTGGCCGCCGTCCTCGACGCCGCACCGCACGGGCGGGACGACGTCCGCCCGGGGGCGTCGACCGACGACCCGGCGACCTTCCCGTCAGACCTCGGCGTGCTCACGCACAGCGCCCTGTCGGCCGCCCTGCGTCCCGCGCACGCGGCCCGCCTCGGGGCGAGCCTGCTCGTCCGGGCGCCGGACGTCGCCTCGGCTCTCAGCGACCGGCTGCCCCTGCTCGAGCGCCTGCATCGTCACGAGGCGGGGCTGCCGCACCCGCCGCTGCGCGCTCCGCACGCGCCCTTCAACGCGCCGGTCAGCGGCCGCCGCACCGTCGGTCTGGCAGACCTGCCCCTCGACGACGTCCGCGCCGTCAAGCGCCGCGTCGACGGGACCGTCAACGACGTGGTCATGGCGGTGACGGCCGGGGCGCTGCGACGCTGGCTCCTCGCCCACGACGCACTGCCGGACGAACCCCTGGTCGCCGCCGTTCCGGTGTCGCTCCACGCCGCGGGGACCGACGGCCGGCACCGAGCCGACCGGGCGAACCAGCTGTCGGTGATGCTGGCACAGCTGGCGACCCACCTGGGGTCGCCGCACGAACGACTGGACGCTGCTGTCGCGTCGATGCGCCTGGCCAAGCACGAGCAGGGCGCGATCCCCACCTCCCTTCTCGCGGACACCGCGGGCTTCGCCCCGCCTGCCATCGCCGGACCGGGATGGCGGATCGCGGGCGCCCTTCGGCTCCTCGAACGCCTCAACCCCTTCAACCTGTTCGTCTCCAACGTGCCGGGGCCGCGGATCCCGCTCTACTACTGCGGTGCGCGGCTCCTGCGCTACTACCCGCTGTCGGTGATCTCCCACGGCCAGGGGCTCAACGTCACCGTGGTCAGCGTCGAGCGCACCCTCGGGGTCGGCCTGCTCGCCTGCCCCGACCTCGTTCCCGACCTCGACGTCCTGGCCGGCTGGTTCGTCGAGGAACTCGCCCAGCTCACCGGGGGCCGCTGACCCCGTGGGCACGCGCGGGTCGTCGACGCGGCCGGTCAGCATGCCTGAGTCGTATACCCTAGGGGGTATTCAAGCTGAGGAGGCAGCGATGAGCACCACCGATCTGACCGAGGCGACGTTCGAGCCCACCGTGACCGGAGAGGGCATCGTCCTGGTCGACTTCTGGGCGGCCTGGTGCGGCCCGTGCAGGATGTTCGCCCCGGTGTTCGAGAAGGCGTCCGACGCTCACCCCGACATCGCCTTCAGCAAGGTCGACACCGAGGCCGAGCGTCGACTGGCGGCCGCCGCGGGCATCACGTCCATCCCGACGCTGATGGCCTTCCGGGACGGGATCCTCGTGTTCTCCCAGCCGGGCGCGATGCCCGCCCCCGCCCTGGAGCAGCTCATCGTCGCCGTCCGCGGCCTGGACATGGACACGGTGCGTTCGGAGGTCGCCGCCCGGTAGCACGCCGTCGGCTGGGCAGCCGGCGGGCGCCTGCCGGCTCGGCGCCGGGTGGGCCACGTCACAGGTCGTGGATGTATCCCTGTCACCGTCGCGTGCGTCCATGAGCCGCCCCGCATCCGCAGGGCACCGTCACCGGGAGGTTGTCATGACACGCAACGAGGGCACCACCGACCGCGTCATCCGTCTCGTCGCCGCAGCAGTGGTCGCGGTTCTCGCGGTCGTCGTCGGTGCCGCCACCGTCCTCGGCGTCGTGATGCTCGTCGTCGCGGCGGTCCTGCTGCTCACAGCGGCGACCGGGTTCTGCCCGCTCTACCGCGTCCTCGGCCTGAGCACGTGCCCGTCGCCGTCGTCGACCCGGCGCTGACGCCGCACATCGTGATGACCGGGCCGGCCCGGGCTCGGTAGCGTCACGGACATGGGCACCGACGACCTGGTCGCCGGCCACCCGGCCGGCGCCGACCTGGAGAGCGCGCTCCTCGCCGAGATCCCCGGCCTGGTGCGGTACGCGCGGACCCTCACCCGTGACCGCGCGCTGGCCGAGGACCTCGTCCAGGAGACCCTCACCCGGGCCCTGGAGAAGGCCGGCACCTTCCGGGCGGAGTCATCCGTCGCGACCTGGCTGCACCGAATCCTGCACAACCTCGCCGTCGACCGTGGACGCCGCAGCCGGGAGGTGCCCGTCGAGGACGTCGTCGAGACGGTCGAAGCGTTGTGGCGGGACGACGCGTACACCGTGGACGCCGCGACCGTCGCCGTCCGCGCCCAGACGCGGGCGGACCTCGAGGACGCCCTGGTCCACCTGCCGGTCGTCTACCGGGCGGCCGTCCTGCTGCACGACGTCGAAGGGCTGACCTCCATGGAGATCGCCTCGATCCAGACGGTCAGCCTCGCCGCCGCCAAGCAGCGGCTGCGACGCGGCCGGATGATGCTCGTCACCGAGCTCTCCCGCGTACGGGAGCGCAGGGCCGCGCTTCGCGGCGTGCCGATGCGCTGCTGGGACGCCCGCAGCCGGATCAGCGAGTACATGGACGGCGACCTGGACGACGCCGAGGCGACGCGCGTCGTCCGGCATCTCGAGGGATGCCCCACCTGCCCGCCGCTGTACGCCGCCCTCGTCGCGACGACGGCGACCCTGGGCGCCGCCGGGCGGGGCAGGGCCACCGACGGCCCTGCGACCGGAACGTGGGCCCGGGACCCCGACACAGTGGTCCCCGCGGCACTGGCCCGCCGGGTCGAGGAGCTCCTCGCCGCCCATCGGGCGGCTCAGCAGGACGAGGACCCGCATCGCCGGTGAGACGGCGAGCCGGTCAGCCAGGCGGTCGGTCAGCCAGGCGGTCGGTCAGCCAGGCGGTCGGTCAG
>DAIOGQ010000345.1:0-4270 GCA_036745175.1 Kineosporiaceae bacterium
GCCGACCGCGACGACCGCGTCGACGCCGCGGGCCAGGGCGAACACGGCCGCCGCATCCTCGCCGCGGCGGGTCCGCGCGACGCCGTCGGCGTCCGTCACCGTCGTCAGGGCGAGCCAGCCCGGCACACCCAGCCGGTCAAGGGCGGCGACGAGCGCCTCGGCCTCGGCCGCCGCCGGCACCGTCTCGCACCCGAGGACGTCGGCGCCCGCCTCCGCGAGGACCGCCATTCGCGGCAGGTGCCAGGCGGTGAGCTCGGCGACCGACAGGCCGCCGCCCGCCCGGCCGGACCACGCCGGGTCGACGTAGGCGCCGGTGTACTCCTGGCCGTTCGCGAGGAACGCGCCGTACGGGCCGACCGACCCGGCGACCCAGTCGTCGTCCCCGACCGCCTCGCGGGCCAGCCGCACGCTGCGCCGGATCAGTGTCTCGGCCTCGTCGCGGCCGATCCCGGCGGCGGCGAAGCCGTCGAAGGTGGCCTGGTACGACGCAGTCGTCGCGACCCGCGCGCCCGCCGCGGCGAAGGCCGCGTGCGCGGCCCGGACGGCGTCCGGCTCGTCACGCAGCAGCACGGCCGACCACAGGTCGCCGGAGATGTCGTGGCCCATCGCCTCGAGCTGGGTCGACAGCCCGCCGTCGAGCACGACGGGTCCGGCCGCCAGGGCGTCGCGGAGCGAGCTGACCATGCCGTCATCATCGCCGCGCGGGACGGCCGGCCCGGCCCCGGGGTGGCTACGGTGGCCGGATGGCCGCGCTCCTCGTCACCGACATCGGTGAGCTCGTCACGAACGACCCGCGGGCGGACGGCGCCGGGCGCGGGCCGCTCGGCCTGCTCCGGGACGCCGCCCTCGTCGTCGAGGGCGGCCGGGTCCGCTGGGTCGGGCCGGCAGCCGCCGCGCCCGCCGCGGACGCCTCGGTCACCGCCGGCGGCCGGGCGGTGGTCCCGGGCTTCGTCGACGCGCACAGCCACCTCGTCTTCGCCGGCGACCGCGCGGCCGAGTTCGAGGCGCGGATGTCCGGCGTCCCGTACGCGGCCGGCGGCATCCGGACGACGGTCGCCGCCACCCGGGCCGCGAGCGACGAGGACCTGCAGGCCGCGGCCGGCCGGCTCGTCGCGGAGATGCTCCGGCAGGGCACGACGACGGTCGAGATCAAGTCCGGCTACGGGCTGACCGTCCACGACGAGGCCCGCAGCCTCGCGGTCGCTGCGACCTTCACCCCGGAGACGACCTACCTCGGCGCGCACGTGGTCGCGCCCGAGTTCGCCGACGACCCGGCCGGCTACGTCGACCTCGTCACCGGACCGATGCTCGACGCGTGCGCGCCGCACGCGCGCTGGGTGGACTGCTTCTGCGAGCGCGGCGCGTTCGACGCCGACGCGGCGCGCGCCGTCCTGCGGGCCGGCGCGGCCCGCGGGCTCGGCGTCCGGGTGCACGCCAACCAGCTCGGGCCGGGCCCCGGCGTCCAGGTCGCCGCCGAGTGCGGTGCGGCCTCGGCCGACCACTGCACGCACCTGTCCGACGAGGACGTCGCGGCGCTGCGCGACGCGGGGGTGGTCGCGACCCTGCTGCCGGCCGCGGAGTTCTCCACGCGGTCGCCGTACCCGGACGCCCGCCGGCTGCTCGACGCCGGCGTCACCGTGGCGCTCGCGACCGACTGCAACCCGGGGTCGGCGTACACGACGTCGATGCCGTTCTGCGTCGCGCTCGCGGTCCGGGAGATGCGGATGACACCGGCCGAGGCGCTGTGGGCCGCGACCGCGGGCGGGGCCGCCGCGCTGCGCCGGGACGACGTCGGCGTGCTGCGGCCGGGGTCACGGGCTGACTTCGCGCTCCTCGACGCCCCGTCCTTCGTCCACCTCGCCTACCGGCCGGGAGCGCCGGTCGTCGGTGGGGTGTTCCAGGGCGGCCGGCTCGTGACCGTCGACCGGCCGGCCTGAGAGCGCCGAGCCGTCGCCGTCACGCCCGCCGGACGAGCGCCTTCGGCAGCGCCCCCGTCGAGGAGCGGTAGTAGGCCGCGGCCCGCCGGGTCGCGGCGAGCCGGGCGATCCCGATGACGATCCCCGACAGCACCGCCCAGGCGACGGCCTCGCCCCAGTCGGTGTCGGGGTCCTCGGGGATCGTCGGCGGCGGCGTCCCGGTGGCGGCCCGCCACGCGGCATCGAGCGCCTTGCTCGCGACCGCGGCCGCGAGCACGGCGGACCCGGTGCCGAGGACCTTCCAGGCGAGCGCTCCCATGACGGCGATCCTGCCTCAGAGCAGGTCGAGGAGCCAGTAGAGCGCGGGCATCAGCGCCGGCGCCGACAGCCCGACCAGGCCGAGGACGACGAGCAGCGCGAGGAGCCGGGCCAGCGGGGCCGGTCGGCCGGTGCGGGGCTCACGGAGCAGGCGCAGGATCACCCGCCCAATGTCGCAGACAAACCCGGGCCGTGCGCCGTCGAGGCTGCGGTGTTAACGTCGAAGCGCGACAGGGGAGCGCCGACCGGCGCTGAGAGTGCGGACAGTCCGCAGACCCTCGAACCTGATCCGGGTCATGCCGGCGAAGGGAGTCGGGCCATCTCAGCATCTCCCCTCCTGCCCACCCAGGAGGATCCATGAGCACGACCGAGAACACCGCGGGCGGCGCCCGCGCCACCGGGCCCGACCGGCCCGACGTCCGCGCGGCCGGCCGGCGGCTGACGACGCTCGAGGTCGTCGGCGTCACCGGGTCCGTGCTGCTCGGCGCAGTCGTCTGGGCCGTGGGGCTGCCGTCGTCGCCGACCCTGTTCGGCACGCCGCTGTCCGAGCTCACCGTGCCCGTGGCGCTGCTCGTCGCGCTGACCGGCGTCTGCGTCGTCGGTGCCGCCGCCGCCCGGTCGGCCTGGCGGGTCGTCCACATCGTCGTTGCGAGCGTCCTCGGCGTCGCGGGCGGCTTCTTCCTCTGGGGCGTCGCCGTCGTCTGGGAGCCGCTGACCAAGCCGCTGTCCTTCTACCCGCCGGCGGCCGCGCTCGCCGTCGGGCTGTTCCTGGTGCCCGGCGTGCTCGGCGGCCTCGTCGTCCGCAAGCCCGGCGCGGCGGTCTACACCGAGCTCGTCGCCGCGCTCCTGGAGGCGCTGCTCGGCAACCAGTGGGGCTTCTCGACGGTCTACTACGGCCTCGTCGAGGGCCTCGGTGCCGAGGTCGTCCTCGCGGTCCTGCTCTACCGCACCTTCGGGGTCGTCGCCGCGCTCGGCGCCGGCGCCGGGGCGGGGGTGGCGGCGGGCGTGCTCGACTCGTTCGTCTACTTCCCGTCCTTCTCGGCCGCGTCCAAGGCGGTCTACATCGGCTTCGCCGCCGCGTCGGGGGCGGTGGTCGCCGGGCTCGGCGCGTGGGCACTGACCCGGGCGCTCGCGACCTCGGGAGCGCTCGCGCCGTTGGCGTCCGGGCGCACCCGCGAGCTCGTCTGACCGGCGTGCCCGTCGCCGTCCGTGCCCGGGGCTGGGGCTGGCGGCACGCCTCCCGCCGGGCCTGGGCGGTGCGCGGGCTCGACCTCGACGTCGCTCCCGGCGAGCGTGTCCTCCTGCTCGGCGCGAGCGGGTCGGGCAAGTCGACGCTGCTCGCCGGCCTCGCCGGGCTGCTCGACCCCGGCGCCGGGCCGGACGACGGGACCGGCCAGGAGGAGGGCGACCTCCTGCTCGACGGCGTCCCCGCGCGCCGGGCCCGGGTCGAGGGGATCCGGGCCGGCCGGGCCCGCACCGGTCTGCTCCTGCAGGACCCGACGGCCCAGACCGTCCTCGCCCGCTGCGGGGACGACGTCGCGTTCGGCCTGGAGAACCACGCCGTCCCGCCGGCGCAGATCTGGCCGCGGGTCCACGAGGCGCTGCGCGGCGTCCACTTCCCGTACCCGGCCTCGCACCACACGTCACGGCTGTCCGGGGGGCAGCGGCAGCGGCTCGCCCTCGCCGGCGTCCTCGCGCTGCGGCCCGGGCTGCTCCTGCTCGACGAGCCGTCGGCGATGCTCGACGCCGAGGGCACCGCGCTGCTGCGCCGGACCGTCGTCTCCGTGCTCGCCGCGACCGGCGCGACCTGCGTCCTCGTCGAGCACCGGGTCGCGGGCTGGACCGAGCTCGTGGACCGGGTCGTCGTCCTCGACCCGGCCGGCGGGGTCGCGGCCGACGGCACCCCGGACGAGGTGCTCCGGGCCCGCGGCGCCGGGCTCGCGGCGGCCGGTGTCTGGGTGCCGGACCACCTCCCCGTCGCCGGCAGGGTCACCGCCACCCGGCCTCTGGGTGGACATGCAGCCACCCAGAGGCCG
>DAIOGQ010000346.1:0-4259 GCA_036745175.1 Kineosporiaceae bacterium
TTCGAGACGCCGATGCTCTGGTCGCTCGGCTTCCTCGTGACGTTCCTGTTCGGCGGTCTGACCGGCATCATCCTCTCGACGCCGGTCCTGGACTTCCACCTGTCCGACAGCTACTTCATCGTGGCCCACTTCCACTACGTCATCTTCGGCACCGTCGTGTTCGCGATGTACGCGGGCTTCTACTTCTGGTGGCCGAAGCTCACCGGCAAGATGCTCGACGAGCGGCTCGGCAAGTGGCACTTCTGGCTGACGTTCGTCGGATTCCACACGACGTTCCTCATCCAGCACTGGCTGGGCGTCGAGGGGATGCCGCGCCGCTACCCGGACTACCTGCCCGAGGACGGTTTCACCCTCGAGAACCAGGTGTCGACCGTCGGTGCCGCCATCCTCGCGATCAGCTTCCTGCCGTTCCTGTGGAACATCTACACGACGTCCAGGAACGCGCCGAGGGTCACCGTCGACGACCCGTGGGGGTTCGGCGGCTCACTCGAGTGGGCGACGTCCTGCCCGCCGCCCCGGCACAACTTCAGCTCGCTGCCCCGGATCCGCTCCGAGCGCCCCGCGTTCGACCTGCACCACCCCGAGATCGCGGCCGCCGCGTCGACCCCGCCCGACACCTCGCTCCTGGCCGGCGTGTACGGCGGCGCCGACGTGACCAAGGACTGAGAGGCATCCTCCCGTGAAGGTCGAGACCCTGCTCTTCTCGTCGGGCGTTCTGTTCTTCGGCCCGATCGCGATCATCTACGGCATCGTCACCCAGTGGAACGAGCCCGTCGGCGTCGCCGCGTTGATGCTCACCGCCGGGCTCGCGCTGCTCATCGGCCTCTACCTAGCTCTCACCGCACGCCGGATCGACGCCAGGCCCGAGGACGACCCGTACGCCGAGATCAGCCAGGGCTACGGCGAGCAGGGCGTCTTCGCCCCGTACTCGTGGTGGCCGCTCGCGCTGGCCTTCGGTTCGGCCCTGGTGTTCGCGGGGATGGCGGCGGGCTGGTGGCTCTTCTACATCGGGCTCGGCGTCAGCACCGTCACCCTCGTCGGCTGGGTCTTCGAGTACTACCGGGGCGAGCACGCGCACTGAGCGCGCCACCGGCCCGACCCCACGACGCGTCCTATCGGTGACCCCTCGTGCCCGGGTGTTCGACGTTCGGTGCACAGGTGACTGCGCTCACGTCGTAGGATCACCCTGTCAGCGCAACCTCCCGGGGGACCGACGCGTCATGAGTGCGTCGGGGCACGTACGTCGACGGGCCCGGCGGGCCCAGGGGAGACACCAGGTCGTGCGCACACGCATTCGGGTCGTCGGAGTCGGGCTGGCCACGGTCGTCGCCCTGTCGGGCTGCAGCGCCGGTGCGACCGGGACCGCGGGCGCCGGCAGCGGCTCGGCGGCCCCGTCCGGCCGGGTGCTCGCCCCGTCGTCGTCCGCACCCGCCGCTGCTGTGAGCCTGACCATCTCGCCTGCCGCCGACACCACGAAGGTGCGTCCCGACGACGGCGTGTCGGTGACCGCCAGGGACGGCCGGCTGACGTCGGTCAGCGTCGTTGCCGCCGACGGCACCAAGGTCACCGGTGAGATCGCGGACGGCGGGAAGTCCTGGTCGAACACCGCGCACCTCGCGCCGTCGGCCACGTACAAGGTCACCGCCGTCGCGGTCAACGCCGACGGCGTGACGACGACGAAGCGGACGACCTTCTCGACGCTGCGTCCCCCCGCCCTCGCGTCCGCGTCGATCCAGCCGGGGGACGGGTGGGTCGTCGGGGTCGGGATGCCGGTCGTCATCACGTTCAGCAGCACCGTGCGGAACCGCGCCGACGTGGAGAAGAGCCTCGAGGTCAGGACGACGCCGTCCGTCGCGGGCGACTGGCGCTGGACCGGCTCGCGCCAGGTCCAGTGGCGTCCCAAGACGTTCTGGGCGACGGGCACCAAGGTCAAGGTCGTCGCCGACCTCAAGGGTGTCGAGGTCGCCGACGGCGTCTGGGGCAAGCGCACCCGGACCTCGGACTTCGAGATCGGCTCGGCCATGGTGAGCACGGTCGACATCAAGCACCACACGATGACGGTGCGCCGCAACGGCAAGGTCCTCAAGGTCATCCCCGTGACGACCGGGAAGCCCGGGCTCGCCACGCGCAACGGCACGAAGGTCATCATCAGCCGCGAGACAGAGCACCGGATGGACGCCGCGACGACGGGCGTCGATCAGGACTCCCCGGAGTACTACAACCTCCTCGTCAAGTACGCGATGCGCCTCACGTGGAGCGGGGAGTTCGTCCACGCGGCGCCGTGGTCGGTCGGCTCGCAGGGGCGTGCGAACGTGAGCCACGGCTGCACGGGGATGAGCACGTCCAACGCGCGGTGGCTCTTCAACGAGTCGAAGGTCGGCGACGTCGTCGTCTACAAGAACGGCAGCCGAAAGCTCGAGGACGGCAACGGCTACACGGGCTGGAACATGTCCTTCGACCGATGGTCCTCGAGCGACGCCTGACCGAGCGGTCAGGGCACCAGGCGCAGCACCCGGGTGCGGCGTACGGGGGCGTCCTCGAGGGCGGCGGAGACCGGGACGTCGTAGCCGGCCACCTCGGCGAACGCGTCCGGGGGCAGATGGGCCCGGCCGGGGTCGCCGACGAGGACCTCGGCGCCGGCGGCTGCGGCCGCCCGCAGCAGCGTGAGCATCGCGGTCGCCAGGGTGCGCTCGAAGAACATGTCGCCGGCGAGGACGACGTCCGCGCCGAGGACCCGGTCGTGCAGCGGCACCGGGAGCTCGGTGGGAACCGCGACGTCCGCCGCCTCGACGTCGAGCCGCACCCCGTTGAGGCCGGCGTTCAGCCGGGTCGCGGCGAGCGCGTACGGGTCCCGGTCGACCGCGAGGACGCAGCGGGCGCCGGCAAGCGCTGCCGCGACGGCGACGAGGCCCGACCCCGAGCCGACGTCGACGACGGACCGACCCCGCACGACGACGTGCCGGGCGTCGAGCAGGCAGCGGGCCAGTGCGACACCGCCGGGCCACGGGAAGCCCCAGAACGGCGGGGGAGAGCTCCCGGGACCGGTGGCGGTCTCGGTGGCCTCCCAGAGGCCGTAGACGTCCTCGGAGACGTGCAGCCGGACCTCGGGGACGAACGGCGTGGCGGCCGGACGGGTGAGGGCCCGGACGAACGCCGTGGCGTCGTCCGGGCCCCCCAGGTCGTGCTGCGGGCCGTTCAGTTCCCGGCCAGCGCCGGGCGGTCCACGTCGTCGGGGCTCTCGATCGCCTCGTGACCTCCGCCGTGGTGCTCGGCGTGCGCCGCCTCGAGCTCGGTCGGGGTGACCGGCTCGACCCGGTCCTCGAAGTAGAAGCCCGAGAGCTTGGACCTGATCCGGTCGAACCGGGCCTTCGGACGGCGCACCCCGCGGTCGTCCTCGGTCGGCGCCGGCTCGATCGGCCGGTACGCCTCGTGCTGGACGAGGGCCCAGCGCTCGTGGTCGTCGAGGGGGGCGTGCACCTCGAAGAACTCGCCCTCCTCGGTGCGGTAGATGACCCCGGTCTCGCGGCCGTGGAGCACCTTCTCGCGGTCCTTGCGCTGCAGGCCCAGACAGATCCGCTTGGTGAGCAGGTAGGCGAGCGGCGGGACCACGAGGACGAGCACCCGCACCGTCATGGTGATGTCGTTGATCGACAGGCGCAGGAACACGGCGATGATGTCGTTGCCGCCGGTGACGAGCAGCAGGAGGTAGAAGGTGATCGCCATGACGCCCAGGCCCGTGCGGGTCGGGGCGTTGCGCGGCCGGTCGAGCAGGTGGTGCTCGCGGCGGTCACCGGTCGCCCACTGCTCGATCCACGGGTAGAGCACCATCACCGTGGTGACGAGGCCCGGCACGATCACCGCCGGGAGCAGGATGTTGCCCGACAGCGTGAACCCGAACAGCTGGAACTCCAGGAAGCCCGGTGTCAGCCGGACCGCGCCGTCGAGCCAGCCCATGTACCAGTCCGGCTGCGAGCCCGCGGTGACCGGCGACGGGTGGTAGGCGCCGTAGGCCCAGATCGGGTTGATCGTGAACAGCGCGCCCATGAGTGCCGTGATGCCGAAGACGATGAAGAAGAAGCCGCCGGCCTTCGCGACGTACACCGGGAAGAGCGGGTAGCCGACGACGTTCTCGTTCGTCCGGCCCGGCCCCGGGTACTGGGTGTGCTTCTGGACGACGAGCAGGATGAGGTGCGCCGTGATGAGGGCGAGGAAGATGCCCGGCAGCAGGAGCACGTGGATGGTGTAGAGCCGGGGGATGA
>DAIOGQ010000347.1:0-4252 GCA_036745175.1 Kineosporiaceae bacterium
AGCTCGTCGCGCTCCGCGAGCGGGCGGCCGTACGCCTGCTCGACGACGTCCATCGCCCGGACGACGTTCGTCAGCCGGTGCAGGAAGACCGCGACGTCCTCGGCGCCCTGCGGCACCGGTCCCAGGGCCATCGGGTCGGGGACGGCGAGCCGCGGCGGCCGGGCGATCTCGGCGACGCAGCGCCGGGCGAGCTCGTGGAGCGTCGCCTCCCGGTGCTCGAGCGTCGCGACCTCGTTCATCGCCCGGACCCGGTCGGCGGCGAGGTCCGCGGCGGCCCGCTCGGCGGCCAGCCGCGCCGACTCCTGCGCGGCCCGGCGGTCGGCGGCCGCCTGCGCAGCGGTCACCCGGGCCCGCTCGGCGGCCTCCCGGGCGCGGTGCCCGCGGTTCGCGGTCGAGACGATGAGGTCGCGCTCGGTCCGGGCGGCGTCCGCCTCCAGCGTCCCGAGCCGGTCGCCGACGTCGGCTCCACGCCGGGCGGCCCCGGCGAGGTCGTCGACCCGGGCGGTGAGCCGCTGGACGACGCCGAGCTCGCCGGGCTCGGCCTTCGCGAGCTCGCGCAGCCGCTCCATCCCGGCGCGGAGCGCGGCGACCCGCGCCGCGCTGTCCGCGGCGCGCGGGTCGAAGGACAGCCGGGCCCGCAGCTGAGCGGCGAGCGCGTCCGAGAGCCGGCACGCGTCCACGAGGCTCACCGCGAGCCCGGCGCCGCTCAGCGCGCCCGCGTCGAGCCGGCCGTGGATGAGTGCCGACATCCGCTCCCGGGTCGCGGCGTCCGCGCGGCCGGCGTCGAACGCCGTCGTGAGCTGGTCGTACCGGTCGCTGACGGCCTGCCACAGCGTCATCGAGAGCAGGACGTCCCCGGTGTACGCGGTCGGGTCCGTCGCGCGCAGCGCGGCCTCGTCGAGCCGGTCGAGCTCGGTGCGGCGCTGCGCGCGCCAGTCGCCGACCGCGGCGAGGTAGGCGGC
The DNA here is from genome assembly GCA_036745175.1 of Kineosporiaceae bacterium. Classification (GTDB taxonomy): domain Bacteria; phylum Actinomycetota; class Actinomycetes; order Actinomycetales; family Kineosporiaceae; genus R-H-3. The sequence goes on from DAIOGQ010000347.1 coordinate 963, forward strand.
CAGCACGGAGGCCGGCGCGGCCTCCCCGAGCCGGCCCGGCGGCGACGGCGCGAGCGCGACCCCGGTCGGGCCGCCCGCCCCTGCCCCCGGCTCTGCGCCGGCGTGCGGGGCGGGTCCTGCGTGGCCCTGCCCTGCTCCCCGGCTCGGCGCGGGCACCGTCACGGAAGCTGCCGCCCGTACTGCGGCGTCGGCGGCCGGCCGGCCCCGAGGGCGGCCGCGAAGTACCTGTCGTACGAGGCCTGCCAGTCGCCGTCCGCCACGTACCGCGCCAGGACCGCGTTGACGTACCGGGCGAACTCCGGGTGGTCCTTGGCGACCGCGAGCCCGTAGGGCTCGGCCCCGAGCGAGCCCGGCAGCACCTCGACGAACCTCGGGTCCTGCTCGGTGAGCCCGGCGAGCACCGTCGAGTCACCGGTGATCGCGTCGACCCGGCCCTGCTGGAGCAGCGCGAGGCACGTCGTGTGCTGGTCGACCGCGACCGGCACGATGCCCGCGTAGGCCTTGGCGTAGGCGATCCGGGAGATGCTCGTCGACCCGCCCGGGGCGCAGACCCTGGCCTTGGCGGCGCCGAGCTGGGCGGCCGTCCGCGCCGTCGCGTCCTTGCGGACGAGGACGCGCTGCTCGGCCACGAAGTAGACCGCGGAGAACCCCACCTGGCCCCAACGCTCGCAGTTCATCGTCATGTTCCGCGCGACGAGGTCGACGCCGCCCTCGGCCGCGCCGGCGTTGACGAGCGCGACACGCTGCGCGGCGGTGATGACCCGGAACTGGACCTTGCTGTCACCGCCGGCGCCGAAGATCGCCCGGGCCACGGCGCGCGCGAGGTCGATGTCGAAGCCCTCGAACTTCTTCGGGTCGCCCGGGTCGCGGGCCCCGAGGAGCAGCGAGTCGCCGGACACACCGACGACGAGCCGGCCGCGGGAGCGGATCTCGGCCTGCAGGCTGCCGGACGGGAAGGCCGTGCCGCCGGAGGTCGCCGGCAGCGGGTCGTACGACTGCCGGGGGTTGTCGCAGGAGTCGGCTGCAAGCGTCGCCGGGGCGGTCGGCGCGGCCTGCGGGGCGGCTGCGGTGTCGGCCGGCAGGTCCGGCGCCGCGCAGGCGGTGAGCGCGAGCGCGCCGGCGAGCAGGGCGGCCGCCGCGCCGTTCGTCCGGCGCGTGCCGGCACCGCCGGCACCGCGGGCACCGCCGGCACCGCGGGCGCGGCCGGTGCGGCCGGCTGTCGTCATCGGTACTCCTCCAGTCGCTGCGAGACGCCGGCCACCGCGGCGAGGGCCGCGGCCAGGCCGAGCACGAGGATCGCCCAGCCGGTCACCTGCAGGCCCGTCCACGGCCGGCCGAGCTGCATCGTCACCGTCGTCGCCTGGGCCTTCAGGAGCGGGTCGATCGCGTTGCCCACCGCGGCGAAGTCGGCGTTCGAGGCCCGGCCCTTGCCGGCGGCCGGGGTCGGCGCGCCCGAGGTGCGGGTCGCCACGACGACCGCGGTCGGCCAGTCGCCGCCGTCGTCGAGCGTGCGGACGAGCGCGTGCGTGGTCGTCCACTGGGCCAGGGCGCTGCGGACGCCCGCGACGTTCGCGCCGGCCTTCGAGGCCCGCTCGAGCGCGGCGTCGACCGCGGCCTTCTGCTCCTTCCACTGCGCCTCGTAGGCGCCGCCACCACCCTGCTTGACGAGCGTGAGGCTCTCCAGCCCCTTGGCCGAGTAGACGCCGTTGCGGGCCGTTGCGAGTGCCTGGGCGGCGGCGTACGACGTCGCCCGCACGTCGTCCGCGCGCCGCCCCGAGGAGCTCAGCGCGACGAAGCCCGCGCCGACGCCGACGAGGACTGCGAGGGTGGCCGCCGCCAGCCCGGCGTTGACGAACCTGCGGGTCCGCCGGGCCAGCCAGGCCTGGACCCCGAGCAGGCCGCCCAGCGCGACGAGGGCGCCGATCGTCAGCCGAACGGTCGCGCCGTCCGCCCGGTCGAACGCGTCCTCGACCCGGGAGGCCGACGACTGCGCCGAGCTGTCGAGCAACGGGACGATCTGGTCACGCAGCACGGTCTGCGAGGCGATGACGAGGTAGCCCGACCCGAGCGGCAGGTTGAGCCGGTTGTTGTCCCGGGCGTGCGCGACCTGGCGGGTGTAGTCGGTGAGGAGGGCGTTGGCGAGCGCGAGGTCGCGACCGTCCTGCGGCGCGGCCCGGGCTGCGTCGACGAGCTGCCGGGACGCCGCCGCGACGGCCTCGTCGTACTCGGCCGTCAGGGCGACCGGCTCCGCGCCGCCGTTGAGGAACCCGTTGGAGACCGCGGCGTCCGCCCGGGCGAGGTCGGCCGCGACCTCCTGCACCCGGACGAGCTGGGCGGCGTCCCGGCGGGCGTCCTCGAGGGCGTTCGCGCGGACCTGGAGCGCCGAGGCGCCGAGCAGGGCGAGGACGACGCAGGCGAGCGCCGCGAGCGCGGCGGCGATCCGCAGCCGGCCGGGCGAGCCGGACAGCGCCGCCAGCACCCGGCCGACGAGCGTCGGCCCGACGCCGCGGCGGACCGCGGGCGCGCTCGTGGCGGTGCCCGGGCCGGCCGGCGGCACGACCTGGACCGCGCCGCCGGCGGTGCGGCGTCCGGTGCTCGTCTGGGTCACGAGGTGCCTCCCACGATGTCCCCCTTGGTCACCGGTCCGACGATGTCGTCCGGCCCTGCGCCGTCCGGCCCTGCGCCGTCCGGCCCTGCGCCGTCCGGCCCTGCGCCGTCGGCCACCGCGGCGGCCGCGGACGTGCCGCCGGGGTCCTGCGACCCCTCGTCCGAGAGGTCCCCGGGCAGCAACCGCCGCAGCTCGTCCTGCGTCGGGTCCACGACGTCCCGCAGCCGCCACGCGTGGTGGCCGATCGCAGACTCAAGGACGTTCCGCGCGAACCGGCCGTTCCCGAAGCCCTCCCCGCGCCGGGTCGCCGCGAGGATCTCGCGGAAGCGCGCGAGGCACTCCGGGGTCGGCTCGTAGTCCTGCGAGCTCGCGAGGGTCGAGAAGATCTCGACGAGCTCGTCGTCGGTGTAGTCGGGGAAGGTGATGGTCGTGCGGAACCGGCTGGCGAGGCCCGGGTTCGCGGCGATGAACTCGCCCATCGGCCGCGGGTAGCCCGCGACGATGACGACGAGGTCGTCGCGGTGGTCCTCCATCTCCTTGACGAGGGTGTCGATGGCCTCCTCGCCGTACTGGTCCCCGGTGAGCGCGTACGCCTCGTCGATGAACAGGACGCCGCCGAGGGCGCGGGCGACGACCTCGGCGGTCTTGACCGCCGTCTGCCCGAGGTAGCCGGCGACGAGCT
>DAIOGQ010000348.1:0-4241 GCA_036745175.1 Kineosporiaceae bacterium
GCTCCCACGGCGCGGGGTCGCTCGGCGGCACGTCCTCGACGGCGAACTCGACGCCCTCGAGCTCGCCCGCCCAGCGCCGTTCGAGCCGCTCGACGGAGTCGAGGACGTGGTCGTCGAAGACCTCTGCCCGGGTCCGCCACGCGGGCAGGTCGGGTGGCACGAGCAGGCCGCGGACGCCACGGCCGTGCCGGTCGCGGCGCCGCCCCCGCGGGGCCGGCCAGGCCGACGGGAGCGACGCCCGGCTGGGCGGCGCTGTCGACCCCGAGGGAGGCACTGGCCTGCGCGGCACCCGCCCAGCCTACGCAGCGCGGGGCGGCGCGCCGCGCACCTGCGGCCGGCGCGCAGACCCGGCCGGCGGACGACGGCGTTTCATGGCCGGCGGGCCGTCGGGGCGGGGTACTCTCCCGCCGTGGGTGGAGTCCGGCGCTGTTCCAAGACGGCCTGCGGTCGTCAGGCCGTCGCGACGCTGACGTACGTCTACTCCGACTCCACGGCCGTGCTGGGCCCGCTCGCGACGTATGCGGAGCCGCACTGCTACGACCTGTGCGCCGACCACGCCGACCGGCTGACCGCCCCGCGCGGCTGGGAGGTCGTCCGGCTCGCGCCCGATAACGAGCCTGTCGGCCCGTCGCACGACGACCTCGTCGCGCTCGCGGACGCCGTCCGGGAGGCCGCCCGGCCCCGTCCGGAGGCCGAGCCCGCGGGCGTCCGGAGCGAGGCCGGGGCGCTCGAGGTCGGTCGGCGGGGTCACCTCCGTGTGCTGCGCGACCCCGCCCGCTGACGCAGCCCCGCTGACCCAGCCCCGCTGATGTCGCCCGCTGATGTCGCCCGCTGATGTCGCCCGCCGTCACCCGGACCGGCGGCACCGTCCACCCGGTCGGGCGCTCAAGGTCACCCGACACGCCCGGTGGCCGACGACACACGGGGGGCTAAACCTGCGGACGGGTGATGCCGATGCAGCGTGGGTCCAGTCGGCCGCCGGACGTGACGAGCCCGGCGCCGCGAAGCACGGAACCACCCCTGGAGGACCTCTCGTGGCCGCAACCCCCCGGATCCCCGGCCCGCGCACCGCGACGGACGCCCCGCGCGTCCGTCGCCGCGGCCGGACCCCGGTCGTGGAGACCCCGCTCGGCAGCCTGACCCAGCGCGACAACCGGGTCACGGCCGAATGCCGCGGCTGCGGCAGCCCGCACGTGACCCGGCTGTCCATGAGCCTCACCGACGGCACCCCCGTCCAGTTCACCTCCTGCCACCGGTGCGAGCACCGCACGTGGGAGCACGGCGGCGGCGAGCTGTCCGTCGACACGGTCATCGAGCGGACCCGCAAGTACTGACGTCGCCTCGACCGTTCGTCCGGGACGGCGACACCTCGTCACGAACGACGACCGGAGCGTCGCTAGGCTCGGCGCGTGCGCTCTCTCCAGAACGTCGTCAAGGCCTATGACGTCCGCGGTCTCGTGGGCTCCGACCTCGACGCCTCGGTCACGCGGGCCCTCGGCGTCGCCTTCGCCGAGGTCGTCGTCGCGGCGGGTCAGCCGGCGGACGGACCCGGCGGGCGGCCGCGGGCCGTCGTGGGGCACGACATGCGGCCCTCGTCGCCGGAGCTCTCGGGGGCGTTCGCCGACGGTCTCGCGAGCCGCGGCGTCGACGTCGTCCTCATCGGCCTGGCGAGCACGGACGGTCTGTACTACGCCAGCGGCGCCCTCGACGCACCGGGCGCGATGTTCACCGCGAGCCACAACCCGGCCGAGTACAACGGGATCAAGCTGTGCCGGGCCGGGGCCCGGCCGGTGAGCCGGGACACCGGCCTGCGGGCGATCCGGGAGCGGGCCGAGGAGCTGCTCGACGACCCGGGCGCCGCGGCCAGGCTCGCGCCGTCCGCGCAGGGCGTCGTGACCCGGTCGGACCTGCTGCGGGGCTACGCCGAGCACCTGCGCGGCCTCGTCGACCTCTCGGCGAACCGCCCGCTCAAGGTCGTCGTCGACGCCGGCAACGGGATGGCCGGCCTGACGACGCCGGCGGTCCTCGGCGAGGCGGCCGGCCTGCCCGGGCTGCCGCTCGACGTCGTCCCGCTGTACTTCGAGCTCGACGGCACGTTCCCCAACCACGAGGCGAACCCGCTCGAGCCGGCCAACCTGCGCGACCTCCAGGCGAAGGTCCGCGAGGTCGGCGCCGACATCGGCCTGGCGTTCGACGGCGACGCCGACCGCTGCTTCGTCGTCGACGAACGCGGCGACCCGGTCAGCCCGAGCGCCGTCACCGCGCTGGTCGCCCGCCGCGAGATCGCCAAGGAGCGGGCCGCGGGTCGCGAGGCCACCGTCATCCACAACCTCATCACCTCGCGCGCCGTGCCCGAGATCATCGCCGAGAACGGCGGCAAGGCGGTCCGGACGCGGGTCGGTCACTCGTTCATCAAGGCCGAGATGGCGGACGTCGGCGCGGTCTTCGGCGGCGAGCACTCGGCGCACTACTACTTCCGTGAGTTCTGGTTCGCGGACACCGGCATGCTCGCCGCGATGCACGTCCTCGCGGCGCTCGGCGAGCAGGACGGCCCGCTGTCGGCACTCGCCGCCGACTACGAGCGCTACGTGTCCAGCGGTGAGGTCAACAGCCGGGTCGAGGACGTCGAGGCTGCCGCGGCCCGGGTCGAGCAGGCCTTCGGCCGGCGCTCCGGCGTCGAGGTGGACCGGCTCGACGGGCTCACCGTGACCCACGCCGCGTCCCCGATGTGGTGGTTCAACCTGCGCCCGAGCAACACCGAGCCGCTGCTGCGGCTCAACGCCGAGGCGCACGACACCACGACCATGACCGCGCTGCGTGACGAGGTCCTCGCGCTCGTCCGGCGCGCCTGACCCCGCATGCGACAGGATGTCCCCGTGACCGCGATCGAACCCTGGCTGCGAGAGATCCTGCGCTGTCCCGCGTGCGGCGGTGTGCTGCGCGACGCCGCCGGGCCGGACGGCGCCCCCGAGCTCCAGTGCACGGCGTGCTCCCTGGCCTACCGCGTCGACGACGGCATCCCGGTGCTGCTCGTCGACGAGGCCCGCACCGTCTCCTGAGAGGTTTGGCGCGTGGCACTCGACGAGCAGCTCCTTGACGACCCCGACGCCCTCGGCGACGCCGACCCGTCGGGCAGCCTGCGCGCGCTCGCGAGCGCCGGCGCCCAGGTGCGGTCCGCGGTCCGGGCGGCCCAGGACGCCGGCGTCGACCGGCTGACCCGGGACGGCCGCCCGCGCGCCGTCGTCGTCGCCAGCCTGGGCGGCTCGGCGGTCGTCGGTGACGTGCTGACGATGCTCGCCGGCAGCGGCTCCCCGGTGCCGGTCTCGGTGCGCCGCGGCCTCCCGCTCCCCGGCTGGGTCGGGCCGCTCGACCTCGTCGTCGCGGTCTCGATGTCCGGCCGCGCCCCGGGCCCCCTCGGGCTCGCGGCGGAGGCCGCCCGCCGCGGTGCCCGGCTGCTCACCGTCGGGACCGGCGGGTCGCCGCTCGCCGAGGTCGCGATCCGGACCAACGGCGTCCACGTCGCGGTGCCGCCGGCGGCCACGGCGGCCGGTCGGGCGTCCCGGATGGCGCTGTGGTCGCTGCTCGCACCGGTGCTCGTCGCGAGCCACGCCGTCGGGCTCACCGACGTGTCGCCGCAGCTGCTCGGCCGCGTCGCGGACCGGCTCGACGAGCACGCGACGACGTTCCGGCCGTCGTCCGACGCCTTCGTCAACCCGGCCAAGAGCCTCGCCCTCGACCTCGCCGACTGCGTCCCGGTGGTGCTCGGCGACGGGGACGTCACCGGCGTCGCCGCCAGCCGCGCGGTGGCCATGCTCGCCCGGACGGCGCGGGTGCCGGCGATGCGCGGCGCCCTCCCCGACGATGCGGGCGACGTCGTCGCGACGTTCGGCGGACCGTTCGCGGCCCGCCCGGACGACGTGTTCGCCGACCCCTTCCGGGACGGCCCCGTCGGCCCGCGGCTGCGCCTTCTCTTCCTGCGCGACGCCGTCCCCAGCGTCGAGCGGCCCGACGGGTCGTGGCTCGAGACGAGCCGTACCGCCGACGCCGTCCGGCTCACCGCCGAGGAGGCGGGCGTGCGGGTCAGCGAGGCCGCGGCCTCGCCGGGGCATCCCCTCGAGCGGTTCGCCGACCTGGTCGCCCTCACCGACTTCGCCGCCGTCTACCTCGCCCTCGCGTCGGGGCTGGACCCGCTCACCTCGCCGCACGTCGCCGACCTGCGCGACCGCACCCGTTAGGAGACC
>DAIOGQ010000349.1:0-4237 GCA_036745175.1 Kineosporiaceae bacterium
GCGGCGGTGTCGAAGAAGGTCACCCCGGCCCCCATCGCCGCGTGCAGCGCGCGGCCCGACTCGTCGTCGTCGACCTCACCCCAGCCGGCCTGGCTCCCGCCCATGGTCCACGGGCCGCCGATCGCCCAGCAGCCGATGCCGAGGGCGCTCACCTCGATGCCGCTGCGGCCGAGGCTGCGGGTGGGAGCGGTGGTCGCCGTGCCCGTGGTGCTCGTCGTGGTGCCGGTGATCGTCGTGTCGTCGTCCGTCATGACGTCGACGCTAGGACCTGGAGCGCGCACCGGCTCACGCCTGATGTCCGGCTGTTGACCTGGGGCGCGGTCCAGGTTCTACGGTCGGAGGATGACTCGGACGACGGGACGCACGCAGCAGCCGGCCCGGGCGGGGCTGAGTGTCGGCGAGGCCGCGCGGGCGGCGGGCGTCAGCATCGACACCCTGCGCTACGACGAGCGCGAGCAGCTCCTGCGGACCGACCGGACGGCGAGCGGGCACCGTCGCTACTCGGCGCGCGACCTGGAATGGATCAGCGTGCTCACGTGCCTGCGCGAGACCGGATGCCGATCCGCCGGATGCGTGAGTTCGCCCTGCTCGTTCGGCGCGGACGACGACGCCACGATCGGGGCCCGGATCGGCCTGCTCGAGGCGCACCGCGAGCAGGTCCGGCAACGGATCGGCGAGCTCGAGGGCAACCTGGCGCACGTCGAGGGCAAGATCACCTGGTACCGGGACCGGCTCCGGGGCTGACGGCCGTGCGGTTCCGGCGGACCGTGACCGTACGCTCATGCGGTGCCCGGACGCCTCACGGACGACGCCAAGGACCGCCGTACGCCGTCCCGACCGCGACGTCGCCGCCCGGCGGGCGACGGGCCCGTCGTCGGGTTCGACCTCGACATGACCCTCGTCGACTCGGCGGCCGGGATCGTCGCGACGCTCGTCGCGGCGTGCGCGGAGCAGGGGGTCGTCGTCGACGCGGAGGCGGTCCGGCGCGGGATCGGCATCCCGCTCGAGCAGACCCTCGCGACGGTCGCGCCCACGCTCGACCCGGTCGCGACGGCGAACCGGTACCGCGAGCTCTACCCGGCCTACGGCGTCCCGCCGACCGTGCTCCTGCCGGGCGCCGCGGAGGCCGTCGAGGCGGTGCATGCGCTCGGAGGCCGGGTGCTCGTCGTCTCGACGAAGGTCGAGCGCGCGGTGCGCGCGGTCCTCGCGCACGTCGGGCTGGACAGCGGTCGGCGCGCGCCCGACCTCGTCGTCGGCGGGCTCTTCGCCGCGGCCAAAGGCGTCCGGCTCGCCGCCGAGCGGGCGGACGTGTACGTCGGCGACCACCCCGGCGACGTCGAGGCCGCGCAGGTCGCGCGGGCGACGTCCGTCGCGGTCGCGACCGGACCCCACGGTGTCGCCGACCTCACTGCCGCCGGCGCCGACGTCGTCCTGCCGGACCTCACGACCTTCCCCGCCTGGCTCGCCGCGTTCGCCCGACGCTGAGGTCCCGGCGACGTCGCGTGCGCCGTGACCGCAGCGCCGATGCTCGCGCCGGTCACCCGCGCCGACGCCGGCGGGCCTGGACGACGAGGCCCGAGAACGAGATCGCGAAGCCGACCGGGCACAGCAGTGCGAGGGCTGCGATCGCGCCGGGGGCGTCACCGTCCCGGGCGAACAGCACCATGACGAGGGACAGCGTGAGCAGCCCCACGAGGAACACGATGCCGCCGCCGATGACGAGGCGGTCGGCGAGGCCGCGCTCGGGCGGGGTCGGGGTCATCCGTCCAGCGTAGGCGTGGGCTGCGACCTGCGGGTCGTCGACGCCGACGGGCAGGTCGTCCAGGAGGGGACGGCGCTCTCGCCGCAGGTCACGACGATGCGGAAGGCCGGCGGCGCCTGGCAGGCGGTGACGGTCGAGGCCGGGTCGGGCGGCGGGCTGCGGCTGACCGACCGGGTCCCCGTCGGGTCGCCGGTCGGGGCAGGGTCACCGGGGGGCACACAGCGGGCATATCCCCTGCGAGTCCGGTGGCAAGTGCCGATAACCTGTCGGGGCACCTCGCACCGGCGAGCGTGCGGTCCGACTGCGACCGAGCAGCTCGATCGAGGGTGTGACGTGCCAACAGGCAAGGTGAAGTGGTTCGACGCCGACAAGGGCTTCGGCTTCCTTGCGAACGACGACGGCGGCGAGGTCTTCGTGCACGCCTCCGCGCTGCCTGCGGGAGTCACCCTCAAGCCGGGCGCCAAGGTCGAGTTCGGCGTCGCCGAGGGCAAGCGCGGGCTGCAGGCGCTCTCGGTGCGCGTGCTGGACCCGATCCCCTCGGTCGTCAAGTCCACCCGCAAGCCCGTCGAGGACATGACCGTCATCATCGAGGACCTCATCAAGCTCCTCGACGACGTCTCGAACGGCCTGCGCCGGGGTCGCTACCCCGACAAGTCCCACGCGGGCAAGGTCGCGACCGTGCTCCGCGCGGTCGCCGACGACCTCGAGGCCTGAGCCCGCCGCGTCAGCGCCGTCCGTCGCCCGCCGACCGGGCCCGGCGGACGAGCGTGACGGCGGTCCCGACCGCCGCGACCCCGGTCGCGGCGGCGGCGATCCCGAGCCCCCAGGCGCCCGACAGCGGCAGCGCGAGGCCGACGAAGCCGCCGACGACCCAGGCGAGCTGGAGCACCGTCTCCGAGCGGGCGAACGCGGAGGTCCGGACCCGCTCCGGGACGTCGGACTGGACGAGGGCGTCGAGGCACAGCTTCGCGAGCGACTGCGACATCCCGGCGACGAGCCCCACGGCGAACACCGGCCAGGGGCCGTAGGCGAGCCCCGCCCAGGCCGCGACGAGCGAGGTGACGACGAGTGCGGCGACGACGACGCGCTCGGGGTCGACCCCGCGCAGGCTGTTCGCCAGCAGCGTGCCGAGGCCGCCGCCGACCGCGGCGAGCGCGACGACGACGGCCACCGCCGTCGTCTGGGAGAACCCGGGCAGCGGCTCGGTGCGCAGCCGGAACGCGAGGAACAGCGTGAGGAACCCGGTAAACGCCCGCACCGTCGCGTTCGCGCGCAGGCCGAGGACGACCCGGGGGCCGATGCTCCACGAGGTCGAGTCGTCGTCGGGCTCGGTGGCCGACGACATCCTGGCCCCGACCTCGCCCTCGCTGACGTCGACGACCGGCGGCAGCGCGAGCGCGAGCACCACCCCCGCGGCGAAGACGACGAACGCGAGCCGCAACGACCACTGCGAACCCGCCCACGCCGTCAGCCCGACGCCGACGGGTGCGGCCACGACCATCGCAGCCACGCCGGCCAGCGAGATCCGTGAGTTCGCCGCCACGAGCCCGATGCGGGCCGGCAGCACGCGGGGGACCGCGGTGGCCCGGGTCACCGTGTACGCCTTCTGGCACACGAGGAAGCCGAACGCCGCGATGTAGAGCGACAGCGGGGCGTCCGCCGCGACGCCGCCGACCGCGCCGGCCATGACCCAGGCCAGGAACGACCGGACGACCATGGTCGTCCCGAGCGCGTAGCGCCGGCCGCGGCGCACCCGGTCGAGCAGCGGCCCGATGACCGGCGCGAGCACGACGAAGGGCACCATCGTCACCAGGAGCGACATGGCGACCCGGCTGCGTGCCTCCTCGGTGGGGACCGCGAAGAAGATCGTGCTCGCGAGCGCCATGACGATGAGCGTGTCGCCCGCGGTCTGGACGATGTGCAGCTCGAGGACGCGCGCGAGCCCGGACTCGCCGGCGCCGCCCGCGTGGGTCGCCGACCGGACGGCACGGATGCCGCCGCGCGCGGCCCGCGACGACACCCGCGCGGCCCGCGAGGACACCCGGGCGGACGACGTCGCGGCACGACGGACGTCGTCGACGAGCCGGCGGCCACGCGCCCCGACCCGGCTGCGGCCCGGGCGGGGGCGGGGCGGCTGCGGCCGCGGACCGAGCTCCACGGGTCCATCCTCGCAAGAGTCGGGGTCCGGGCGGGTGGTGCGGACGGCGGCGGGTCGCCGATGGGGGACAATCGACACGTGCCGATGACCAGCGCCGACGACGCCGCCGTCCACCAGGGCCCGCAGACCGACGAGGTTGCGACCGCCGAGGGGGTCGCCGAGCCGACGGTCGGGGGTACGGCCGAGCAGCCCGTCGAACCGGCCGCCGAACCGGTCGTCGACCCGGCCGTCGACCCAAGCGAGCCGGACCCTGTCGCCGCGGCGGCCGTCGACCTCGCCCGGGAGGCCGCCGTCTCGATCGCCGAGCCGGACACCGT
>DAIOGQ010000350.1:0-4180 GCA_036745175.1 Kineosporiaceae bacterium
CGAGCCCACCCCAACCGCTGCTGTGGCTTGACAACACCCATAGGGACACCCCCCGCGTCCACGGCCCCGCGGCCGCGGCCCCGCGTCCACGGCCCCGCCTCGTCCTCTGGTGGCGAAAGGGCCCTACAGGTCGCGGCGTAGGGCCCCTTGGACACCAGAGGACGCCGGGGGACCGGCACCGGTCGATCGGCGCGCAGCCGCTCACACCATGCCGTAGACCCGGTCGACCCGGATCCGCAGCACCATCCGGCCCTCGTCGACCATCGCCTGGCGGAACTCGGCCCAGTCCTCGTGCTCGCCGCGCAGGGTCCGGTAGACCCCGACGAGCTCCTCGACCGTCTCGTCGTCCGGGGTCTGCGCGACCGGCGAGAGGTCGGCGCTACCCTCGGCGACGACGTAGGTCCAGCCGTCCTCGGACGCCGCGTGCAGGCTCGCGCGCGGGTCGCGGCGCAGGTTGGCGGTCTTCGCGCGGCCGTCGGTGACGGACGCCGAGACCGTCCGGGTGCCGGGGTCGTAGACGAAGGCGACCGTCGAGAGCTGGGGCCGGCCGTCGCGCTTGATCGTCGCGAGCGTGCCGAGGTGCCGGCCCGCGAGGAAGGTCCACATCGGGCCGGCGGCGTCGGGAAGCAGGTTCATGGAGGTCACCCTCCGGCCTGCGGGCGCCGACGACAAGTCCGCGCCGCCACTCCCCCTCCCCGGTTACTAGCGAGTCCTACCCAGCAGGTGGGTAGGACTCGCTAGTAACCGCGGGGGGGGGTGCGTCAGTGGCAGGACGCAGAGCCGGCGTCGGTGAACCGGCCGCCGGCGGCGGGGACGAAGGACCACGAGTAGCTCATGGGCCGCAGGGTGAGGAACAGGGCGCCGAAGGACGACGCGCTCACCGCCTCCGTCGTCGGCGCGCGGCCGACCGGCCGCAGGTTCCTGCCGCCGGTGCCGACCACGAACGAACGCAGGCCCTTCGCACGGTCGACCGCGCCCGAGGGCCTCATCAGGGCGAAGCGCTCGTAGTCGTGGTCGTGCCCGGTGAGGACGACGTCGACGCCGGCGGCGTAGGCCGCCTCGACGAACGGCGCGACGCTCGGGTCGTCGCCGTGCTCGGACCCGCTGCTCCACCGCGGGTGGTGCCACATGACGATCGTGCACCGCGCGCGGTGGGCGGCCAGGTCGGCCCGGAGCCACTGCAGCTGAGGCGAGCCGGTCGTGCAGGACACCTCGCCGCAGTTGGAGTTCAGCGCGACGACGTGCCAGGCGCCCGCCGTGAAGCTGTACCAGCCCGTGCCGCGCGGACCGGCCCGGGTGCCGAAGTAGTCCCAGTAGCCCGCGGCGCCGGTCGTGAGGTACTCGTGGTTGCCGACGACCGGCCTCGTGACGGCCTTGAGCCGGCCGTACGAACGCGCGTACGAGGTCCGGAAGCCGGCGAGCGAGCCGGTGCGGTACTGCAGGTCGCCGAGCGCGAGCAGGTAGTCGGGGGCGCGCGCCACGACGAGGTCGGACACCGCCTGCTGCCGGCACCTCGTTCCCGTCCCGACGCCGCCGCGGTAGTCCGCCTCGCCCGGGTCGCACACCATGTCGCCGACCGCGGCGACGGTGACCGTCGGCGTCCGCTGCGGGGCGAGGACGAGACCGCGCGTCGTCCGGCCGCCGGCGGTCGCGACCGGGTCCGAGGCCGGCTCGCGCGAGGGTGCAGCCGCCGACGGGCCCGGGCTCGTGGCCCGCGACCCCGACAGGCTGACCGGGGCGGCGACCGAGGACCCGAACGGCCACCAGCGGTTCCGACCGGCGAGGAGTCCGCCGGCCACCGCGAGCGCGACGACGGTCGTCGCGACGACCAGCGTCCGCCACGCTGCACGTTGCCCGCCCATCGCCCCGCCCCTCGACCGTCCCGACGGCCGTGCCGCCGTCCTCCGCACCCCCGCGTCTGTCCGGCCGCCGCCCGGACGGGCGACCGCCTTTCGACGTTACTCCAAGGCCCGGGCCGGGTCGGCGAGCACCGCGGCGACGTCGGCGAGCGCCCGGCTGCCGAGGTCCCCGTCGACCATCCGGTGGTCGAAGCTGAGCGCGAGCGTCGTCACCCACCGCGGCCTGACCTTGCCCTTGTGCACCCAGGGCATCCGGCGGATCTGGCCGACGGCGAGGATCGCCGCCTCGCCGGGGTTGAGGATGGGCGTCCCCGCGTCGACGCCGAAGACGCCGACGTTCGTGATGGTGATCGTCCCACCGGCCATGTCGGACGGCCGGGTGCGGCCCTCCCGGGCGGTCGCGGCGAGGGTGTTGACCGCGACAGCGAGGTCCCGCAGGCCCAGCAGGTCGGCGTCCTTGACGTTGGGGACGACCAGGCCGCGCGGGGTGGCCGCGGCGATCCCGAGGTTGACGTAGTGCTTGACGACGATCTCCTGCGCCGCCTCGTCCCAGGTCGCGTTGACACCGGGGTTGCGCCGGACCGCGTGCACCAGCGCCCGGGCGACCAGGACGAGCGGGCTCAGCCGGATGCCCTCGTACGCGCGGTCGGCGCGCAGCCGGTCGACGAGCTTCATCGTCCGTGTGACGTCCACCTGGACCCACTCGGTGACGTGGGGCGCACCGAACGCCGAGGCGACCATCGCCCGGGCGGTCATCTTCCGCACGCCGGTGACCGGCACGCGGGTCTCCCGGGCGCCGGCCGCCGGCCGGGACGACGGGGCGGGCGGCACGACGGACGGCCCCCCGGCGGCAGGGTCCGGGCCCACCGCGTGCTCGACGTCCTCCCGCGTGACGACACCGCCGTGGCCGGTCGGGGTGAGCGTCGTGAGGTCCACGCCGAGCGACTTCGCCAGCGCACGGACCGGCGGCTTCGCCAGCGCGTGCGCCGGTCGCTGCGCTGCCCGGTCGCCCCCGAGATCGTCGCGGACGGCGGCGATCGGGCGCTCGGACAGCGGGTCCGCGCGCAGGTCGCTGATCTTCGTGACGGGCGGCCCGGCGGCCGTGCGCTGCGCGGCCCTGCGCGGACGACGGGCGGCGGACGTCGTCCGCGGGCCGTAGCCGACCAGGACCGCCGTCCGGCCGCCGCCCGCCGGCCCGCCGGCATCGGGCTCGACGGCGCCCGCCGCAGGCGTCGCCCGGACCGGCGGCGGGGCCTCCACCGGCACCGGCGCGACGCCCTCCGGCTCGGTGTCGACGGCGATGATCGGCGTCCCGACGTCGACCGTCACCCCCTCGGCCACGAGCAGCTCGGTGACGACCCCGGCGAACGGGCACGGGAGCTCGACGAGCGACTTCGCGGTCTCGATCTCGACGATCGTGTCGTTGACCTTCACGGTGTCGCCCGGGCGGACCTTCCACGAGACGATCTGGGCCTCGGTGAGGCCCTCACCGGCGTCCGGGAGGAGGAACTGCTTGATCTGCGGCACGTTTGGCTCCCTGCTCAGTACGCGAGCGCGCGGTCGACGGCGTCGAGCACCCGGTCCAGGTCGGGCAGGTAGTCGTCCTCGTGACGGCTCGCCGGGTACGGCAGGAAGAACCCGCCGACACGCAGCACGGGCGCCTCGAGGTGGTAGAAGCAGCGCTCGCCGACCCGCGCGGCGATCTCGGCACCGAGCCCGAGGAACGTCGGCGCCTCGTGGACGACGACGAGCCGCCGGGTCCGCTCGACGGACGCGACGAGCGTGTCGGCGTCGAGCGGCGACAGCGTCCGCAGGTCGACGACCTCGATGCTGCGGCCCTCGGCCTCCGCGGCCGTGGCGGCCTCCAGCGCGGTGCGCACCATCGGCCCGTAGGCGGCGACCGTCACGTCGGTGCCCGGCCGGACGACGCTCGCCGCGTGCAGCGGCAGCGGCGTCGCGTCGAGGTCGATCTCGCCCTTCTCCCAGTAGCGCCGCTTCGGCTCGAAGACCATGACCGGGTCGTCGCTGCGGATCGCCTGCCGCGTCATGAAGTACGCGTCCGTCGGGCTCGAGCACGCGACGACCTTGAGGCCGGCGGTGTGCGCGAAGTAGGCCTCGGGGCTCTCCGAGTGGTGCTCGACGGCACCGATCCCGCCGCCGAACGGCACCCGGACGACGATCGGCAGCTTGACGGTGCCCGAGGACCGGTAGCCCATCTTCGCCAGCTGGGTGACGATCTGGTCGTAGGCGGGGTAGATGAAGCCGTCGAACTGGATCTCGCACACCGGACGGTACCCGCGCAGCGCCAGGCCGATCGCGGT
>DAIOGQ010000351.1:0-4175 GCA_036745175.1 Kineosporiaceae bacterium
GAGTGGGAGACGCTGTACCACGGCTGGAACTGGGCCGACGTCGTCTCCGACATGGGGTACGTGCGTGACGACGGCAAGACGCTCGTCGCCCAGCCGCACCTCAACCTCGACCCGAAGAAGATGTGGACGCTCGACCACCTGCGCCGGTGCCCGCCGCTGCAGAGCCCGAACGTCCTCCTCAACGAGATGACCCCGCAGGAGCGGCAGGCCTTCCACGCGGACTACATCCGCGGCGGCCCTGCGGGCCGTCCCGCTCCCAAGGAGGCGTGAGCCACACCACCCGTCGAGGGACGGCGGAGGGGGCGGGTCGGCCCCGCCCCCTCCGTCCGTCCGGCCGCCAGCACCGCATCCGGGCGAGGGAGTCATGACGGACAGACATGTCGTGCGGTTCGAGCCTGTCGGCATCGAGGTCGAGGTCTCCGAGGACCAGACCATCCTCCGGGCCGCGTCCGAGCAGGGGATCATGCTCATGCACGGCTGCAAGGAGGGCCAGTGCGCGGCGTGCAAGTCCTTCGTGCTCGACGGCGAGGACATCGAGCTGGAGAAGTACTCGACCTTCGCCCTGCCGGACTACGAGAAGGACGAGGGGTTCACCCTCCTCTGCAGGGCCCACGCCTACGAGGACCTCACGATCGAGCTCCTCAACTACGACGAGGAGATGATCCGGTCCGGCCTGCCCATCAAGGAGGCCGTCACCGAGGTCGTCTCGGTCGACGCGGTCACCCACGACCTGCGCCGGCTCGTGCTGCGGCTCGTCGAGCCGCGTGACCTCACGTTCTTCCCCGGGCAGTACGTCGACATCGCGGTCCCGGGGACCGAGCTCACGCGGTCGTTCTCGATGGCGAACACGTCGACCCGCGACGGCGGGCTGCTCGAGTTCGTCATCAAGGTCTACCCGGACGGGCTGTTCTCGCAGCACCTCGACGGCGATCTGGCCGTCGGCGACCGGCTCGACATCACCGGACCGTTCGGTGTCTTCACCCTGCGGGAGGGGCACGCCGCTGATCTGGTCTTCGTCGGTGGAGGTGCGGGGATGGCCCCGATCCTGTCGTTGCTCCGCTCGATGGCCGAGCGCGGCGACGAGCGGAAGGCGACGTTCTACTACGGGGCCCGGACCGCGCGGGACCTGTGCTTCGAGGACGAGCTGCGGGCCATGGAGGCCACGCTGCCCGGCTTCACGTACCGGCCGGCACTCTCCGAGCCGGTGGACGGCGAGGAGTGGGACGGCGAGGTCGGCATGGTGACCGATGTCGTCAAGCGGTACGAGCACGACCTGTCCGGTGCGCACGCGTACGTCTGCGGGCCGCCGCCCATGGTCGAGGCGGCCATGACGCTACTCGCCGCACTCGGGGTCCCTGACAAGCGCGTCTACTACGACAAGTTCACGACCACCGGAGACGACGAGGCGCCCTGACCGGCGCCCACGACGTCCGCCGGAGCCCTGCACCGGAACCGCGACAGCAGCCGCCCAACCGAGGGATGGACGATGACGACCACACCAGAACGCAGCGTACCCAAGCCCGTCTTCACCGATGCCGAGGCGGGCGCCAAGGAGTTCCCCGACTCCACCGCGCGTCGGTTCAACTACTACACGCCGGCGAAGCGCAAGCAGACCCACTACGAGGACGTCACCGTCGAGGTCCAGCCGGACCCGCGGCACTACCTCGCCCAGGGCTGGCTCTACGGCTTCGCCGACGGCCGCGGCGGCTACCCGCTGGAGTGGACGGCGCTCAAGGCCTGGGGCTCCGACCGTCCGGTGCCGGAGCGCGGGCCCGGCTCCGGCGGCAAGGGCTACGACTGGCCGGCGCACGGCTGGCACGAGTTCCGTGACCCCAACGAGGAGTGGGAGCTCAGCTTCTACCGCTACAACGCCAACGTCGAGCGCCAGGTCAACCAGAACATCGACACGGCACGGCAGGCCAAGGCGTTCGAGCAGTGGAACCCGAACTGGGTGCGCTTCGTCGAGTCGCACGTCGGCGCATGGATGCACGTCGACCACGGGCTCGGGCTGTACCTGTTCGCGAACGCCAACCGGCGCGGGCCGACGAACATGCACAACACCGCCATGGCCGTGAACAGCATGCACCGGATCCGTTCCGCCCAGGACCTCGCGCTCTACAACCTCACGCTGAGCGAGGAGATCGACGGCTTCGACGGCGGCGCGCACGTCACCACCTGGAACAGCGACCCGGCCTGGCAGGGCGTCCGCGAGGTCGCCGAGGCCCTCACCGGGATCGACGACTGGTGCGAGGCGATCTTCGCCGCGAACATCGTCTTCGAGCCGCTCGTCGGCGAGCTCTTCCGCAGCCAGCTCGTGCAGCAGGCCGCCCCCCGCAACGGCGACTTCGTCACCCCGACCGTGGTGGGCTCGGAGGAGTACGACTACGCCGAGCGCGACCTCGTCTACACCGTGGCGATGTTCGACCTGCTGACGAAGGACCGCGAGTTCGCCGACCACAACAAGGCCATCATGGGCCAGTGGCTGGCGGGCTGGGTGCCGCGCTGCCTCGCGGCCGCCCGTAAGTTGCAGCCGCTGTGGTCGCAGCCGGACGCCAAGCCGCCCCGCTTCGAGGACGGCCTCGACCGCGCCAAGAACCGCTTCGCCGCCATCCTCGCCGATCTCGGGCTGGACACACCGAAGGAGCTGTCGCAGTGACCACCTACCAAACGGCACCGAGCCCGTTCCAGTCCGACCACACCGCGTCGAACATGTGCGGCGTCACCCTGATGAACAACCAGATCGGGGCCGTCGTCGCCGAGGTCATGGCCGGCAAGGAGGGCGTCCGGGTCATGCACCTGCCCTCGATGATCCGGGTCGACGCGGTACGGAGGATGGACTTCGTCTACGACGAGATCTCCGAGGCGCTCGGCGAGGAGCCGGGCTTCTACGACGCCGCGCAGTTCGAGGAGAACATGTCGACGCACTACGGCCGGATGATCCACGAGGACGACCGGACGATCATGTTCGCCAACCCCGAGGACGCCGCCGAGTACATCGGCTTCGACCTGCCGGCCGGCCACTGACCCGGCCACTGACCGGTCGCCGTAGCCCCGCCGGAGGGCGCCGAGCACGACTCGGCGCCCTCCGGCTGGGGGCGACACGCAGCTCCCGAGCTCCACGGTCCGCCGACCACGGTCCGACACCCACCCGTCCGCCACGAACCTGGGACCTTGACCACCTGAGTCACCTCAGGCACCCTGCGCCCGTTCAGACACCCCTGAGCCACTTCAGACAACGACGTCCCAGGAGGACCACATGGCCAAGGAACTGCGCTTCGGCGCGGATGCCCGCGCGCTTCTGCTCGCCGGGGTCGACCAGCTGGCGGAGGCCGTCAAGTCGACGCTCGGTCCCAAGGGTCGCAACGTCGTGCTCGAGAAGATCACCGGCTCGCCGGTCGTCACGAACGACGGCGTCACGATCGCCCGCGAGATCCACCTCAAGGACCAGTTCGAGAACATGGGCGCGCAGCTCGTCAAGGAAGCTGCGATCAAGACGAACGACATCGTCGGCGACGGGACGACGACGGCGACCGTCATCGCGCAGGCCATCGTCCACGAGGGCATGAAGGTGATCGGCGACGGCGCCAACCCGGTGCTCGTCAAGCGCGGCGTCGACCTCGCCGTCGGCCGGCTCGTCCAGCACCTGCAGAGCGTGGCCCACCCCGTCGTCACCGAGGACGACTTCGCTCGCGTGGCGGCGATCTCCGCCAACGACGACGAGATGGTCGGGACCGTCATCGCCAAGGCCCTCTACACCGTCGGGGACGGCGGCATCGTCACCGTCGAGGAGTCGCCGGCCCACGGGATGAGCGTCGACTTCGTCGAGGGGTTCACCTTCGACAACGGCTACATGTCGCCGTACATGGTGACCAACCCCGCGAGCCTCGAGGCGATCGTCCAGGACCCTTACATCCTGCTGTGCAGCGAGAAGATCTCCAAGATCGCCCAGCTGATGCCGATCCTGGACAAGATCATGCGGGAGCCGCGGCCGCTGGTGATCCTCGCCGAGACCATCGAGGGCCCGGCGCTCAGCATGCTGGTCCACAACCACGTCAACGGGGTCTTCCAGTGCGTCGCGGTCAAGGCCCCCGGGTTCGGCGACCGCAGGCTCCACAAGCTCGAGGACATCGCGGCCGTCACCGGGGGCGCGGTCTTCAGCAAGCACTCCGGCTTCG
>DAIOGQ010000352.1:0-4147 GCA_036745175.1 Kineosporiaceae bacterium
TCGGGCGGCCGCACCGAGATGGGGATCGGCGCCGGCTGGTACGAGCACGAGTGGACCGCCTACGGGTACGGGTTCCCGTCGGCCGGCGACCGGATCGCCATGCTCGCCGAGGGCGTCGAGATCATGCGCCGCGCGTGGTCGGAGGGGATCGCGACGTTCGCCGGCGAGCACTTCCAGGTGGACGGCGCGATCTGCCGCCCGACGCCGTTGCAGGCCGGCGGGATCCCGCTCTGGATCGCCGGCGGCGGTGAGCGCAAGACCCTGCGGATCGCGGCGCAGCACGCCGCGTACACGAACTTCGACGGCGTCCTCGAAGGCTTCCGGCACAAGTCCGAGGTGCTCGCGGCGCACTGCGGCGAGATCGGCCGGGACTTCGACGAGATCGTCCGGTCGGCGAACTACAACGTCGTCATCGGTCGCGACGAGGCCGAGGTCGAGGACCGGCTGGCCGCGATCCGTTCGCGGTACGAGCCCTACCTCGCCCCCGAGCAGCTCGCGGCCGCCGAGCAGCAGTTCCGCTCCGGGCCGCTCGTCGGGACGCCCGAGCAGGTCGTCGAGAACCTCACCGAGCTCGAGGCCGCCGGGATGACGTACGCGATCACGTACTTCACCGAGGCCGCCTACGACACCAGCGGCATCCAGCTCTTCGTCGACGAGGTGATCCCGAACGTCTGAGCGCCCACGGTTACCCGTGCGTAACCTGGGCCCATGACCCCCGCCGCCCGCGAGGCCTTCCCGCACTACACGCTCCCCGAGGACCACAAGGCCTTGCGGGCCGCCGTCCGTCGCCTGTGCGCGGACAAGGTCGCCCCTTACGCGGCCGAGGTCGACGAGACCGCCTCCTTCCCGCAGCAGGCGCTCGAGGCGCTCGTCGCCGGGGACTTCCACGCCCCGCACATCCCCGAGGAGTACGGCGGCGCCGGTGCCGACGCGCTGGCGACGTGCATCGTCATCGAGGAGGTCGCCCGGGCCTGCGCGTCGTCCTCGCTCATCCCGGCGGTCAACAAGCTCGGGACGTTGCCGCTCATCCTCGACGCCTCGGAGGCGGTGAAGCAGCGTTACCTGCCCCCGGTCGCCCGGGGCGAGGCGATGTTCTCCTACGCGCTGTCCGAGCGCGAGGCCGGCAGCGACTCCGCCGCGATGCGGTGCGCGGCGGACCGGGACGGTGACGACTGGGTCCTGACCGGGCAGAAGTCGTGGATCACGAACGCCGGCGTCAGCGAGTACTACACGGTGCTCGCGGTGACCGACCCCGACGGCCCGCGCGGCCGGAACGTCACCGCGTTCGTCGTCGAGAAGTCCGACGAGGGGTTCACGTTCGGGGCGCCGGAGAAGAAGCTCGGGATCAAGGGCAGCCCGACCCGCGAGCTGCTCTTCGACGGCTGCCGGATCCCCGGCGACCGCGTCGTCGGCGAGGTCGGTGCCGGTCTCCAGCTCGCGCTGCGCACCCTCGACCACACCCGCGTGACGATCGGTGCGCAGGCCGTCGGGATCGCCCAGGCCGCTGTCGACCATGCCGTCGCGTACGTCAAGGAGCGCAGGCAGTTCGGCAAGGCGGTCGCGGAGTTCCAGGGGATCCAGTTCATGCTCGCCGACATGGCGATGACGCTCGAGGCCGCCCGCCAGCTCGTCTACGTGGCGGCGGGCAAGAGCGAGCGGGGCGACGGCGACCTGCCGTTCTTCGGCGCCGCCGCCAAGTGCTACGCCTCGGACGTCGCGATGCAGGTCACGACGGACGCCGTCCAGCTCCTCGGCGGTGCGGGCTACACGCGGGACTACCCGCTGGAGCGGTTCATGCGCGACGCGAAGATCACCCAGATCTACGAGGGGACGAACCAGATCCAGCGCATCGTCATGGCCCGGCAGCTGCTGCGCTGAGCGCACCGCGCACCGCGCACCGCGCACCACCCACCGCTCACCCTCACCACCGGCCGATGTGACGCGACCCTGCGGGCCTCACCCTGCGGGGCCTGCCGGGTCGCGCCGCGCCGGGCGGGAGGCGGGTCCGGGGTGCACCGGGTGGCCGCGGAGATACTGGCGCGCATGGTGTCCCGACGTCCGACGTCCGACGTCGCGCCGGGTGCCCGGGCGGCCGGGACCCGTGACGCGGGGTCCCGACCCGAGGTCGAGATCGTCGTCGCGCCCGAGGGGGAGGGGCGGCAGTGTTCCCAGCAGCCGTCCGCCCAGCCGTCGTCAGCCCAGCCGTCGTCCACCCAGCACCTGCCCGGGGGGACTGCGCTGCGCGTGCGCCGCGCCGTGACGCTGCTGCTCATGTCGGTGCTCGTCCCGGGCAGCGCGCAGCTCGTGGCGGGGAGCCGCCGGGTCGGCCGGGTCGCGGTCCGGGTCTGGCTCGCCCTGCTCGTCACGGCCGCTCTCCTCGTCGGGCTGTGGTTCGCCGACCGGTCGGTCGCGCTCTCGCTCGTCACGCGCCCGGCGGTCCTCGGGCTCGCCGCCGCGATGTGCCTCGTCCTCGCGGTCGCCGTCCCGTTCCTGATCGTCGACGGGTGGCGCCTCGGCCGGCCCGGCGACCTGCCGGTCCGGGCCCGACGCTGGGTGGCCGTCGGCACCGTCGTCCTCGTCGTCGCGACGCCCGTGCCGCTCGTGCTCGCCGGCCGGCGGTTCCTCGCCGCCGCCGACCTCGTCGGCGGTGTCTTCGGCGGCAACGAGGCCGCCGGAACCTCGGACGGCCGCTACAACGTGCTGCTCCTGGGCGGCGACGCCGGTTCGGACCGGGTCGGGCTGCGGCCGGACTCCGTGACGCTGGCGAGCATCGACGCGCGGACCGGCCGGACGGTCCTGTTCAGCCTCCCGCGGAACCTGCAGAACATCCCCTTCCCGAAGGGCAGCGCGGCCGCGAGGGCCCTGCCGCAGGGCTGGTCGTGCGGGGACGCGTGCCTGCTGAACGCCGTCTACACCTGGGGCCGCGCGCACGCAGACCTGTTCCCCGGCGCGCGTGACCCCGGCGCCGAGGCGATGAAGCAGGCCGTGGCCGGCGTGACCGGCCTCGAGGTCTCGTACTACGTGCTCATCGACCTGCACGGCTTCCGGGCGCTCGTCGACGCGATGGGCGGGATCGACATCACCGTGAACCGTCGGGTGCCGATCGGCGGCGGCACCTCGAAGGTCGTCGGCTACATCGAGCCCGGACGGCAGCACCTCGACGGCTGGCACGCGCTCTGGTACGCGCGGTCGCGGCACGGCTCGTCGGACTACGAGCGCATGCAGCGCCAACGGTGCGTCATGACCGCGATGACCGCCCAGATGGACCCGGCGACCCTGCTGCGGCGGTTCCAGTCGGTCGCGTCGGCGAGCAAGGACGTCGTGAGCACCGACATCCCGGCGTCCGACCTCGGCACGTTCCTCGACCTCGGCCTGCAGGGCAAGCAGCAGACGCTCACGAGCGTGCAGTTCGTGCCGCCGATCATCACGCCGTCCCGCCCGGACGTGCCGCTCATCAGGTCCCGGGTCGCGGCCGCCGTCGACGCCGCCGAGAAGCCAGCGACCCGGACGCCGGCCGCAGCCGTGCCGGGACCGACGCCGTCGAAGGTCAGCCGGCCGTCGGCGCCCGGCACGGACACCGACACGTCGGGGACGGACGTCACCTCCGTCTGCTCGGCCTGAACCGCTGACCGGATGCCTGTCGGTGGGTGGCCGCCGGGTGCCCGGTGTCTCGGCTACGGTTCGTGCTGATGTCTGGTCCCGCCGTCTCGGTCGTCGTCCCGGTCCTCAACGAGGAGCGCCATCTGGCCGACGCGGTGTCGCGCATCCTCGAGCAGGACTACGCCGGCGAGGTCGAGGTCGTGCTCGCCCTCGGGCCGTCGCGGGACCGCACGGACGACGTCGCGCAGGTCCTCGCCGACAGCGACCCGCGGGTCCGGCTCGTCCGCAACCCGACCGGCCGGACCCCGGACGGACTCAACGCCGCGATCGCCGCGTCGTCGAACCCTGTGGTCGTCCGGGTCGACGGGCACGGCCTGCTCGCCCAGGGCTACATCGCGACGGCGGTGCGGGTGCTGGAGGAGACGGGCGCGGCGAACGTCGGCGGGCTGATGGCCGCCGAGGGCGTCACGGGCTTCGAGCGGGCCGTCGCCCGGGCCATGACGTCGTGGTTCGGGGTCGGCGGCGCCCGGTTCCACACCGGCGGCGA
>DAIOGQ010000353.1:0-4106 GCA_036745175.1 Kineosporiaceae bacterium
AAGATGAGCAAGAGCCTGAGCAACTACCCGGACGTCCGCGATGTCTTCGACCGCGACGGCTCGGACGCCATGCGCTGGTTCCTGATGTCCTCGCCCGTGCTGCGCGGCGGCAACCTCATCGTCACCGAGCAGGGCATCCGCGA
Organism: Kineosporiaceae bacterium; assembly: GCA_036745175.1. Taxonomy (GTDB): domain Bacteria; phylum Actinomycetota; class Actinomycetes; order Actinomycetales; family Kineosporiaceae; genus R-H-3. Next base: position 144 of record DAIOGQ010000353.1, read on the forward strand.
CGGGGTGCGCCAGGTGCTCATCCCGCTGTGGAACGTCTGGTCCTTCTACGCGTTGTACGCCAACAGCTCCAGGGGCGGCGCCGGCTACGACGCGGCCCGGCGCACGGACTCGCCCGACGTGCTCGACCGGTACGTCCTCGCGAAGGCCCACGACCTCGTCGCCGCCGTCACCGAGCAGCTGGACGACTACGACATCGCGGGTGCCTGCCAGCACGTCCGCGAGTTCGTCGACGTCCTGACGAACTGGTACGTCCGGCGCTCGCGCGAGCGGTTCTGGCGGGAGGACCCGGCCGCCTTCGACACCCTGTTCACGGTGCTCGAGGCGACGTGCCGGGTGGCGGCCCCGTTGCTGCCGCTGGTCGCCGAGGACGTCTGGCGCGGGCTCACGGGGGGCCGCAGCGTCCACCTGACCGACTGGCCGGACGCCGCGTCGCTGCCCGCGGACGGCGCGCTCGTCGCGTCGATGGACGCCGCACGCGAGGTGGCCTCGGCCGTCCTCGGGCTGCGCAAGGCACGGTCCCTGCGGGTCCGGCAGCCGCTGCGGTCGCTGACCGTCGTGACGGCCGAACCCGATGCGCTGCAGGCGTTCTCGCGGCTGCTCGCCGACGAGGTGAACGTCAAGGCCGTCCGGCTGCTCGCCCTCGACGCGCCGGAGGCGGCGCAGGTCGGCGTCTCCCGGCGGCTCACCGTCAACGCCCGGGTCGCCGGCCCGCGGCTGGGCAGGGGGGTCCAGGAGGTCATCCGGGCGAGCAAGTCCGGCGACTGGTCCGCGGACGACGCCGGCAACGTCGTCTGCGGCGGCGTGCCGCTGCAGCCGGGGGAGTTCACCCTCGAGACGGTCGTCGCGGACGCCGAGGCGGCCCACCGTGCCGTCAGCGTCCTGCCGGGCGGCGGCTTCGTCGTGCTCGACACCGAGGTCGACGACGACCTCGCCGCCGAGGGCTGGGCGCGCGACGTCGTCAGGGAGGTTCAGGACGCGCGCAAGGCCGCCGGTCTGCACGTGTCCGAGCCGATCCGGCTCGTGCTCGCCGTCCCGGCCGACCGGCAGGAGTGGGCGCAGCGGCACCGCGACCTCTTCGCCACCGAGACCCTCGCCCGCGAGGTCGACCTGCTCCTGTCCCCGGACGGGCTGTCGGTCGCGGTCGAGAGGCTGCCGTGACGCCGGGCCCACGGACACCGCGGCAGGTCTACGGCGAGATCCTCGGCAGGGCTCCCGAGCACGACCTCGTGCCGAGCCTGGACCGGATCGCCGCGGTCTGCGAGCTGCTCGGCGACCCGCAGAAGGCCTTCCGCGTCGTCCACCTCACGGGGACGAACGGCAAGACGTCCACGACCCGGATGGTCGAACGGGTCCTGCGCGAGCACGGGCTGCGCACCGGCCGCTTCGTCAGCCCGCACCTCACCGACGTCCGGGAGCGGATCGCCCTCGACGGCGAGCCGCTCCCGCCGGAGAGGTTCGTCGAGGTCTACGAGGAGGTCCTGCCGTACGTCGACCTCGTCGACGCCCGGTCCGCCGAGCGCGGCGAGCCGCGGATGACGTTCTTCGAGGTGCTCGTCGCGATGGCCTACGCGGCCTTCGCGGACGCCCCCGTCGACGTGGCCGTCGTCGAGGTCGGCATGGGCGGCGCCTGGGACGCGACGAACGTCGCCGACGGCGAGGTCGCCGTCGTCACGCCGATCGCCGTCGACCACGAGCGGTTCCTCGGCCACGACGTCGCCTCGATCGCGACCGAGAAGGCGGGGATCATCAAGGCCGGCGCGACGGCGGTCCTCGCCCGGCAGCCGGACGAGGCGGCCGAGGTGCTCCTGCACCGGGTCGGCGAGGTCGGCGCCCGCCTCGCCCGCGAGGGTCTCGAGTTCGGCGTCGTTCACCGGGACGTCGCGGTCGGCGGCCAGCTCGTCACGCTGTCGGGCCTGGCCGGGACGTACGAGGACCTCTACCTGCCGCTGCACGGCGAGCACCAGGCGCACAACGCCGCCTGCGCGCTCGCCGCCGCCGAGGCGTTCCTCGGCGCGGGCACCGAGCAGGCACCGTCCGGGCTCGACCGGGACGTCGTCCGGGCCGCGTTCGCGGCCGTGGACTCGCCCGGCCGGCTCGAGGTGGTCCGGCGCGGCCCCACCGTCCTCGTCGACGCCGCCCACAACCCGGCCGGTGCGGCCGTCCTCGCCGACGCGATGCGCGAGGCGTTCACGTTCACCCGGCTCGTCGGCGTCGTCGGGATCCTCGCGGACAAGGACGCCGAGGGGATCCTGGGCGCCCTCGAGCCCGTCCTCGACGAGGTGGTCGTCACGACGTCGTCGTCGCCGCGCGCGATCCCGGCCGGCGAGCTCGCCGAGCTCGCCGAGGAGGTGTTCGGTGAGGACCGGGTCCACGTCGCGAGCCGGCTCGACGACGCGCTCGACCAGGCGATCGGGATCGTCGAGGCCGGCGGCGCGATCGGTGGCGGCGTCCTCGCGACCGGGTCGGTCACCCTGGCCGCCGACGTGCGCATCCTGTTCAGGGTGAGGTAGTCGTGCGGGCACCCAAGCGGGCTCTCGCGGCGAGCGTCCTGGCCCTGGAGTCGTTCGTCGTCCTCTTCGCCGGCCTGGTGGTCCGCGGGCTGAGCGGCGACGGCGCCGCGCTCGCGGTCTGCGCCGCGCTCGCCGTCACCTGCCTGGTCGTTGCCGGGATGCTCCGTTCGCGCGCCGGGTACGTGCTCGGGTCCGTGCTCCAGGTCGCCGTCCTCGCGACCGGGTTCTGGGTGAGCGAGATGTTCTTCCTGGGCGTGGTCTTCGGCGCGCTCTGGGTCGCGGCGCTGCGGGTGGGAGCACGGATCGAGCGCGAGCGCGCCGCGCTCACACCGGGGTCGTCACCCGGGCCGTGACGGTGCGCCAGGCCTCGGCGACGACCTGGGTCGCGCTCTCGGCCGCCACGGCGTCGGCGCACCGGGCGGCGACGGCGACTGCCTCGGCCCTGACCTCGTCGGCGACCTCCGGGGCGAGCGTGCCGATCCGGGAGTGGATGTCCTTCTCCGCCGCGGCGAGCAGCGTCACGAGCCCGCCGTCGTCCCAGGGCTGCATGACGGCCCGCCCGAGCACGAGCCGGCGTGGCCAGACGTCCTCGGGGACCGGGCAGTCGTCGGCGAGCCTGGTCGCGATCCGCTGCTCGAGGACGTCCATCGGGGCCCCCGCGCCGTGCGTGACGACGACGAGCATGCCCTCGCGCCAGCGGCCGACGACGTCGGTGCCCCGGACGACCGAGCGCGCGATGCCGGCGACGTGCCGGACCAGGGTGTCGAGCCCTTCCTGACCGGCGCGTTCCTTCACGTGCGCCATCGCGTCGATGCCCACGAACGTGCAGCCGACGGCGCCGCCCTCTCGGCGGGCGATCGCGACGAGGTGCTGGCCGACCAGCTGGAGGCCGCGCCGGTCGGGCAGGCCGGTGAGCGGGTCCAGCACGGCGAGCGCCGCCCGGGTCTCCAGCGCGGCCACCTCGGCGAGCGCGATGAGCCGGGCCTTGCGCATGGCGAGGCCGCTCGCTGCGCCGACGGCCATCGTGAAGGCGGCGAAGGGCAACGCGACGAGCGGGCCGGTGACCGCCGCGGTGCCCCAGATGCCGAGGAGCAGTGCGAGCGTGCCGACGAGCCAGCGCCGGTCGAGCAGCACCGCGCAGGCTCCGGCGACGACGAGGACGAGATCGGCGGAGCGCTCGAGCCCGCCGCTCGCCCGCTGCGCGACGAGCGCGTCCAGGGCGGCGAGGACGAGGCAGAGCGCGAGGACGGCGTGCGCGGCGTGTCCCGAGGGGCGGCGCCGCCGGAGCACGACAGCGGCGATGCCGACGGCGGCACCGACGGTCCCGGACGCGACGGCGAGGAACCCGCCGACGACGTCCTCGACCGACGCGAGGTGCGCGAGCGACATCGTGGCCAGGAGCGCCCCGAGGACCGCGGGCGCCAGCGGGACGAGGCGGGCCGTCCCGCGCTC
>DAIOGQ010000354.1:0-4090 GCA_036745175.1 Kineosporiaceae bacterium
AGCGCGCTGCGCGACGTCGAGGCGCGGGTCAACGCCCTGCTCATCGAGGACCTCGAGGTCCACGCGGAGATCATGACCCAGGACCAGGCCCGGGCGGCGGGCGCGATGGCGCTGTTCGGCGAGAAGTACGGCGACCAGGTCCGCGTCATCTCCGTCGGCGACTGGGCCCGCGAGCTCTGCGGCGGCACGCACGCGCGACGGTCCGGCCAGCTCGGCATCGTCCGGCTGCTCGGCGAGGGCTCGATCGGGGCCGGCGTGCGGCGGGTCGAGGCGCTCGTGGGGTCCGACGCGTACGCCTGGTCGGCGCGCGAGCACGTGCTCGTGTCCCGGCTCACCGACGTCCTCAAGGTCCGGGCCGAGGAGCTGCCCGACCGGGTCGGGGCGCTCGTCGCCCAGCTGCGCGACGCGCAGAAGGAGATCGACGCGTTCCGCGCCGGTCAGGTCCTCGCGGTCGCGGGCTCGCTCGCGGCCAAGCCGGTCGACGTCTTCGGCGTCGGCGTCGTGACGCACGACGCGGGGGAGGCCTCGGCCGAGGACATCCGCAGCCTGGCCCTCGACGTCCGCGGCCGGATGCCGACGGACCGGCCCGCCGTGGTCGCCGTCGGCGGGATCGCCAAGGGCCGTCCGCTCGTCGTCGCCGCGACGAACGAGGAGGCGCGCCGGTGGGGCGTCGGGGCCGGTGACCTCGTCAAGGTCGCGGCCGCCGTCCTCGGTGGCGGCGGCGGCGGCAAGGCGGACGTCGCCCAGGGCGGCGGTACGGAGGCCGGGCGGCTCGGCGAGGCGCTGACCCGCCTCGAGCACGCGGTCGGCGAGCGTGTGACGGCGGGCCGCTGACCGGGGCGGACGGCTCCCCGCAGCGGTCGGTGCGGCGCGGGGTCCGGCTCGGCGTCGACGTCGGGAGCGTGCGCGTCGGGGTGGCCAGGAGCGACCCTGCGGGCATTCTCGCGACGCCCGTCGAGACCCTGCGCCGCGATGTCCGAGCGTCCACCGATGTGTCGCGGCTGGCCGTGCTTGTCCGGGAATGGGATGTTCTGGAGGTCGTCATCGGCCTTCCGGTGACCCTGTCGGGCGTCGAGGGGGCAGCGGCGGAGGCGGCGCGCGGTTACGCTGACGCCGTTGCGCAGGCGGTGGCACCGGTCCCCGTGCGGCTCGTGGACGAGCGGCTCTCGACGGTGACCGCGACCACTGCTCTGCGCGGCGCGGGGGTTGCGGGCCGCAGGCATCGCGGCGTCGTCGACCAGGCGGCAGCGGTGGTGATCCTGCAGTCAGCGCTCGACGCCGAGAAGGCGTCGGGGCAGGCACCCGGGTCGGTCGTCGTCCCGGGTCCGGTACCGGAGGGTTCGGCGCCGGAGGATGCTCGGGAGGCATGACGTGGTGAGCGACGTCCAGTTGCCTGGGGCACCCCCGCCCAGCGCGCGGGTACGGCGCAGCGTGCGGGCGCAGGAGAAGCGTCGCAAGCGCCGTCGGCAGCGCTCGCGGGTCGCCGTGCTCGTCGGGCTCGCTCTCGTCGTCGTCGCGGGGGCGCTCGTCTGGTGGGGCGCCAAGCCGATCATCGCGAGCATCACGGCCCCCGACGACTTCCCCGGCCCCGGCTCGGGCAGCGTCATGATCACCGTGCCCGAGGGCGCGACCGGCCGGCAGATCGGCCGGGTCCTCGCCGACCAGGGCGTCGTGAAGTCGGCCAAGGCCTTCGTCGAGGCCGCCAACGCAGACCGCCGCGCGGCCGGGATCCGTCCCGGCACGTACGAGATGCGGCTCGAGATGTCCTCACCGGGCGCGATCGCGCTCCTCGCCGAGCCCGCGAACCGCATCAGCAAGACCTTCACCGTCGCCGAGGGCAAGCGGGTCAGCGAGATCGTCGACATCATCGCCAAGGCCGGGATCCCCAAGGCCGACCTCGAGGCCGCCGTCGCCGACCCGGCGCTGATCGGCCTGCCGGACTACGCCAAGGGCGCGAAGGACGGCGTGAGGAACCCGGTCGAGGGCTTCCTCTTCCCGTCGACCTACGAGATCGAGCCCGGCGACACCGCGGTGACCGTGCTGACCCGGATGGTCGCGCAGACCCAGGAGGAGCTGTCCGCGGCCGGCGTGCCCGAGGGCAAGGAGTGGGACGTGCTCCGCACGGCGAGCATCCTGCAGGCCGAGGGCGGCAAGGAGTCCGACTTCCCGAAGGTCGCCCGGGTCGTCGAGAACCGGCTGAAGATCGGCATGAAGCTCCAGATGGACTCGACCGTCTCGTACGCCGTCCAGCGCTTCGGCGTGACGACGACGGCGAAGGAGCGCGCCTCGACGTCGAAGTACAACACCTACTACTGGAAGGGCCTGCCGGCAGGCCCGATCTCGAACCCGGGCGCCGCGGCGATCGAGGCGGCGCTGTCCCCGGCGAACGGGACGTGGATCTTCTTCGTCACCGTCAACCCGGACACGGGGGAGACGAAGTTCGGCACGACCGAGGCGCAGAAGCAGGCGATGAACCGAGAGTTCCAGCAGTGGCTCAGGGACAACCCGCAGGACACGAACTGACGGCAGCGGGACCACCGGTGCGGCGGGCCGCCGTCCTCGGCAGCCCGGTCGCGCACACGCTGTCGCCGGTGCTCCACCGCGCGGCGTACGCGGCGCTCGGCCTGACCGCCTGGCGCTACGACGCCGTCGAGGTCGACGAGGCGGGGCTCGCCGGCTTCTTCGCCGGGCTCGACGCGTCGTGGGCCGGGCTGTCGCTGACGATGCCGCTCAAGCGCGCCGTCCGGCCGCTGCTCGTCGCCGAGAGCGACCTCGCGCGCGCCGTCGGGGCGGTGAACACCGTGACGTTCCCGCCGGGCGGCCCGGTCGGGCACAACACCGACGTCCACGGGATCGTCGCGGCGCTGCGCGAGGCCGGGGTGGCCGCCGTGGAGCGGGCCGCTGTCCTGGGCGGTGGCGCGACCGCGTGCTCTGCCGTCGCGGCGCTGCGCGACCTGGGCTGCGAGCGCCCGCTCGTCCACGTCCGGGCGCCGGAGCGGTCCGGCGGCGTCGTCGCCGCGGGGAAGCGGCTCGGGGCCGAGGTCCGGCTCGGGCCCCTCGACCCCGAGGCGATCGCGGCCGGCCGGCCGTCCGTCGTCGTCTCGACGCTTCCCGCCGGAGCGGCGGACGGGTGGGCCGCCCACCTCGTCCGCCGGCTCGGGGATGCCGAGGGCCCCGGCGCCCTGCTCGACGTCGTCTACGTGCCGTGGCCCACACCGCTCGCGGCCGCCTGGGCCGCGGCCGGCGGCCCGGTCGCGTCCGGGTTCGCGATGCTGCTGCACCAGGCGGCCGAGCAGGTCCGGCTCATGACCGGTCTCGAGCCGCCCGTCGTGGCCATGCGGAGCGCCGGCGAGACCGAGGTCGCCCGGCGGCAGGGATCCGCGCGGGCATCGGCCACCAGCCTCTAGCCCGACCGGGTCGGGGGACTGAGCCGACCGGCTGACCAGCCGTCAAGCGCCGCCCGGGGTGTGCCGATGACCGCGGCATGACGGCGATCCGGTCCCTGCTCCCGGTCGCCGGCCGGCGGGCGCCGTGGTGAAGCAGCTCGCGGAGATCCTCCTCGAGAGCGGGTTCGTCGACGAGGCGCAGCTCGCGGCGGCGTACGACGAGCACCAGCGCGAGGGCCGCAGCCTCGGCCGTGTCCTCGTCGAGCACGGCGTCCTCACCGAGGCCCAGCTGGTCGCCGCGCTCGCGCACCAGATCGGTCTGCCGTTCGTCGACCTCACCGACCACAACGTCGACGGCTCGGCGGTCGCCCTCGTCCCGGCCGCGGTGTGCCGCCGGCACGCCGTCCTGCCGATCGGGTACGACGAGGGCCGGCTCGTCCTGGCGATGGCCGACCCGGGCAACGTCTTCGCCCTGGACGACGTCCGGTCGATGACCGGGCTCGAGCTGCGGCCCGTCGTCGCGACCCGCGACGACCTGCTCAACGCCGTCGACCGGTTCTGCCGTGCCGAGGCCGACCTCGACGACCTGACCACGTCGATGGGCTCGGTCGAGGACGAGGACGACCTGGGCCGCCTCAAGGAGGTGGTGGAGGAGGCGCCGATCGTCAAGTACGTCAACCTCCTCATCACCCAGGCGATCCAGG
>DAIOGQ010000355.1:0-4064 GCA_036745175.1 Kineosporiaceae bacterium
CGTCGTACCTGCGCTCGGCCGTCGACGGCGAGGTGACCCAGTACAGGGACTGGGGCATCCCGCTCGGACGGCGGTTCCGCGCCCTCAAGCTCTGGTTCCACCTGCGCCTGGACGGCGTGGAGGCGATCCGGGCCCGGCTGCGCCGCGACCTCGCGAACGCCGCGTGGCTCGCCGACCAGGTCACTGCCGAACCGGGCTGGCGGGTCCTCGCGCCCGTCACCGTCCAGACCGTCTGCCTGCGGCACGAACCGGCCGGGACCGTCAGCGACGACGGGACGGTGCTCGACGGCGAGGCCCTCGACGTGCACACCCTCGCCTGGGCCGAGGCGGTCAACACGTCGGGGCTGGCGTTCGTCACGCCGTCGGTGCTCGACGGCCGCTGGCTGGTCCGGGTCTCGATCGGCGCCACGGCGACGGAACGGTCCGACGTCGCCGCCCTGTGGGACCTGCTGCGCGCGGAAGCGGCCCGGCACGGAGGCTGATGCCGCCGTGCCGGACCGCCGGCCGGCCAGGTCGTCGCGGGGAGGCCCGCTCAGACGCCGGCCGGTCTGTCAGCCGACGCTCGACCGGTCGTCGGCACGGCCGGCCGACGCCGTCGCGAGGGCGGGCGGACGGGCGGACCCGCCGGCCCACCGCACGGCGACGACGACGAGCAGCACCCCGACCGCGAGGAACGCGAACCCACCGGCCAGCAGCCCGAGGGCCAGCGCGCCGAGTGCCGGGACCGTGGCGGCGACGTCGGCCCTGACGTCGACCCCCGGCGCGGCGTCGGCGTTGAGGACGACGACCGTCCAGTCACCCGCCCGCGCGGTCCACGTGAGGTTCTGCCGGCCGGAGCCGGTCGCGGAGGCGGCCCAGAAGGTCTGCGTCGTCGGCGCCGCGAGGGTGGCGTCGCCGGTGTGCTCGACGTACCTCACGCGGTTGCGGTCGATGCTCCGGACCGTCGCATGGTCGCTGCCTGCCAGGTAGCGATCGGCGTCCGCCGTCCGGGCGATCCCGACGAAGACGGGCACGCCGGGGTCCTGCCCGGTGACGCGGATCCGCACGGTGCCGAGCGTCCGGTCCGGCAGGGCCCAGCGCGGGCCGTCCGCCTCGAGGAGGATGCCGTCGGTCGTCACGGCCTGGCCCGACGTCACGAGGGTCGCGGTCGGGGACGTCAGGTAGCCGCCGTCGCGGCCGAACCGGTCGGCCCCGCCGAGGGCCGCGCCGGCGGCGAGCAGCCCGGTGGCGAAGAGCGCGCAGAAGCTGCCGACGACGACCAGGGTCACCCGGCCGGCGTCCCAGGCGGGGTGCGTCCGCGCCCCGGCGTCGGGCGCCGGCTCGGTGCCCGACGCCGTCACCGACGCCGTGCCGGACTCCGGGCCGGGCGGCGCGGTCGCGCCGTTGCGGGCGAGCGTGCCGGGGTCGGTGCCGCCGAGGTCCAGCCGGAACGGCGGGTACTCGTCGGTCATGAGCCCGCTGTACGCCGCGACGCGCAGGACCCAGCGGTCGAGACCGAGGACGACGTCGAACAGCGGTTCGGGGTAGCTGCCGCGCACGAGCAGGATGACGGCCGCGACGAGGGCGAGGATGCCGACGAGGCCGCCGCTGCCCCAGGCCGCCGGCCAGTCGCCGTTCCGGTCGGCCGAGGACGCCCAGGCGCCACCGCCGACGAGGATCCCGACGACGATGTAGTGCGGGATCGCGAGCAGCCACCACTTCACCAGCACGAGCCCGCGCGACAGCCGCTGCGGGTAGTCGACGTCGAAGTGGGCCGGGTAGTCGGGCACGTCGGCGAGCGTGAACGGCGGGTACCGGTCGGTGCCGAAGCCGGCGCTGCCGTAGTAGGCCACGCGCCAGGCCCACCGGAGCACGCCGACGTTGAAGTCGAAGATCGCGCGCGGGTAGCGACCGGTGAACAGGATGGCGAAGAACGCCACGACCGACAGGACGCAGAACGCGACCCAGAGGACGGCCAGGCAGATGTAGTGCGGGATGGCGAGCAGCCACTTGACGAGCCAGAGCCACCGGGACAACGGACGGTCGAGGACGGCGTCCGCCCGGGCCGGGTAGACCCGTGGGGAGGACATGAAAGGTCACCACTCTCTCTCGAGGCTGCGACCATTCTGGTCCGAACGGATCGCGGCGTTTCGGGGCGAATGTCCTTGACCGGCCGGCGGCGCGGCCGGGGTCCTTGACACCGGCGGCAACCGATCGGTAGACCCGCCGTGCCGACGACAGCGGTGTCGTCCCCAGCCGAGGAGCCCCTGTGGACCTGCCGCCCGGAGTCCGATCGCACACGACGCAGACCGACCGGCTGCGCACCCACTGGATCGAGTCCGGTCCCGAGGACGGCGTCCCCGTCCTGCTCGTCCACGGGAACCTGTCGACCGGGCGGTTCTACGAGCACGTCCTGCCGGACGCCCCGGCGCACCTGCGCTTCATCGCCGCGGACATGCGCGGCTTCGGCGACAGCGAGCACGCCGACCTCGACGCGACCCGCGGCCTGCGCGACTGGTCGGACGACCTCCACGCGCTCGTCGTGACACTCGGGATCACCGAGCCGCTGCACATCGCCGGCTGGTCGACGGGTGGCGCGGCGGTCGCGCACTACGCCATGGACCACGGCAACGTCGCCTCGCTGACGCTCATCGACCCGGTGTCCCCGTACGGGTTCGGCGCGGTGCACCGCGACGGGACGCCGTGCTTCCCGGACTACGCGGGGTCCGGCGGCGGCACGCACAACCCCGAGTTCACCAACCGCCTGCGGGACGGCGACCGCGGCGCGGACTCGCCGTTCTCACCGCGCAACGTGCTGAACACCTCCTACTGGAACCCGCCGTTCCGGCTGCCGGCCGAGCACGAGGACCTCATCGTCGACGAGGTGCTCAAGTCGCTCATCGGGGACGGCGGCTACCCGGGCGACCTCGTGGCGTCGCCGAACTGGCCGGGCGTCGCGCCGGGCACGAAGGGCATCCTCAACGCGCTCTCCCCCAAGTACTGCAACTGGTCGGGCATCGTCGACCTCGACCCCAGGCCGCCGGTGCTGTGGACGCACGGCGACGCGGACATCGTCATCGCTGACGGCTCCGCCTGGGAGATCGGCACGCTCGGTGCCGCCGGCCTTGTGCCCGGCTGGCCCGGCGCGGACGTCGTGCCGCCGCAGCCGATGGTCACCCAGATCCGCGACGTGCTCCAGCGTTACGCGGACGCCGGCGGGACGGTGCGGATGGAGACCATGGCCGGCTCGGGGCACGGTCCGCTCTTCGACAGCCAGGCCGCCTGGTCGGCGATCTTCTTCGATCACCTCGAGCAGGCCTCGGCCTGACAGGATCAGCCCCGCCGCAAGGCCCGCTCGACGGCCGGTACCCGGCGACGCAGCTCGGCGAGCGCCGCGACGTCCTGCGCGTGGGTGCCGATCCTGATGAGGTTCGCCATCCCGGCGTCGCCGGCCGCCGCGGCCCGTGGGATGCCGTCGACCATCGCCTGGACCCGCTCGGGAACGGCGTGCAGCACGTCGACCGGGGAGACGCCGCCGTACGCCTGCGCGACGACGGCGAGCCGGTGCGCGGTGACCTCGGCGTACTCGTCGGGGTCGAGGTCGACGCGCCACATCGGCACCCCGTTCCAGGCGAGGAACCCCAGCTCCAGCAACGGGTTCGTCGGCCCGGCAAGGTCCCAGTCGAAGACGCCCACGAGCTCGTCGCGATCGAAGCAGGCGTTGTACGCGGCGACGTCGTTGTGCCCGACCAGCGTGGGACGGGGCAACGGCCAGATCCGCCAGGGGCCGGGGTGGTCGAACCCGGCCGTCGCCTCGTGCAGTGCGCGCGTCCAGTGCACGAGCGCGACGAGCCGTGCCTGCGAGAGCGGTTCGCGGTCGACGTCGACCACCTCGCCGGGCAGGTAGGTGAGCACCTCACGGCCCTGCTCGTCGACGCCCAGGACGCGCGGAACGCCGGTCAGCCGTCCGTCGAGGTGGGCGAGCAGGGCGTGCACGGCCGGTGTCCACGGGCCCGTCGGACGCCGGACGGTGTCGCCGACCCGGACGGCACCGCCGACGTTGCCGCCCGGCAGCCGTTCCTCGG
>DAIOGQ010000356.1:0-4053 GCA_036745175.1 Kineosporiaceae bacterium
GGGGGCACCCACGTCTCAACGATCGACACACCGCGTCAACCCACACAACGCGCCTGAGACCAGCAGCGCCGGGCTGACGCCCCCCTGCCGGGCCGCGGTCGGTCGTGGTTGCGTCCGTGTGATGCTGGACCGATGGACCATCGAGGTGTCGACCTGGCCGGTGTTCTCGCGTCGATCCCCGAGGTGTGGTCGCCGCGGACCGTCGGCACGGTCAACGACTACGACGTGCGGGTCGTCAGGACGCTCGGCGAGTTCACCCGGCACAGCCATCCCGACACCGACGAGTTCTTCCTCGTGCTGTCGGGCGGGCTGACGATCCGGATGGACGACGGTGACGTCGCGCTCGACCCCGGCGAGGCGTTCGTCGTGCCGAGAGGTGTTGCGCACCAGCCGTTCTCGGCGGACGGCGCGACGGTGCTGCTGTTCGAGCCGAGCGCCACCGTGAACACCGGCGACACCCCGGGCGAGCTGACCGCGGAGCGGCGCGTCGTCTGATGGGCGCCTCTGCGCAGGAACGGGACGCCGTCGTCGTCCGGCTGCGCGCCGCCGGGTGCGTCTTCGCGGAGGAGGAGGCCGACCTCCTCGTCGGCGAGGTGACGCGCGCCCAGGACCTCGACGTGCTCGTGGGCCGGCGATCGGCGGGGGAGCCGCTCGAGCACGTCCTGGGGTGGGCGCTGTTCTGCGGCCTGCGGGTCGCGGTCCGGCCGGGCGTCTTCGTCCCCCGCGTGCGGTCCGGACTCCTGGCGGCGGAGGCGGTCTCGCGGGCAGCGCAGCGGGCGGACGCGGCCGGGCCGCCGGCGCCGGGCGACCGCCGCCGGGGTCCGGTGGTCGTCGACCTGTGCTGCGGGTCGGGTGCGCTCGGACTGGTCGTCGCCACCCGGGTCCCCGGCGTGGTGCTGCACGCCGCGGACCTCGACGCGGCGGCGGTCGCGTGCGCACGGGAGAACCTCACCGGGATCGGCGCCGTCCACGCCGGCGACCTCGACGCGCCGTTGCCGCGCGACCTGCGCGGCCGGGTCGACGTACTTGTGGCGAACGTGCCCTATGTCCCGAGCGCTGCCGTCGCGACCCTCCCGGCGGAAGCGCGCGACCACGAGCCGCGGCTCGCGCTCGACGGCGGATCCGACGGGCTCGACGTCGTCCGGCGCGTCGCGGCGCTCGCACCCGGCTGGCTGGCGCCGTGCGGCGCGGTCCTCGTGGAGACCACTGCGGCGCAGGCGCCGGCTGCCGCGGACGCGTTCTCCCGCAACGGCCTGACGCCGTCCGTCGTCACGTCGGACGAGCCGGCCGCGACCGTCGTCGTCGGGGTGCTCGCCCGCAGCGGCGCCGGCGTCCCGGCCGGGCACGCCGCCGCGGTGGTGCTCGATGTGGCACCCGCGGGCGATCCCGGCGCTAGGGTCTTCAGCGCCCGTCCCCGCCACGACCGGTGGGGAGCACCCGCCACCGGAGCCTCGTGTACCTGACCAAGCTCGCCGACATCTGTCGCGCCGCCGGCCTGAAGGTCGTCGAGGTGCGCGGATGGAGGACGCGCGGGCACGGGCCGATGACGTCGGTGAAGACGATCGTGTGCCATCACACGGCGGGGGCCCGCACGGGGAACATGCCCTCGCTCAACACCATCACGAACGGGCGCCCCGGGCTCGACGGCCCGCTGGCGCATCTGGGCCTGGCCCGGGACGGCACCGTCTACGTCGTCGCGGCCGGGCTCGCCTACCACGCCGGTCAGGTCCGCAGATCCAGCTACGCCAACGCCTACGCCGTCGGCATCGAGGCGGAGGCGACGGGTGTCGACACCTGGCCCGACGTCCAGATGAAGGCGTACGCCACGCTGTGCGCCGCCCTCGTCAAGGCGTTCGGCCTCACCCCGGCGCGCGTGCTCGGTCACAAGGAAGTCTGCTTCCCGGTCGGCCGCAAGACGGACCCGAACTTCGCGATGGGTCCGTTCCGGACCCGTGTCACCAACGCCCTGAAGAACCCCAGCCCCGCACCCGGAGGAATCGTGGCCACCGCCGACGAGATCTACAAGGCCGTCTGGACGTCCGACAAGGTCAAGGGTCCGTGGATGACGCCGGACAACCCGACGTGGGCGCCGTTGACGATCCTCGTCAACGGCTATGCCAACGGGCTCAAGACGATGGCCGCGGCGACGGCCGGCAAGACCGACGCCACCGCGGCGAAGACGAACGCGGCCGGCGCCAAGACGGAGGCGGCGGCGGCGAAGGCCGAGGCCGCCGCCGCCAAGGCCGAGGCGGCCGCTGCCAGGGCGGAGGCCACCGCGGCGCGGGCCGCCCTGACCCGGCTCGAGGCGAGCGTCGCCGCGCTGACGGCGACGCTCGCGCAGGTCGCCGCTGACCAGGCCGCGACGGCGGCGTCGGTCAAGGCGGTCGAGACCTCGATCGGGTCCATCACGACGTCCGTCGACGCCGCCGTCCGGACGGCCCTCGCCGAGTCGACCGTCCGGGTCGACGTCACGGTCGCCGGCAACGTGGGTGCGCCACGGGTCGCGGGGACCGCCGACGCCATCAACCTGCCCTGACGGGCCGGCTGACGAGCGTCGTGGCTCGAAGCACCCGACGGGCCGGCAGTGCCCGCGCAGACCCTTTCCGACCGGCCACGACCCGGCTGCGCGGTCACAGTCGCCGGGTGAGCTGCACCTGCTCCTCGGCGTAGCCGAGCGCCCGGTAGAAGCCGCGGGCCCGCGCGTTGGCCGCGCCGGTCTCGAGCGTGACGAACTGCGCGCCGGCCGCGCGGGCCCAGGCCTCGACCGCGGCGACGAGCCGCCGGCCGACGCCTCGTCCCTCGGCCTGCCCGTCGACGACGAGCTCGCCGAGGTAGGCGTCGAGCGGCCCGGAGAAGTGCCGCTGCAGGTGTGCGGCTGCGAACCCGACGACGTGTTCGTCGACGACGGCGACCCACGCCTGCCGGGCGTCGTTGCCGAGGGCCTGCGCGGCGTCCTCGAGCCACTCCCGCGCGGCCGTGGCGAACCCCTGCGCCGGCCGCCACGGCGCGGCCCCCTCGCAGAGCCGGTCCGCGAGCAGGAGCACGTCCGCACGGTCGTCGTCCGTGAACGGTCGGATTCCCACGACGTCGGCCATGGGTCGACGGTAGGCGGCGGACCCGTTGTGACAGAAGGGCTTCACGGGACCGGTCGACTCGTGGTGCCCAGCCAGGCAACGCATCGACGACGCGCTGCCGGCTCCGTTCCCGACGTGGCCGGGTCAGAGGCGGTCGAGCATCACCACGGGGATCACCCTGCTGGTCTTGGCCTCGTAGTCGGCGAACCCCGGGTAGCGCCTGGTCTGCTCGCGCCAGACGGGCTCACGCTGGTCCGTCTCCAGGACGCCCGCCGACGCTGCCGGCGTTGGCGCGGAACTCCTCGATGATCTGTGTGTTCCAGTCCGTCATGGTCGCAACCTCACTGTGCCTCGGGTGCCTCGGACCGTCGGACGGTCGCCGGGCGGGTGTCGGGTGCCGGTGGACCGCGACCGGACCGGCATCAGAGGCGCTCCTCGACGTCAGCCACCGACGACCGGAGGTGGTCCCTCGCGCTCAGCGGGGCGGTCAGGGGGGCGGCGTGCCCGGCCCGGATGTCAATGTAGTCCGGCTGCTCCGCCGCGCGGTCCCGGCTCTGCGCTGAGAGCCTGGGGGCGACGGCTCCGTGTCCGGAGCCCCCGGCAGCCTCGAGGAGCAGCGATGACCCGCGCCGACACCGCGCCGACCGCCACCGGCGTCACCCGGGAGCGGCTTGCCGGCCTGCGGTCCTGGAACCTCGGCCTCACGGTGCTGCACCTGGTCCAGGCGGTCGTCGTCGTGGCTCTGGCGAGCGGCTTCGCCATCACGGTGACCTCGTCGTTCCCGGAGGGGCCGCCCGGGACCGCGGCCGCGGCCCCAGAGGCGCTGTTCGACGTGCCCATCGGGTGGGCCGTCGCGGCCTTCCTCGCCCTCGCCGCCGTGGACCACCTGCTGACGGCGACCGTGGCCCGGGCGGTCTACGAGCGCGACCTCCATGTGGTCGCTGACGAAGCCGACCGGGACGACGACGACCGCACGCAC
>DAIOGQ010000357.1:0-4043 GCA_036745175.1 Kineosporiaceae bacterium
TCGGTGACGTAGCGGATCACCTCGCCCCGCCGGCGCTCGTCGAAGTCGACGTCGAAGTCGGGCATCGACATCCGCTCGGGGTTGAGGAACCGTTCGAAGATCAGCCCGTGGTTGAGCGGGTCGAGGTCGGTGATCCCCATCGCGTACGCGGCCATCGAGCCGGCGCCCGAACCACGGCCCGGCCCGACCCGGATGCCGTTCGCCTTCGCCCAGTTGATGAAGTCGGCGACGACGAGGAAGTACCCCGCGTAGCCCTTGGTCGTGATGACCTCGATCTCGTACGTCGCCTGGGCCCGGACCTCGTCGGAGATCCCGGCGGGGAACCGGCGGTGCAGCCCGAGCTCGACCTCCTTGACGAACCACGACTCCTCGCTCTCGCCCGCCGGCACCGGGAAGTTCGGCATGTACTTGCCGACCGACTCCGAGAAGTCCGACTCGCAGCGCTCGGCGACGAGCAGGGTGTTGTCGCAGGCTTCGGGCAGCTCACGCCACAGGTGGCGCATCTCCGCCGGCGACTTGAGGTAGAAGTCGTCGGCGTCGAACTTGAACCGCTTGGGGTCGGCGAGGGTCGCTCCCGACTGCACGCACAGCAGGACGGCATGCGCCTGGGCGTCCTCGGCGCGGGTGTAGTGCAGGTCGTTCGTCGCGAGCAGCGGCAGCCCGAGGTCGCGCGCCAGCCGCAGCAGGTCCTTCTGGACCCGGCGCTCGATCCCGAGCCCGTGGTCCATGAGCTCGCAGTAGAAGTTCTCGGCGCCGAAGATGTCGCGGAAGTCGGCCGCGGCCTCTCGGGCCGCGCCGTACTGGCCCAGGCGCAGCTTCGTCTGGACCTCGCCGGACGGGCACCCCGTCGTCGCGATGAGCCCGTCGCCGTACGTCGTCAGCAGGTCGCGGTCCATCCGGGGCTTGTAGAAGTGCCCCTCGAGGCTCGCCAGCGACGCCATCCGGAAGAGGTTGTGCATCCCCGCCGTCGTGCGCGCGAGGAGCGTCAGGTGGGTGTACGCGCCGCCGCCCGACACGTCGTCCTCGCCGCCGTCGCCCCAGCGCACGCGGGTGCGGTCCCGGCGGCTCGTGCCCGGCGTCAGGTAGGCCTCCACGCCGATGATCGGCTTGACGCCGTACTTCTTGGCCTTCTTCCAGAACTCGTAGGCCCCGAACAGGAACCCGTGGTCGGTCGTCGCGAGGGCCGGCATGCCCATCCGGGCCGCCTCTGCGAAGAGGTCGTCGATCTTCGCCGCGCCGTCGAGCATCGAGTACTCGGTGTGCACGTGCAGGTGCACGAACGAGTCGTTGCTCGACGACGAGCTGGTCGGCACGGGGCGGCTCCTCGACGAGCGGTGCGAACGGCGTCCACGGTCGTGCGGTGCGAACGACGACGCGACGCCTCGGAGGGAGGCGGCCGACCTCGGACGACGCACAGGGCGGGCCGGGGGAAGGTCCGACAGCCGCGGGGGTGGGACCCGTGGCGCAGCCGGACGGCCTCGCGTCCCGCCAGTCTAGGTCGGGGCACCGACAGCCGGGCCGCAGCCGGGGACTGGGCTGACGGCGCGGCGTGTCGCGACCCGGCCGCGCGCCGTCCGACGCCGACCGCCGCCGCGGAACCGGGCCGGTGGCCCTCTCGTCGCACTAGCATTCGAGGGGGCCCGGGACCGGGCCGCAGGCACACCGACCCCGGGAGGCGCGCGATGGGGCTGATGGACAGGCTCCGCGGGGAGTTCATCGACATCATCGAGTGGACCGACGACAGTCGGGACACGATCGTCTGGCGCTTCCCGCGCGCCGACAACGAGATCAAGATGGGCGCCCAGCTCGTCGTCCGCGAGTCGCAGACGGCCGTGTTCGTCAACGAGGGGCAGATCGCCGACGCGTTCACGCCCGGCACGTACACCCTCGAGACCCAGAACCTGCCGATCCTGTCCAAGCTCAAGGGCTGGAAGTACGGCTTCGAGTCGCCGTGGAAGGCGGAGGTGTACTTCGTCAACTCCCGGCTCTTCACCGACCTCAAGTGGGGTACCCAGAACCCTGTCATCGTGCGGGACGCCGAGTTCGGGATGGTCCGGCTCCGCGCCTTCGGCGCGTACGCGATGCGGGTCACGGACGCCTCGAAGATGCTCCGCGAGCTCGTCGGCACCGATCCCCAGTTCCGGACCGAGGAGGTCTCGGAGTACCTGCGGCAGATGATCGTCGGCCGGCTCGGGACGGCGCTGGCGACCGCGGGCGTCCCGATGCTCGACCTCGCCGCGCACCAGCAGACCATCGGCCAGCGGATCGCCGGGGTGCTGTCGGAGGACCTCGCCAACGTCGGTATCACCGTGCCCACGTTCATCATCGAGAACATCTCCGTGCCGCCGGAGGTCGAGGCCGCGCTCGACAAGCGCACCCAGATGGGCGTCGTCGGCGACCTCGACCACTACACGAGGTTCCAGACCGCGAACGCCATCGAGGACGCGGCGCAGAACCCCGGCGGCGGGGCCGGCGAGGGGATCGGGATCGGGCTCGGGATGGCCGTCGGGCAGCGGATGGCCGAGCAGCTCGGGCGTCCTGCGGCCGGGCAGCCTTCGCCGGCGGGGGCGGCGCCGGCGCCGGCGCCGCCGCCGCCGCTTCCCGCCGGTGAGCAGTGGTTCCTCGGCGTCGACGGCCAGCAGCAGGGTCCCTTCGACGCCGCGAGCCTCGCCGGGCGGGCGGCGTCCGGCGGGCTCTCCCCGGACACCCTCGTGTGGAAGGCGGGGATGGCGCAGTGGACGGCCGCCAAGGACGTCCCGGAGGTCGCCGCGATGCTCTCGAGCGCGCCCCCGGCGCTGCCGCCGCAGGGCTGAGGTCCGTTCCGAGGGAAGGACGAGGGTGGACCAGGCACCGGGGGCTGGCGCTCCGACGACCATGACCTACCCGTGCGGACAGTGCGGCGCACGTCTGGAGTACGCCCCCGGGACGACGGCGCTGCGCTGCCCGTACTGCGGTCACGAGCAAGCGGTCCCGGCGGCCGGCGACGACGTCATCGACGAGCACGACTACGTCGCCTGGCAGTCCTCCCCCGTCAAGTCGACCGCGCACGTCGGCAAGCACGTGCTGCGCTGCGGGCGGTGCGCGGCGACGACCGAGACCGACGACCTGTCGACGTCCTGCCCCTTCTGCGGTGCCCCGATCGTCGCCGAGGTGGACCTCGCCGAGCAGGTCGCCCCCGAGGCGGTGGTGCCGTTCGGCCTCGACCGCGGCGCGGCCCAGGCGGCGATCCGGACGTGGGTGGGCTCACGGTGGTTCGCCCCGAAGCGGCTCCGGAAGGTAAGTACGGCCGAGTCGCTCAAGGGCACGTACCTGCCGCACTGGACCTTCGACGCCTCGACCACGACGAGGTACAGCGGCCTGCGCGGCGAGCACTACTGGGAGACCGAGACCTACACGGACATGGTCGACGGCCGCCCGCAGACCCGGACCCGGCAGGTGATGAAGACCCACTGGTACCCGGCGTCGGGGGTCGTCGCGCGCCCGTTCGACGATGTCGTCGTCGTCGCCACCCGACGGCTCGCTCCCGAGCGGCTCGCCGACCTGTCGCCGTGGCTCCTCGAGAACGCCGTCGCCTACCAGCCCGAGTACCTGTCGGGGTACCAGACCCTGCGCTACGACGTCGAGCCGGACGAGGGACTCGAGGAGGCCAAGCAGCAGATGCGGTCGGTGATCCGCGAGGACTGCCGGGCCGACATCGGGGGCGACGAGCAGCAGGTGCACTCGATGGACACCCGCTACGGGGACCTCATGTTCAAGCTCATGCTGCTGCCCGTGTGGCTCGCGGCGTACCTCTACGCGGGCAAGAGCTGGCAGGTGTACGTCAACGCGCACACCGGGCAGGTCGTCGGCGAGCGGCCGTACTCGGTGGTGAAGATCGCGTTCGCGGTGCTCGCCGCGCTCGTCGTCGTCGGGGTCGTCGTGGCACTCGTCGTGCTGAACCAGGGCCAGCCGCAGGGACCGCCGTAGCGCCGGACGACGGGCAGCCGGCCCGCCGGGAGGTCCCCGCGGACGACGGGTCAGGGCTCCTGGACGGCGCGGAGCGC
>DAIOGQ010000358.1:0-4033 GCA_036745175.1 Kineosporiaceae bacterium
CCAACGCCCGACACGCCGCCCCCGGACGCCGTTGTGCCGTAGTTGTGGACGGCAGCCGGCTGACCACCGTGCCGCGGTCACGCAGCACGCCTCGCACGACGGGCCGGTCGCCGGTCCCGGACGACGTCACGAACGACGTCGACGACCCACTCCGGGTGGAACATCGCGTGCTCCCAGGCGAAGCGAAGCACCAGCCAGCCGCTGCGGACCAGCTCGTCGTACCGGGCACAGTCCGCGACGAACGCCGACCTGGTGCCGTGGTAGGTGTACGAGTCGCCCTCCACGGCGACCTTGAGCCGCTCGTCGCCGAGGTCGACGCGGGCGGTGCCCCTCGCCGTCCGGACCTCGACCTGCGTCCGGAACCCGCTCACCCCGGCGTCCAGCAGCTCGGCCCGCAGGACGGACTCGAACGGGTTCGCTGCTGCGCCGTCCGCCAGGGTCGCGATGCGCTTGGCGCCCGCGCTGAACGGCCCCCGGAGAACGGCCGCGCCGGCGAGCAGCTCGTCGAAGAGGACGAGGCCGCTGCGCAGCGCCGAGTCGGCGACGGCGAGGCCTTCACGGAACGGCATGGTGCCCGCGCAGTCCAGGGCGGTCCGCAACGGCGACGTCACGCCGTCCACCACGTCATCCGGCGACAGCGTCCGCCACCGGTGGCGGACACCCTCTGCGGGTCTCGGTTTCGCCCCTGCGGGCACGCTGACGTCGACGGCGCCGGGCGGCCCGACCATCTTCCAGCCCCAGTGCTCGGCGGCGGACGCATGGCTGAGCACACCGCGCGCCGCCGCCGCCGACGCGCGAGCACTGGGCAGGGTCGGCAGCACGTAGGCGCCGCGGCCGACCCGGAGGACCTGGCCGTGGCGCAACGCTCCCTCGAGGGCACGCCGTCCGACGTAGGGCGCCAGCTCGGCACGGGTCGCGTGGCCGCCCAGGCGCCGGAGCACCTCGGCCGGTGGTAGCGCGGACATGTCGACAGGGTCGCGTCGTCCGGCAAAGGCGGTTCGTCGTCGTCCACAGACGCGGTGGGCTCAGCAGTCATCCACAGGCGACGAGGTCGACCGGATGTACATACGCCCGGCGCAGCGCCGCGCCCCGCAGGACGGCGCGGGCGGGAGACCTCGCGCCGCCGGCTCGGGCGTGATGTCCACAACTACGGCACAACGACGCAGGACGCGGCGTGTCGCGCGTTGGAGCGCTCTTGTGACGACGCAGAGACGGCTCGTGTGCCGAGGCAGGAGGCGAGGCGGCGAGGCGGCGGGTCAGCGGGCGGCGGACACCGAGCCGAGCAGGACGCCCTCGACGAGCTGGGCCGCCCAGTCGAGGACGGCGGTGTCGCGCAGGGGCGTGCCGCCGACCCGGGCTGTCATCGGCCGCGGGACGAGGATCGTCCGCGCGGTCTGCTTGACGAGCGTGTTCGGGTAGAGCCGCTTGAGCCGCAGCTCGCCCGAGTCGGGCAGGTCAACGGGGCCGAACCGCACGTGGTTGCCCTGGACGCCGACGTCGGTGAGCCCGGCGCGGCGGGCGAGCACCCGGAACCGCGCGACGCCGAGCAGGTGCTCGACCGGCTCGGGCAGCGGGCCGTACCGGTCCTCGAGCTCGGCGCGGACGGCGGCGATATCGGCGTCGGACGTCACCTCGGCGATCTTGCGGTACGCCTCCAGGCGCAGCCGCTCGCCCGGCACGTACTCGTGCGGCAGGTGGGCGTCGACAGGCAGGTCCACCTTCATCTCGGCGAGCTCGGGACCGGTCTCGCCGCGGTACTCGGCGACCGCCTCGCCGACGAGGCGCACGTAGAGGTCGAAGCCGACGCCCTCGATGAACCCTGACTGCTCGCCGCCGAGCAGGTTCCCCGCGCCGCGGATCTCGAGGTCCTTCATGGCGACCTGCATGCCGGAGCCGAGATCGGTGTGCTGGGCGATCGTCGTCAGCCGGTCGTGCGCGGTCTCGGTGAGCGGACGCTCCGGCGGGTAGAGGAAGTAGGCGTACGCGCGCTCCCGACCCCGCCCGACGCGACCGCGCAGCTGATGCAGCTGGGACAGCCCGAGCAGGTCCGCCCGCTCGAGGATGAGCGTGTTCGCGTTGGAGATGTCGAGGCCGGTCTCGACGATCGTCGTGCAGACGAGGACGTCGAACCGCTTCTCCCAGAAGTCGACGATGACCTGCTCGAGGCGGTGCTCGCCCATCTTGCCGTGGGCCGTCTCGATCCGGGCCTCCGGGACGAGCTCGCGCAGCCGGGCCGCGGTCCGCTCGATGGACTCCACCTTGTTGTGGACGTAGAAGACCTGGCCCTCCCGGAGCAGCTCGCGGCGGATCGCCGCGCCGATCTGCTTCTCGTCGTAGGCGCCGACGAACGTGAGGACCGGATGCCTCTCCTCGGGCGGCGTCGCGAGCGTGGACATCTCGCGGATGCCGGTCACGGCCATCTCCAGCGTGCGCGGGATGGGCGTCGCCGACATCGCCAGGACGTCGACGTTCGTCCGCATCTGCTTGAGCTTCTCCTTGTGCTCGACGCCGAAGCGCTGCTCCTCGTCGACGACGACGAGCCCGAGGTCCTTGAACCGCACCTCACCGGCGAGCAACCGGTGGGTGCCGATGACGATGTCGACGCTGCCGTCCGCCAGCCCCTCGAGCACCGACGCCGCCTGCACGTCGGACTGGAAGCGGGACAAGGCCTTCACGACGACGGGGAAGTTCGCGTACCGCTCGGTGAACGTCTCGAGGTGCTGCTGCACGAGCAGGGTCGTCGGCACGAGCACCGCGACCTGCTTGCCGTCCTGGACCGCCTTGAACGCCGCCCGGACGGCGATCTCGGTCTTGCCGTAGCCGACGTCGCCGCAGATGAGCCGGTCCATCGGCGTCGGCTTCTCCATGTCGGCCTTGACCTCGTCGATGCACGCGAGCTGGTCGGGGGTCTCGACGTACGCGAAGGCGTCCTCGAGCTCGCGCTGCCACGGCGTGTCCGGCGCGAACGTGTGCCCGACCGAGGCCATCCGGGCCGAGTAGAGCCGGATGAGCTCGCCGGCGATCTGCCTGACCGCCTTGCGGGCACGACCCTTCGTCTTGGCCCAGTCGGAGCCGCCCATCTTGTTGAGCGCGGGCGCCTCGCCGCCGACGTAGCGGGTCACCTGGTCGAGCGAGTCGCTCGGCACGAAGAGGCGGTCGCCCGGCTGCCCGCGCTTGGACGGCGCGTACTCGATGACGAGGTACTCGCGTGTCGCGCCGCCCATCGTGCGCTGCATCATCTCGACGTAGCGCCCGACGCCGTGCTGCTCGTGGACGACGAGGTCGCCGGGTCGCAGCTGAAGGGGGTCGACGACGTTGCGCCGCCGGCTCGGCAGCCGGCGCATGTCCTTCGTCGCCGACCGGCTGCCGGAGATGTCGGTCTCGGTGAGGAGCGCGAGCCGCAAGTCCTCGGCGAGGAAGCCGTTGTCGGTCGAGGCGGTCGTCACGTGGATGACGCCGGGCTCCGGCGCCGTGTCGAGCGAGACCTCGAGCCTGGCCGGGATGTCGGCGCCGGCGAGCACCTCGACCATCCGCTTGGCGGGCCCCGGACCCTCGGTCGTCGCGACGAGCCGCCAGCCCGTCGCGACGAGAGCACGCAGGTCCGTGAGCGCCTTCTCGGTCTCGCCGTGGTAGCCGACGACCTCGCGGGCACCGATCGTCACGACGTCGGTGTCGTCGCCCAGCGCGACGCCGAGCTCGTCGACGAGCTCGGCGTCCCGGGCCAGGGCGGTGAGCGACCACCACGGGCGGTCGGCGGCACGGGCGTGCTCGCGCAGCCGCGCCAGCGTCCAGTAGGAGGACTCCGCGAGGTCGGCCGAGGACACCGCGGTGAGGTCGACCGGGGTCGCGTTGCCGGCGGAGGCGTTCGACCAGGACGCGGCGAGGAACTCCTCGCTCGTCGCGACGAGGTCGTGGGCCCGGCTGCGGACCTTCTCGGGGTCGACGAGGACGACGAGGGTGCCGCCGGGCAGCAGGTCCAGCAGCGGCTCCATACCGTCGACGAGGACCGGCGCGAGCGACTCCATGCCCTCGA
>DAIOGQ010000359.1:0-4006 GCA_036745175.1 Kineosporiaceae bacterium
GCGCGGCGAGGCGGCGGCTGACGACGCGGAGCAGCTGGGCGAGGCCGACGGCGCCGACCACCACCCAGGCGGTGGCCCCCGCGAAGGCCCAGCGCCCCGCCGAGCCCGGGTACAGCCCGCAGCCGAGCGCGAACATGACGGTGACGACGATCCGGGTCGGGCGCTCCGACAGCGTCACGACGCCGACCTCGGACATCCCGGCGACGCCCGCCCGGGCCCGGACGTACTCGTGGAACCAGGCGATCGCGCCGCCGGCGACGACGGCCCAGCCGGGCGCGCCGAGGAGCCACAGCACGCCGACGAAGGCGGCGTCGGCGAGCCGGTCGGCGAGGGCGTCCAGGACGGCGCCCCAGCGGGTGACCCGGCCGGTCATGACGGCGACCGCGCCGTCGACGTTGTCGAGGACCCCCGCCACGGTGACGACCGCCGCGACCGCCAGCGCCCAGCGTCCGCCGGCCGCGGCCGGCACGAGCGCGGCGACGGCGAGCAGCAGCCCGAGGGCCGTGACGGCGTCCGGGCCGACCCGCGCACGGACGAGGGGCCGGGCGAGCGCGTGCGACATCGCGAGCCAGCCGCCGACGAGCCCCGACGCCGGGACGCCGCCGTGCAGCTCGGACCAACGACGCAGGTACTCGGCCCGGTTCATCACCAGGCCCGACCCGTCCCGGTCCGACCCGTCCCGGTCCGGTGTCGGACCGGTGCTCAGTCGAGCCCCCACAGGACCGACAGAGACACCTGCACATCCACCCCGCCCGGCTGGACCGCCACGTCTGCCGAGCCCGCCGCCATCCGCATCGCGACCGGGAAGGGTCCCGGCGGGGCGACCCCGCCGCCCTCGGCCACCGAGACGACCCGGCCCAGCGACCGGCCCGCGAGCGCGGCCAGCTGCTCGGCGCGCGCCCGGGCGTCGGCCCAGGCCGCCTCGCGGGCCCGCACCCGCAGGGGGACGTCGTCCTCGACGACGAACTCGACCCCGTCGAGCCGGCCGTCGTCGCCGGCCGCGACGAGCGCCTCGCCGAGGAGCCGGCCCGCGACGTCCATCGCTCGCAGCGTCACGAGCAGCTGGTGGTCCGAGCGGTAGCCGGTGACCTGCGGCCCCCGGCCCTCGGTCCAGACCTGCTCGGCCTGGACCGACAGGCCCTGGGTCGCAGCGTCCGCGCCCGTGACACCGCCCGCGGCGAGGACGGCGCGGATCCGCGCCGCGGACTGCTCGGAGTCGGCCAGCGCGGCGGCGAGCGTCGGCCGGAAGGCGCTCGCGGCGAGTCGGATCCGCATGGCGTCCGGCGGAGCCGACGCCGAGCCGGACCCGCTGACGCTGATGGTTGCTTCGCTCATCCGCGCATCATCGCCGACTCACCGCGTCGGCGTCGCGGCCCCCAGGTCGGCGAACACCTCGAGCGTCGACGTCGACCGGTTGAGCGTGTAGAAGTGCAGCCCCGGGGCGCCGCCGTCGAGCAGCCGGGCGGACAGCTCGGTCGCGAGCTCGACGCCGACCCGGCGGACGGCGTCCGTGTCGCCGGCGACGGCGTGCAGCCGCGCGACGACCGGGTCCGGCAGCGCGGTGCCGGACAGCTGCGCGAACCGCTCGACCTGGCGGATGTTCGTCACCGGCATGATCCCGGGCACGACCGGCAGGTCGCAGCCGAGCCGCTCCAGAGCGTCGAGGAGCCGGAAGTAGGCCTCGGCCTCGAAGAAGAACTGGGTCACCGCGAAGTCGGCCCCCGCGTCGGCCTTCGCCGCGAGGACCCGCGCGTCGTGCGCGAGGTCCGGGCTCTCGGGATGCCCGTCGGGGAACGCCGCGACACCGACGCCGAACCCGCTCACCTCACGGACGAGCCGCACGAGGTCGACGGCGTGGTCGAGGCCCTCCGGGTGCGGCGTCCACGGCGCTGCGGGCCCCTCGGGCGGGTCGCCGCGCAAGGCCATGACGGTTCGCACGCCGGCGTCCGCGTACGCCCCGACGATGTGCCGAAGCTCTGCCCGGGACGCCCCGACGCAGGTGAGATGCGCCACCGGCGTCAACGTCGTCTGCTCGGCGAGCTGCGCCGTGATCCTCGTCGTCCGATCACGGGTCGAGCCGCCGGCGCCGTACGTGACGGACACGAACGTCGGAGCGAGCGGCTCCAGCCGCCGGATCGCCTGCCAGAGCGCCGCTTCGCCCGCGTCGTCCTTCGGTGGGAAGAACTCGAACGAGAACGACCTTCCGCCCCCGGCGAGGTGGTCCCGCAGGGACCCGGGCGCGTCCGACAGTCGCGGCATGCGCAACAGCGTAGGCGAGTTCCACATCGTGGTGCGGCCGTGTCCGGGAGACGGACCCGGCACCGGCGGCGCGGCGTGCATCCGGACGCCGGCCGCCGGCCGAAGACGGCTCGAGGGGACCGGCGTTGCCTCCGTCCCGGGGCCCGTCGTCCCGGGCTGCGAGGTGCCGCCGGTTCCCCGCACCCATACGCTCGATGGCGTCGGCACCGCTGCACCCTCGTGCAGCGACCGTCGTCACGTCCCGCATCGCGGCCGCCTGGCCGCAGGAGCCCGGAGTCGCCCGTGCCAGCCGAACCGCCCGCGAGCCTCGCCCGGGCCGCCGACCAGCCCACCCTGACGAGCCCGCTGGACGCCGAGGACCTGCGGGTGCGCGTGCACAAGGTCATCGACGGCTTCCTCGCGCGGCAGGCCGACGTCCTCGACGGCGTGAGCCCCGAGTGCGGGCCGCTCGTCGAGTCCGTCGCGGACCTGATGCGCGGCGGCAAGCGGCTGCGGCCGGCGTTCTGCTACTGGGGCTGGCGCGGGGCCGGCGGGCCGGACTGCGAGCAGGTCGTCACGGCGGCCGCGGCCCTCGAGTTCTTCCAGGCCGCGGCCCTCATCCACGACGACGTCATGGACGACTCCGACACCCGGCGCGGGATGCCTGCGGCGCACCGGCGGTTCGCGACCCTGCACCGCGGGTCGGGCTGGACCGGCGACGGCGAGCGGTTCGGCCTCGCGGGCGCCGTCCTCGCCGGCGACCTCTGCCTCGTCTGGAGCGACGAGCTCTTCACGGCGTCCGGCCTCGATCCCGCAGCGCTCGTGCGCGGCCGCACCGTCTTCGACCGGATGCGGACCGAGCTGATGGGCGGGCAGTACCTCGACATGCTCGAGCAGGCCGTCGCCGGCGCGCAGCCCGCGGGCACGCCGCGGACCGACGCCGTGCACCGGGCCCGCCGGGTCATCCGGTACAAGAGCGCGAAGTACACCATCGAGCAGCCCCTGCTCATCGGCGGCGCGCTCGCGGGGGGGTCGGCCGAACTGCTCGCCGCGTACTCGGCCTACGGGCTGCCGCTCGGCGAGGCCTTCCAGCTGCGGGACGACGTGCTCGGCGTCTTCGGCGACCCGGCCGAGACCGGGAAGCCGGCCGGCGACGACCTGCGCGAGGGCAAGCGGACCGTGCTGGTCGCCAAGGCCCTTGAACGGGCCACCCCGGCCCAGGCCTCGGTCGTCCGGTCGCTGCTCGGCGACCCCGGGCTCGACGCGTCCGGCGTCGAGGCGCTGCGCGACGTCATCGTCTCGACGGGGGCCCTGACCGCAGTCGAGGAGCTCGTCGACTCCATGGTCGCCGAGTGCCGCGCGGCGCTCGCCGCCGCCGACGTCCCCGGACCGGCCCGCGCCGTCCTCGAAGGACTCGTCGTCGCCGCGACGGCGCGGGCCGCCTGATGGCCTCCTTCGCGCAGCGGGCGACCCGAGCGGCAGGCTGGCTGCCGGGGCGCACCCGGACCGTCACCGGACCCACCGACCACGTCGTCGTCGTCGGCGCCGGCCTCGGCGGCCTGTCCGCCGCGATGCGGCTCGCCGGAGCCGGACGCCGCGTCACCCTGCTCGAACGCGAGGCCGTCCCCGGCGGCCGGGCCGGCGTCGTCACGAGCGACACCGCGGACGGCCAGTACCGGTTCGACCCGGGCCCGACCGTTCTGACGATGCCCGACCTCATCGCCGACTGCTTCGACGCGCTCGGCGAGCGGATGGAGGACTGGCTCGA
>DAIOGQ010000360.1:0-3971 GCA_036745175.1 Kineosporiaceae bacterium
GGCCCCCCGGGCGGAGGACGTGCGCCGGGCAGCTCGGCTCGGCCGGTTCGTCGCCGCCGAGGGTGCCGTGGTCGCCGTCGTCGTCGCGGCGCTGCTGGGCCGCCGCGCAGCCCGCCTCGCGGGCTAGGCTCGCCGGGACCCAGCACCGGAGGACGCCAGCCCATGACCCACCCGTCGGACCCCTCGAACCCCTCGGCCCTGACCCCGCGCATCGCTGAGGCCCTGGCGAGGATCCGTCCACCGGACACCGACGCCACCCGGCAAGCCCGGGAGCGGCAGGACCGGCTCACCAAGCCGCGTGGTGCGCTCGGCGTCCTCGAGGACGTCTCGATCCGGCTCGCCGGGCTCGCCCGGGTCTGCCCGCCGCCGGTCCCGGAGCCCGCCGCGGTGGCCGTGTTCGCGGCCGACCACGGCGTCCATGCGCAGGGCGTCACGCCGTGGCCGCAGGAGGTCACGGCGCAGATGGTCGCCAACTTCGTCGCCGGCGGGGCCGCCGTCAACGCGTTCGCCGCCCAGGCCGGCGCACGGGTCATCGTCGTCGACGTCGGGGTGGCATCCCCGCTGCCGTGGGCGCCGTCCGACGGGCCGCCCCGGCTGCTCGACCGGCGGGTCCGGCCCGGCACCCGGGACCTCACCCGGGGGCCGGCACTCACTCGCGCCGAGACCCTGCAGGCCGTCGAGGCCGGCGTCGAGGTCGCCGCTCTCCTCGTCGCAGAGGGCCACCGGTGTCTGCTCACCGGCGACATGGGCATCGCCAACACGACCGCCTCCGCGGCGCTGATCGCCGCGTTCACCGGCGCGGCCGCGGTCGCCGTCACGGGCCGCGGCGCAGGGGTCGACGACGCGACGTGGCAGCGCAAGGTCGACGTCGTAGAGCGTGGCCTGGCCCGCCACGCGGACGCCGTCGCCGCCGCGGAGACGGACCCGGTCGGGGTCCTCGCCGCCTTCGGCGGCCTCGAGCACGCCGCCCTCGCCGGCTTCGTCCTCGGCGGCGCCGCCGCCGGCGTCCCCGTCGTCCTCGACGGCGTCATCGCCGGTGCCGCCGTCCTCGCCGCGCGGGCGATCGCCCCCGACGCGCTCGCCGCGTGCATCGCCGGCCACCGCTCCGCCGAGCCCGGGCACGCGGTCGCCCTGGACGCGCTCGGCCTGCGCCCCCTCGTCGACCTCGACCTGCGGCTCGGCGAGGGCACCGGCGCCGTCCTGGCGCTGCCGCTCGTCCAGGCCGCGGCCCGGGCCCTGCGCGACATGGCGACCTTCGACTCCGCCGGGGTCGTCGACAAGGGTGCCGCCGACGGGCCCGGGCCGCCGGGCCTGGCCATCTCGTGACCGCCCCGGTGCCCGACCCCTACTTCGCCGGGCTGCGGCTCGCCGGCCGGCGCGTGGTCGTCGTCGGCGGGGGCACGGTCGCCCAGCGCCGCGTGCCCGGCCTGCTCGCCGCGGGCGCCGACGTGGTGCTCGTCGCACCGGTCGTCACCGGGGCGCTCGAGCCGCAGACGACCTCCGGTGCGATCCGCTGGGAGCCTCGGCCGTACGCCGACGGCGACCTCGACGGCGCCTGGTACGCCCTGGCCCTCACCGACGACCCTGCGGTGAACGCCCGGGTCGTCGCCGAGGCCGAGCGGCGGCACGTCTTCTGCGTCCGTGCGGACGACGGCACGTCCGGCACGGCGGTGACGCCCGCGACGGGGCGCCAGGGCGACGTGAGCGTCGCCGTCCTCGGCGGCGGTGACCCACGGCGTGCGGTCGCGGTCCGGGACGGGGTCGTCGACGCCATGCGCGAGGGGCGCCTCGACACCCTGCCGCGCCGGCCGACGCCGGGCGGCGCGCTGCCGGGAGTCGCGATCGTCGGCGGCGGGCCGGGCGACGCCGACCTCGTCACCGTCCGCGGCCGGCGGCTCCTCGCCCACGCCGACGTCGTCGTCGCCGACCGGCTGGCCCCGCAGACCCTCCTCGCCGAGCTCGCGCCGCACGTCGAGGTCGTCGACGCGGCCAAGCTGCCCCGCGGGCGCGCGATGGCCCAGCAGGCCATCAACGACATCCTCGTCGAGCGGGCGCTGGCGGGCCGGTCCGTCGTCCGGCTGAAGGGCGGCGACCCGTACGTGTTCGGCCGCGGGTCCGAGGAGGTCGAGGCGTGCGTGGCCGCCGGTGTCCCCGTGACCGTCGTGCCCGGCGTGACGAGCGCGATCGCCGTACCGGCCCTCGCCGGGATCCCGCTGACCCACCGCGGCGTCGCGCACGAGGCCGTCGTCGTCTCCGGCCACCTCGCGCCGGACGACCCGACGTCACTCGTCGACTGGCCCGGGCTGGCCCGGCTGCGCGGCACGCTCGTGCTGCTCATGGCCGTCGACCGGCTGTCGCAGATCGCCGACGTGCTGCTGGCCCACGGCCGGGACGCGGCGACGCCGGCTGCCGTCGTCCAGGACGGTTCGCTGCCCACCGAGCGGGTCGTCGTCGCGTCGCTGCGCGACATCGCGCGCGCGGCTGCCGACGCGGGCGTCCGGCCACCGGCGATCGTCGTCGTCGGCGGGGTGGTGGGCCTGCGCGACCGGCTCCGGCCGCCCGCGGCGCGGCGGGAGGGCCTCGGGTGGCTGTGACCGCACCTGCGCCCGGTGGGGGACGAGGTGGGCCGGGCTAGGCTGGCGCGATGGTGAACTCGCAGGCCCTCGCGACCCTCGGCCAGGCGAAGTACGTGCGGCTGACGACGTTCAGGAAGGACGGCACGGCCGTGCCCACCCCGGTCTGGCTCGTCCGGGACGGCGACCACCTGCTCGTCATCACCGGCGTGAGCACCGGCAAGGCGAAGCGGCTGCGGCACACCTCGCGCGTGCTCGTCGCGCCGTCCGACGGACGCGGCCGGGTCAAGGACGGCGTCGCGGACGTCGAGGGCACCGCCGAGCTCGTCACCGACGCCGGCGAGGTCGCCCGGCTCGAGCCGCTGCTCAAGGACCGCTACGGCGTCATGTACATGATCCTCTCGCTGGTGAACCGGATGCGGCGCGGCTCGGCGGCCGAGGGTGCGCAGGTCCGGATCAGCGTCTGACCGAGACGACCGGCAGGCAGTCCGGCCGGGCGGGCAGCGGGCGGACGGGCAGCGGGCGGACGGGCAGCTGTCCGCGGCGGGCGCCGGCACCGGTGGCGCCGCGGGTCGGGCACCCGGGTCAGCCCCGGGCGACCCACACCGCGGTGTCGGCAGGCAGTTCCGGACGCCCGCCCGAGCCCGCGGCGGCCGGCGTGAGGTCGAGCGGGCCGCTCGACAGCAGCACGGTTCCTGCCGGCAGCGGGACCGGCGTGGACCCGGTGTTGACGACACAGCCGAACCCTGGCTCACGGCCGAACGCGAGGACGTCGTCCCCGAGGTCGAGCCACCTGACGTCGGCACCGGTCCCTGCCCCGAGCGAGGGCAGGTCGCGACGCAGCCGCAGCGCCTCCCGGTAGAGCGAGAGCATCGACGCCGGTTCACCGTCCTGGGCCTCGACGGACAGGCCCGACCATGAGGCGGGCTGCGGGAGCCAGCCCTGCGCCGAGCCGAACCCGAGTGACGGCCCGGACGACGCCCACGGCAGCGGGACCCGGCAGCCGTCCCGGCCCCGCTCGGCGCCGCCGGAGCGGAACCACGTCGGGTCCTGGAGCAGCTCGTCGGGCAGGTCCTCGACCTCCTCGAGGCCGAGCTCCTCGCCCTGGTAGAGGTAGACGCCGCCCGGGAGCGCCAGCTCGAGGAGCAGCGCCGCGCGGGCCCGGCGCCGGCCCAGCTCGACGTCCGTGACGCCGTTGTGCCCGTGGAGGGGGTCTGCGGACCGCTCGGCGTGCGGGCGGCCGAGCCGGGTCACGTGCCGGGTGATGTCGTGGTTGCTGAGCACCCACATGACCGGCGCACCGACCTTGTCGTGGGCCGCGAGCGAGCTCGTCGCGGTCGCCCGCAGCTCGGCGGCGTCCCAGCCGGCGCGGACGAAGTCGAAGTCGAACGCGGTGTG
>DAIOGQ010000361.1:0-3967 GCA_036745175.1 Kineosporiaceae bacterium
GATGGCCGGCGTCGACATCTCCCGGATCGCGGAGGAGGTCGTCATCTGGACGACCTCCGAGTTCGGCTTCGCCGTCCTGGACGACGCCTACGCGACCGGGTCGTCGATCATGCCTCAGAAGAAGAACCCGGACGTCGCCGAGCTGGCGCGCGGAAAGGCCGGTCGGCTCGTGGGCAACCTCACCGGACTGCTCGCGACGCTCAAGGCGTTGCCGCTGGCCTACAACCGCGACCTGCAGGAGGACAAGGAGCCGGTCATCGACTCGGTCACCCAGATCCTCCTCGTGCTGCCGGCATTCACCGGGCTGCTCGCGACGATGCGGTTCGACACGGACCGGATGGCGGCGCTCGCGCCCGCCGGGTTCTCGCTCGCGACGGACGTCGCGGAGTGGCTCGTCCGCCAGGGCGTGCCGTTCCGGGTGGCGCACGAGGTCGCGGGGGAGTGCGTGCGGACCTGCGAGAGCCGCGGGATCGACCTCGCCGACCTCACGGACGACGACCTCGCCGCGATCAGCCCGCGCCTCACGCCGGCCGTGCGCGAGGTCCTCGACGTCGCCGGCTCCCTCGCCTCGCGCGACGGCGTCGGTGGGACGGCGCCGCAGCGCGTCAGCGAGCAGCGCGAGCGGCTGCGGCAGCGACTGCGGGCCCTGCGGGACTGGGCGGCCGTACCGGTGACCCCGGTCGCCCGGGCCGCGCGGACGGCGAGCGCCTCAGTCCCCGACGACCCGGACCCGTAGCCGCCGGAAGCCCTTGCCCTTGTTCTCGATCTTGACGACCTCGAGGCCGCCGATCGCCCTCGTCGACGCGACGTGGGTGCCGGCGTCCGCCTGGGTGTCGAGGCCGGCGATGTCCACGACGCGGACGATCTCGACGTCGTCCGGGAGCAGGTTCGTCGCCGTCCGGATGAGGTCGGGGTAGGTCGAGAACGCCAGGTCGCGCGGCATCGTCGTCGCCGTAATGGCCCGGTCGGCGGCCACCTCGGCGGCGCACGCGGCGGTGACGGCGTCCCGGAAGCCCTCCGGCACCTCGGGCAGGTTGAAGTCCATCCGGGCCTCGAGCGGCTCCATGTTGCCACCCGTGACGAGCGCGCCGAAGTCGCGGAACACCACGCCGGACAGCAGGTGCAGCCCCGAGTGCGTTCGCATGAGCGCCGTCCGGCGGCCGTCCTCGAGCGCACCGCGGACGGCGGTTCCGGCCGGCGGCAGCGGGTCGCCGTCGGCCGGCAGCAGGTAGAGGTCGTCCCCCTTGCGGGCGCCGACGATCCGGGTCTGGACACCGCCCCAGAGCAGGACGCCGCGGTCGGGCGGCTGGCCGCCACCTCCGGGGTAGAAGGCCGAGCGGTCGAGGACGACGCCGGTCTCGGGGTCGGCCGCGAGGACGACGGCCTCCCACTCCCGCAGCGTCTGGTCACCGAGCTCGAGCCGGTGGGTACGTCCGTGCAGGTCCGCGCCGTTCGTCGTCACGGCCGGTCAGCCTACGCATGCAGGCCGGGCCGGTCGCACCGGATGCCGCTCCTCGTAGGGTGTCGCCGTGCCGCCCCGCCGTGACCGGCTGACCCGTGAGGAGCTCGCCGGCGTCTCGCTCGACCTCGCCCCGGCGCTGCTCGGCGCCGTTCTCGTCCACGACGGCGTCGAGGGCCGGGTCGCCGCCCGGCTCACCGAGGTGGAGGCTTACATGGGCGGCGACGATCCCGGCTCGCACGCCTTCGGCGGACGGACGGCCCGGACCACCGTGATGTTCGGTCCCGCCGGGCACCTCTACGTGTACTTCACCTACGGGATGCACTGGTGCGCCAACGTCGTCTGCGGGCCGGCCGGCGCCGCGTCCGCGGTCCTCCTGCGCGGCGGCGAGGTCGTCGCAGGGCACGAGGTCGCGCGGCGGCGCCGTCCCACGGCCCGGCGCGACGTCGAGCTGGGCCGCGGTCCCGCCCGGCTCGCGACGGCGCTCGGCATCGCCCGCGACGAGAACGGTGCGGACCTGTGCGCGGCGTCCGGGCGGCTCTGGCTCGAGCGGGGGGACCCGGTGGCACCGGACGCCGTCCGGACCGGCCCGCGGGTGGGCGTCGCGGGAGCCGGTGGCGACGCGACGGCGTTCCCCTGGCGGTTCTGGCTGGAGGGCGAGCCCACGGTGTCGACGTACCGGCCGGGGACGTCGCGTCGCCGCCGTGGCGCCGGTGGTGAGACGCTCTGACCCGGCACCGGCGTGCGCTTCCGTGGCACGCAGCACAACCGGTGGCGGCGTGAGCCGCCGCCCGGACGAGAGGACGGCGCAGGTCGTGACCGACACCCGGGGCAACGCCCTCGACGAGCTGGGCTGGCGAGGGCTCGTCGCACTCTCCACCGACGAGGAGGCCCTGCGGGCCGCGTTGGCGGCGGGCCCGGTGACCTACTACTGCGGTTTCGACCCGACGGCGCCGAGCCTGCACATCGGCAACCTCGTCCAGCTGCTGACGATGCGCCGGCTGCAGGACTTCGGGCACCGGCCGCTGGCCCTCGTCGGCGGGGCCACCGGACTCATCGGGGACCCGAGGATGTCTGGCGAGCGCGTGCTGAACGACCGCGACACGGTCGCCGGCTGGGTCGAGCGGATCCGCACCCAGGTCGAGCGGTTCCTGTCGTTCGAGGCGGACAACGCCGCGCGCGTCGTCAACAACCTCGACTGGACAGCGCCGCTGTCGGCCATCGACTTCCTCCGTGACGTGGGCAAGCACTTCCGGGTGAACCGGATGCTGGCGAAGGAGGCGGTCTCGGCCCGCCTCACCTCGGAGACCGGCATCAGCTTCACCGAGTTCAGCTACCAGATCCTGCAGGGGATGGACTTCCACGAGCTCTACCGGCGCTACGGCTGCACGCTGCAGACCGGTGGCTCGGACCAGTGGGGCAACCTCACCGCGGGCACCGACCTCGTGCACCGGGTCGAGCAGGTGAGCGTCCACGCCCTGGCGACGCCGCTCGTCACGAAGGCCGACGGCTCGAAGTTCGGCAAGACCGAGGGCGGCTCGGTCTGGCTCGACGCCGACATGACCTCGCCGTACGCCTTCTACCAGTTCTGGCTCAACGTCGAGGACGCCAAGGCGGGGGAGTACCTGCGGATCTTCACCTTCCGCGGTCGGGAGGAGCTCGAGGCGCTCGACGTGGCGACCCACGAGCGGCCGGCCGTCCGGGAGGCGCAGCGGGCGCTGGCCGCCGACGTGACGACGCTCGTGCACGGTGCCGAGGCGACCTCACGGGTGAAGGACGCGAGCCAGGCGCTCTTCGGTCGGGGTGACCTCGGCGCGCTCGACCTCACGACGTTGCGGGACGCGGTCGCGGAGCTGCCCCTGGCCAGCGTGCCGCCGGGGGAGCACCCGGTCGCGGACCTGCTCGCCGCGACGGGCCTGGTGCAGAGCAGGTCGGCGGCCCGGCGGGCGATCGCCGAGGGCGGGGCGTACGTGAACAACGCCAAGGTGGACGGCGAGGACGCGACGGTGAGCGGCGCAGACCTGCTCCACGGTCGGTGGATCCTGCTGCGGCGCGGCCGGCGCTCGCTCGCAGCCGTCGAGGTCGGCTGACAGGTCGCCGGGAGGCAACGGTTCCTGCAGCGGACATGGATCCGGTGGCGTCGCGCGCTGCCGCGCCGCCCGGGTGGACGTGCCGGGCTGCTCGTGCGAGCCCGGCGCGAGGCCGATTTGACTCGTGGGTCGGGGCTCCCTAATGTCTACCCACGTCACCCGGCAGGGAGGAACGGACACCGTGAGGTGGACGGTCCCGCCGGGCACTCCCTCGGAAGCATCCGGCGACGGTCCTCGGACCGGCGCCGTACCTCTGTGGGCACCCCACGACACGATGTCGCATCCGGTCACCGGATGTGACAGCGAGTAGAGGGTGGAGTAGTGTGCAGCATGAACCCCGATGGCGTGGCCTGGCGGCCGCGGTTCGGTGTGTGTCTGTTCCTTGAGAACTCAACAGCGTGCCATTAAGTCGATGCCA
>DAIOGQ010000362.1:0-3960 GCA_036745175.1 Kineosporiaceae bacterium
CGGCGTCGTCGGGGTGCTCGCCGTCGAGCTGTTCGAGGTCGCCGGTGCGCACGGCAGCGGGAGCGGCGGCGCCGGCCGTGCGTCGTTCGTCGTCAACGAGCTCGCGATGCGCCCGCACAACAGCGGCCACTGGACGATCGACGGCGCCGTGACGAGCCAGTTCGAGCAGCACCTGCGTGCCGTCCTCGACCTGCCCCTCGGCGACCCCCGGCCACGGGCCCGCTGGTCGGTCATGGTCAACGTCTTCGGCGGCGCCTACGAGGACCTCTACCGCTCGTACCTGCACGTCATGGCCCGCGACCCCGGGGCCAAGGTGCACATGTACGGCAAGGGCGTGCGGCCCGGCCGCAAGCTCGGCCACGTGACGGTGAGCGGGGACGACCTCGCCGACTGCCGGGCCCGGGCCCGGCACGCCGCGGACTTCATCACCGGGCTCGTCGACGAGTGATCGCCGTCCCGCAGCGGAGGTGCCCTCCACGCCGAACAGCCGGGTGCCGCCGCCGTCGCGAGCAGCCCGCCGCCGTCGCGAGCGCGCTGACCCGTCGTCCGCCGATGAGCGCAGCCGTGGATGGATGACCGAAGGGGTGCGCACCCCTTCAGTCATGCATTCACCGCTGCATCGATCTCGGATCTCCGTCACGACGCCGGGCGGGCGGATCCGCTGCGGAGCGACTGACCTCATGCGGCTCTCAGCGAACATGCTGGGCCCGGGCACCGTGGCCGGGTGAGGATCGACGGGACGGGCACGGTGGCGCGCGAGAGCGGAGCAGGGCGGATGAGCGAGACGGTCGTGGGCCTGGTCATGGGGTCGGACTCCGACTGGCCGGTCATGGAGGAGGCCGCGAAGGTCCTCGACGAGTTCGGCGTCGGGTTCGAGGCGGACGTCGTCTCGGCGCACCGGATGCCGCACGAGATGGTCGAGTACGGCAGCCGGGCGCACGAGCGCGGGCTGCGCGTCGTCATCGCGGGCGCCGGGGGGGCGGCCCACCTGCCGGGCATGCTCGCGTCGGTGACGCCGCTGCCGGTCATCGGGGTCCCCGTGCCGCTGCGCCACCTCGACGGCATGGACTCCCTGCTGTCGATCGTCCAGATGCCCGCCGGCGTCCCGGTCGCGACCGTTTCCGTGGCGGGTGCGAAGAACGCCGGCCTGCTCGCCGTCCGGATCCTCGGCGCCGGCGCGGACGACGAGGCGCGGCGGCTGCGGACCGCCATGGTCGAGTACCAGCAGGGCCTGCGGGCCGAGGCCACCGCCAAGGGCGAGAAGCTGCGCGCGCGGCGGGCGGGTGCGGCCGCCGGGTTCGGCTTCACCGCGCGCTGACGGGCGGCCCCGCGGCCCGTCGTCCATCGCCGGTCGGCGGCGGCGCGCCGACCCGTCGTCGGTGCGTCAGCCGCGGGCCTTCTCCTGCTCCGCGGCGAGCGGCTCGATCGCGGCCGTGTCGTCGGTCTTCAGCGCGGTGAAGAGCTTCTTGGACTTCACGGCGTCCCACTGGACCGCCGACCCCGCGGGCGTGCGCAGGTCGGCGTTGCCGATCGGCACGGTGAGCGAGACGCCGTTGCCGCCGGCGACCGCACGCATCGCGAGGACGAAGCGGGCCAGGCCGACCGGCGTCGTCCCGTCGTCGACGACGAGCGCGCTGCCGCCCGCCGACGCGGCGGGGATCGCCCGCCACGGCGCGAGCACGACGCCCGGCGAGAGCGTCCGGCCGGCGATCGCCGCGAGCACCTGCCGCTGCCGGTCGACCCGGCCGAGGTCGCCGCGCGGGTCGCTGTACCGGGCCCGGGCGTAGCCGAGCGCGGTCGCGCCGTCCATCTCCTGGCAGCCCTTGGGGATGTCGAGGCCCGCCTTCACGTCCTTGATGGCCCGCGGCGAGCAGACCTCGACGCCGCCGACCGCGTCGACGAGGTCCGCGTACCCGCCGAGGCCCGTCTCGACGTACTCGTCGACCGTCACCCCGGTCGCCTGCTCGACGGTCCGCACCAGCAGGCGCGGGCCGCCGAAGGCGAACGCCGCGTTGATCTTGTTCTTGCCGCGGCCGGGGATCGAGACGTAGGAGTCGCGCGGGATGCTCACGAGCGCCGTCGGCCCGTCGCCGGCCGGCACGTGGAGCAGCATGATCGTGTCGGTCCGGCGCCCTCCCGCCTTGCCCGTGGCCAGCCGCTTGCGCTGCTCGGCGGTGAGCCCCTCGCGCGAGTCGCTGCCGACGACGAGGAACGTGCGGCCCGGGGTGTCGGCCGGTCGCTCGTCCGGGAGCGCCGCGACCTTGGTGAGGTGCGTCCAGGCCGTGGCGAAGAGCACGAGCGGGTAGCCGAGGAGGAGGACGGCGACGAGCACGAGAGCGGTGCGCCCCGGGGCCCGGCGGCGGCGCCGACCGGACAGCCGGCCCGGGGCGCCACCGACCGGCGGCCGCGCGCCGAGTCCCGGCGGCTGACCGGGCGGCGGGCCGCCCCGGAACCCGGCGCCCGGGCCGGGGGGCACGGCGGGCGCGAACCCCGGCGGCGTGACCCCCGCCGCGACACCTGCGCCGGGGCTCGCGACGCCCTGGACGCCGGCGGGCTGCTGCGCGCCGGCCGCGCCCGCCGGGGAGTCCGGCCGCGACACCGCGCCGCCCGGCCCGCCGGACCGCTTGCGGCCGAAGATCCTGGGGCGTGACCGGTAGACGGTGCCCGGCCGGGAGGGGTCGGGCGTCCGGCGAGGCCCGGTCATCGTCTCGCCGCCGCGGCGGTCGTCGCTGCGCCCGGCACGGCTCAGGCCACCCCGAGCCGGGGAGCCTCGATCGCCGGGCAGGTGTCCATGACGACCTCGAGGCCCGCGGCCGCGGCCCGCGCGGCGGCGTCCTCGTCGATGACCCCGAGCTGGAGCCAGACCGCCTTGGCCCCGACGGCGATCGCCTCGTCGACGATGCCGCCGGCGATCGCGCTGCGGACGAAGACGTCGACGACGTCGATCGGGCCGGGGACGTCCGCGAGCGTCGGGTAGCCGGTCGCGCCGTGCACCGTGTCTGCCTTCGGGTGGACGGGCACGATCGCCATGCCGAGGTTGTCCTGCAGGTAGCGGCCGATCCGGTAGGCCACGCGCGTGGGGTTCTCCGACAGGCCGACGACGGCCCAGCGGCTGCCCCGGGCGGCGAGCAGATGACGGACCACGTCCTGGTCGTTCACGTGGAGGCGGTGCCGCGCGGGGCTCGTCATGCCCTCCAGTGTGCATGCCCGCCCCACCGCTGCCGAACCCCGCAGGTCATACGTGGGTCGCGATCGGGGTCATCCCGTCGGCGGACGTAGGGTGACTGTCATGAAGTGGTGCGTCACCGGCGGGGCCGGTTACATCGGTTCGCACGTCGTCCGGACCCTGCGCGAGGCCGGCCGCGACGTCGTCGTCCTCGACGACCTGTCGAGCGGTCATCGCGAGTTCGTGGACGACGACGTGGACCTCGTCGAGGGGTCGGTCGTCGACCCGGCCGCCGTCGAGGCGGCGCTGCGCCCGGGCGGCGTCCCGGTCGCCGGCGTCGTCCACCTCGCCGGCTTCAAGTACGCCGGGGTCTCGGTGGACCGGCCCCTGCACACCTACGACCAGAACGTCACCGGCATGCAGGTGCTCCTGGGCCGGATGCTCGACGCCGGGGTGGGCCGGATCGTCTTCTCCTCGAGCGCGGCGTGCTTCGGCACCCCGGACGTCGACCTCGTCACCGAGCGCACGCCGACCCGGCCGGAGTCGCCCTACGGCGAGAGCAAGCTCATCGGGGAGTGGCTGATCCGCGACGTCGCACGGGTCACCGACCTGGCGCACACGTCCCTGCGGTACTTCAACGTCGTCGGCTCGGGCTACCCCGACCTGTACGACACGAGCCCGCACAACCTCTTCCCGCTCGTGCTCAAGGCGCTCACCGACGGCCGGACGCCGCGGGTCAACGGCACCGACTACCCGACGCCGGACGGCTCGTGCGTGCGCGACTACGTCCACGT
>DAIOGQ010000363.1:0-3953 GCA_036745175.1 Kineosporiaceae bacterium
CCGGACGTCGGCGACGTGCCCGTCGTCCCGGGACCGCTGGTGCCGCTCGTGCCCGCGGCCGACCCGGCGACGGTGCTGACCGTCGTCGGGCCGGAACCGCCGGACTGCGCCATGGACGTGGCGTCGTCCTTGACCGTCCGCGCCGACGAGGTGCCCTCGTCCCTGACCGTCTGCGCCGCCGAGGTGCCCTCGTCCCTGACCGTGTGCGCTGCCTCCCGGGCATGGCCCTTGACCTGCTCGACCGCCTCGACCGCCGAGCCCTTGAGGTTCTCGCCGACCTCGGACGCGGCCTGCTTCGCCTGCTCGACGATGCCGCCGCCGTTCTCCCCGGCCTTCTCCGTCGCCCGGCGCGCAGCCCGCGTCTCGGCGTCGGACGCCGGCATGAGCGACGACACGAGCCAGCCGATGCCGAAGGCGACGAGGCCCGCGGCGAGAGGGTTGCCCTCGGTCTGCCGCCGGGCTGTCATCACGCCGTCGTGCGCGGCGCCGCTCGCCCGCTCCGAGAGCTCGGACGCCCGCTCACCGACTCCGTCGACAGCGCCCCGGCCGCTCGACATCGCGCCGCGCGCGCGGTCGGTCATCGTCGCCGTCACGCCGCCGGCGGAGTCCTGGTCGTGCTCGCCCATGACCTTCTCCTTGAGCCCGGCCAGACCGCGCCGGGTGCGCTCGACGCGCCGCTCGACGATCCGGGACGGGCTGGTCTTGTCCGCGATCATGTCGACGTCACGGGTGAGGTCGTCCCGCGTCCGGTCGATCTCACGCCTCAGCCGCGCGGTCTCTTCGCCCACTGTGCGTCCTCCTTCAGGGTGTCCACGGTTTCCTGCATCGGCGGGGTCGCTCGCTGCAGGTTCTTTCGGCCCATCGCGTAGAGCACGCCGGCGACGATTCCCCACAGGACGGCGACGATGAGCGCCGCCCACCCGAGGGGCATCAGCGACCCGAGCGCCCACATGAGCGCCAGGGAGGCGAAGACGAGGACCAGGTGGCCCCCGACCCCTGCGCCGGCGAGCATGCCGACACCCTTCCCGGCGTTGGTCGCCTCTTCCTTGGCCTCGGCCTTGGCGAGCGCCAGCTCGGCACGCATGAGGCGGGAGAGGTCGCCCGTGAGGTTGCCGACCAGCGCGCCGAGGGAGACGTCACCGATGTCGGCGCCGTTCCCGTTGTCGGCGTGTGCGCCCGACCCGGACGAGAGGTGGTGCGTCGCGCCGAGACGGTCGGCGGACGTCTCCGACCGCGCGGCCCCGACGGTCGAGCCGGGGGAGCTGGTGCTGTAGGCATCCGAGCCGGACGGGCCGGCGCTCATCGCTCCCCTCGATCCCAGGCGCCCTGGTCGCCGGTGACTGCGCGGTCGACGCCCACCGGGCCGGGCCCGGGGTCCGGCGGGACGGGGTCACCCGTCGCGCCGCGGTAGCCTCCGGTCCGGTCTGCGAGCGGGCCGGACGACGGCCGTAGGTTCGGGTCGCTCGTCCGCTCGACGCCTGCGAGGTCGCCGGTGCCGTAGGTCTGCGTGCCGTAGGTCTGCGTGCCGTAGTCGGCGCCCTGGTCCTGCTTGCGGGCCGCCACGGCACCCCGGGTTGCCCGGCCGGCGAGCACCCCGGCCGCAGCGCAGGCGAGCAGGAACGTACCGGGCCGACGACGGGCGAACCGCCGCACGTCCTCGGCGACGTCGCCGTCCCCTCCGAGGTAGTCCTTGAGGTCCTGCAGCCGGCCCGCGACCTGGCGCACGGCCTCGGTGGCCGGACCGTCGCGGTCGCTGCGGTCGGCCATCTGCCACAGCTCGCTGCTGTACTGCTCGAGGGTCTCGGCGACCCGGTCGCGTTGCGTGCCGACCTGGTCCCGGACGTTCTGCCGCAGCTCGTCGAGCAGGTTGCGCGCCTGGCCGGCCGCGTCCTGCGCGACGTCGAGCGCCTGCTCCTTCGCCGTCCCTGCCACCTGCCCGGCCTGCGCCCTGGCGGTGTCGGCGACCTGGCCGGTCTGCTCCTTGGCGGCGCTGCCGACCTCGGCTGCGCGGTCCCTGGTGGACGGCTGGTGGGTCTGCGATGCGTGGGTCGTCATGGTCCCCTCCCTAGGTTGCTTCGCTGGACGCACGGGCGGGTACTCACCCGCCGCTCGGTCGGGGTCTGCCCCGCGCTGCCGAGTCCGGTGCCTGCCGACCCTGGGCCGCTCGGCGCCCGTGCGTGTGCCGACCGGGTACCCGGGCCCCGAGCGTCCATGCATCCGGCGTGGACGCAGAACCGTTGTACGACAGGCGGTCTTCACGACCTGGACCCGCCCGATGGTCGACTCGCGCGCTTCCGTCCGGTCCGGTAGTGGGGGTTGCGGCCGCGCTAGCGACGCGGTCGAGGGCCACCGGCCGACCGGGGCGGCCGGGCTCAGCCGGCGAGGGTCACCGGGACGCCGTGCGCGGGCGCCGACCCGATCGGGAAGCCGTCGAGGGTCAGCACCGGCGAGCCCAGGTACGGCGCGCGGGGCGCCTCCAGGGCCAGGTGCGCCAACGGCATCCGGACGCTCGCGTCGTCGACGGCCCCCCACAGCGCCGCCCGGTCGGCGTCGTCGAGGTACTGCAGGAAGATCGAGTGCCAGACGACGGTGAGAACGCCGTCCGGCGCCGGCTCGGCGAGCCGGCGACGCAGCCATGTCACGGCGTCCGCGCGGTCGACGGGCACCGGGTGCTCGGCGGCGAGCGCCAGCGCACCGGCGAGCCGCCGGTGCCGGTCGACATGGTCGGGCCAGACGAACGACGTGAGCCGCAGCCGGCCCTCCGGCGAGACCGGGTCGATCGGCGTGAGGTCGCAGCCGCGGCGCTCGACGACCCGGACGGCGCCGCTGGGCCAGGTGCCGTGGACCGTGCCGGAGAGGTCGACCGGTGAGCCGACCGGACCCCACCCGCGGCCCGCGCCGTCCGCGCCGGCGGGGGTCACCCGGAACCGGTCGACGAGCAGGTTGAGCCCGGCGCTCGCGCCGACCTCGAGCAGCCGGACGGCGCTGCGTCCCTTCACGAGGGCCGTGACGAGCAGCCCGGCGGCCAGCGCGGCGGCCCGGCCCGGCTCGTTCGTCTGCGGCGGGACGTCGAGCGCGGACCGCAGCTCGTCGACGTGCGCGGCGACGACGTCCCGGGCGACCGCCCACGCGCCGTCCGGTGCGGCCTCGCCGCCGACACTGCGGTAGTAGGTCGCGAGCAGCGGCGCCTGCCGGCGCAGCACGATCCGGTGCAGCCCGCCGAGGAGCCGGAGCTGGACGACGTCTCCCGGCGGCGCGTCGAGCCGACCGTCGAGGACCTCGGCGGTCGGCCCGCCGGAGTCGAGGTCGTCGGCGAGCCCGCGCATCAGCACGGCGTACAGCGGCGCCCCGGTGCTCGCGCAGAACTCCGCGTGCGCGCGCATCTGGGCCCCGAGAGGCTCGTCCCGCGGTTCGGCCATGAGCACGAGTATGCGTCGAGCGACGCCGCAGGACCCGATGGCGTCCGGGATGCGACGATGGGACGCATGAGCACCGAGCAGCCCCCGGAGCCCACGACGCAGCCGCAGCCGGCCGCCCCGAGGACGGCCGGCGGGCACCGCCAGCGACCGACGTCCGAGGCCTTCAAGCGGTTCATCGCCTCGGGCTGGGTCCCGCGCGCGACCGGCCTGCCCGCACCGCTCCCGTCAGCTCCGTACGCACGACGCCGTCGAGCGGAGCTCTCGTCGACGTTCCCCGGCGAGCGGCTCGTGATCCCCGCGGGCGTCCTGCAGACGCGGAGCAACGACACCGACCACCGGTTCCGCCCGCACTCGGCCTTCGCGCACCTGACGGGCCTGGGCACCGACCGCGAGCCGGACGCCGTCCTCGTCCTGGAGCCGAGACCGACCGACGACCCGCGCGGCGGCCACGACGCGGTGCTCTTCTTCCGACCGCGCGCCGAGCGCGACACGGAGGAGTTCTACGCCGACGCGCGCTACGGCGAGCTCTGGGTC
>DAIOGQ010000364.1:0-3942 GCA_036745175.1 Kineosporiaceae bacterium
TCGCGGCGCTGCGCCGGGCGCTGGAGAAGAGCGCCGTCGTCCTGCCGGACGGGACGGACGCCGACGTGTTCGGGCTCGCGGAGGACGACCTCGAGGCCGCCGTCCAGGTCTTCCACGTCCGCGACGGCCGGGTCCGCGGCCAGCGCGGCTGGGTCGTCGAGAAGGTCGAGGACGTCACGACCGCCGACCTCGTGGAGC
Source organism: Kineosporiaceae bacterium (assembly GCA_036745175.1). Taxonomy (GTDB): domain Bacteria; phylum Actinomycetota; class Actinomycetes; order Actinomycetales; family Kineosporiaceae; genus R-H-3. The sequence continues at coordinate 199 of DAIOGQ010000364.1, forward strand.
AGCTCCTGCTCCAGGTCTACGGCGACGTCGGCGGCGAGGGCGTCCCGCGCGAGGTGCTCGTCCAGGCCGAGCCGCCGGACCGGGTCGAGATCGAGGAGCTCCTCACCGAGCACCGTGGCTCGCGGGTCGCCGTCCGGGTGCCCCGGCGCGGCGACAAGAAGTCGCTCCTCGAGACCGTCGCGCGCAACGCGGGGCAGGCGCTCACCCTGCACAAGACCCGCCGCGGCGGCGACCTGACGACCCGCTCCAAGGCCCTCGCGGAGATCCAGGAGGCGCTCGGGCTCGCCGAGGCGCCGCTGCGGATCGAGTGCTACGACGTCTCGAACATCCAGGGCACGCATGTCGTCGCGTCGATGGTCGTCTTCGAGGACGGGTTGCCGCGCAAGAGCGAGTACCGCCGGTTCACCGTGCGCGGCGTGGACGGCCAGGACGACGTGGCGTCGATCCACGAGGTCATCGGGCGGCGCTTCCGCCGCTACCTGGAGGACCGCGAGAACGCCGGCCTCGACCTCGGTGAGGGGGGGCCCGACGACGACCCTGTCGGGGGCCTCGACGGCGTCGTGGTCGACGGCCTGAACCTCGGGCCCGGTCCGGCCTCCCCGATCGACCCCGAGACCGGCCGGCCGCGACGGTTCGCCTACCCGCCGCACCTCGTCGTCGTCGACGGCGGGCCGCCGCAGGTCGCGGCGGCGGCGCGGGCGATGGCCGAGCTCGGCGTCGACGAGGTCGCCCTGTGCGGCCTCGCCAAGCGGCTCGAGGAGGTCTGGCTGCCCGGCGACGACCTGCCGCTCGTCCTGCCGCGGACGAGCGAGGGGCTGTACCTGCTCCAGCGGGTCCGGGACGAGGCGCACCGGTTCGCCATCACCCACCACCGGCAGAAGCGCAGCAAGGCCATGACGGTCAGCGTCCTCGACGAGGTCCCCGGGCTCGGCCCGGCCCGGAAGAAGGTGCTTCTGCGCGCGTTCGGCTCCGTGAAACGGCTGCGGTCGGCGAGCGTGGAGGAGATTGCGTCGGTGCAGGGCATCGGGCCGTCGGTGGCCGCGGCCGTCGTCAAGTCGCTCGGCGGGGCGGCTGCGGAACCGGCGGTCGACATGGCGACCGGTGAGATCATCGACTGACGAGCCCGGGGCGCGGGCGCGCGCTGCGAGAGGACACCAGGCACAGTGAGCGAGAACGGCGACGCGACCGCACCGGCACCAGCACCGGAGCTGCTCGTCATCACAGGGATGTCCGGGGCGGGCCGGTCGACCGCGGGCGACGTCCTGGAGGACCTCGGCTGGTACGTCGTCGACAACCTGCCGCCGCAGATGGTGAACGGGCTCGTGGACCTCACCCGGGACCCGGGCACGACCGACGTCCAGCACCTCGCCGTGACGATCGACGTCCGAGGGCGCTCGTTCTTCGCCGCCCTGCGGACGGCGCTCGGGGAGCTGGGGGAGCGGGGCGTCAAGACCCGGCTGCTCTTCCTCGACGCGGCCGACGAGGCGCTCGTGCGGCGCTTCGAGTCGGTCCGGCGGCCGCACCCGCTGCAGGGCGAGGGCCGTCTGCTCGACGGGATCGTCCGCGAGCGCGAGATGCTCGGCGAGCTGCGTGGCACCGCCGACACCGTCATCGACACCTCGCACCTCAACGTCCACCAGCTGTCCGCGAAGATCGCCGAGGCGTTCGGCGACGCCGCCGGGCCCGCGCTGCGGGTGACCGTCATGTCCTTCGGGTTCAAGTACGGACTGCCGCTCGATGCCGACCACGTGGCCGACGTCCGCTTCCTGCCCAACCCCTTCTGGGTGCCGGAGCTGCGCCCGCGCACCGGGCTCGACGTCCCGGTCAGCGAGTACGTCCTCGGCCAGGAGGGCGCCGTGGAGTGGCTCGGCGCCTACGTCACCGCGCTCGAGCCGGTCCTCGCGGGCTACCTGCGTGAGAACAAGCGATACGCGACGCTGGCCGTCGGCTGCACGGGCGGCAAGCACCGGTCCGTCGCGATGTGCGAGGCGCTCGCCGAGCGGCTGCGGGGCGACTGGGTGAGCGCGACGACGGTGCACCGCGACCTGGGGCGGGAGTGAGCGGACCGGCGGTCGTCGCCCTCGGGGGCGGCCATGGGCTGGCCGCGTCGCTGTCGGCGCTGCGACACGTCACCGAACGGCTCACCGCCGTCGTGACGGTGGCCGACGACGGGGGCTCGTCGGGGCGGCTGCGGCGCGAGCTGGGCGTCCTGCCGCCCGGCGACCTTCGGATGGCCCTGTCGGCGCTCTGCGACGACGGCGAGTGGGGTCGCCTGTGGCGCGACGTCCTCCAGCACCGGTTCGCGAGCGCCGGCGCGCTCCACCAGCACGCGATGGGCAACCTCCTCATCGTCACGCTCTGGGAGCTGCTCGGCGACACCGTCACCGGCCTCGACTGGGTCGGCCGGCTCCTCGGCGCACGCGGCCGGGTCCTCCCGATGGCGGCCGTGCCGCTCGACATCGAGGCGACGGTCCGCGGGGTCGACCCCGACCATCCCGAGGGCCTCGTCACCGTGCGCGGGCAGGTCGCCGTCGCGACGACGCCCGGGGACGTCGCGGCCCTGCGTCTGGTCCCGGAGGAGCCGCCTGCGTGCCCCGAGGCGCTCGACGCGATCCACGAGGCCGACTGGGTCGTCCTCGGCCCGGGGTCGTGGTTCACGAGCGTCCTGCCGCACCTGCTCGTCCCGGAGCTCTCCCGGGCGCTGCACGAGACGAAGGCGCGCCGCTGCGTGACGATGAACCTCGGCACCCAGGCCGGCGAGACCGAGGGCTTCAGCGCGGAGGCGCACCTGGACGTCCTCGCGGCGCACGCGCCGCGGCTGCGGGTCGACGCCGTCCTGGCCGATCCGTCGGCGGTCGAGGACGCGGGTACGCTCTCGGAGGTCGCGAGCGCGCTGGGAGCCCGGCTCCTCATGCGTCAGGTGTCCCTCGGGGACGGCACCCCGCGGCACGACCCCCTGCGTCTGGCGGCCGCGTACCGCGACGTGTTCGACGCCGTTCTCGGAGATGTGTGAACCCATGCTCGACGACCGACCCGCACGCCGTGCGGTCGTGACTGTCCGCAGTCGGTTGGATACGGAAGTTTTCCTTCCCGCGCACAGCCGGAGCAGTGCGATGGCAGGATGTGGCCCATGGCTCTGACGGCGCTGGTCAAGGATGAGCTCAGCCGCCTGCAGGTGACGAAGCCCTGCTGCCGCAAGGCGGAGGTGTCGGCGACCCTGCGGTTCGCGGGCGGGCTCCACATCGTGAGCGGGCGCATCGTCGTCGAGGCGGAGCTCGACACGGGCAACGCGGCACGTCGGCTGCGCCGCGACATCGCGGAGGTCTTCGGGCACACGAGCGACGTCATCGTGCTCGCGCCCGGCGGGCTGCGCCGGGGCAGCAGGTACGTCGTGCGGGTCGTCCGGGACGGCGAGTCGCTCGCCCGCCAGACGGGGCTGCTGGACGCGCGCGGCCGCCCGGTGCGGGGGTTGCCCCCACAGGTGGTCTCCGGTGCGACGTGCGACGCCGAGGCCGCCTGGCGCGGCGCGTTCCTCGCGCACGGCTCGCTGACCGAACCGGGGCGGTCCAGCGCGCTCGAGGTGACGTGCCCCGGTCCGGAGGCGGCGCTCGCGCTCGTCGGCGCGGCCCGGCGGCTGTCGATCCAGTCCAAGGCGCGCGAGGTCCGCGGCGTGGACCGGGTCGTCATCCGGGACGGCGACACGATCGGCGCGATGCTCACCCGGCTCGGCGCGCACGACGCCGT
>DAIOGQ010000365.1:0-3938 GCA_036745175.1 Kineosporiaceae bacterium
AGCAGCGGGTCAGCGTCGTCTCGACGGTCCCGACCCTGGCCTCGCTGTGGCCGCCCGAGGCGCTGGACGCCGTCCGGCTGCTCATCTTCGGCGGCGAGGCGTGCCCGCCGGACCTCGCCGCGCGGGTCGTCGTCCCCGGCCGCGAGGTGTGGAACACCTACGGGCCCACCGAGGCGACGGTCGTCGCGTGCGGCGCCCGGCTGGACGGCGAGGGCCCGGTCCGGATCGGCCTGCCGCTCGACGGCTGGGACCTCGCGGTCGTCGGCCCGGACGGCGCGCCCGTCGCCGTCGGCGAGGTCGGCGAGCTCGTCATCGGAGGCGTCGGGCTGGCCCGCTACCTCGACCCGGCCAAGGACGCCGAGAAGTACGCGCCGATGCCCTCGCTCGGCTGGGACCGGGCCTACCGCAGCGGCGACCTGGTGACCAACGAACCGGCCGGCCTGCTCTTCCAGGGCCGCGGCGACGACCAGGTCAAGCTCGGCGGGCGGCGGATCGAGCTCGGCGAGGTCGACGCCGCTCTCCAGGCGCTGCCCGGCGTCGCCGGCGCGGCGGCCGCCGTCCGGACGACGGCCGCGGGCAACCAGATCCTCGTCGGCTACCTCGCGCTCACCGCCGACGCGCAGACCACCGACGTCGGCCCCGACGGCCCCGACGTCGGCACCGGCTCCGAAACCGGCTCCGAAACCGGCGCCGGCTTCGACTCGGCGGCGGCCACCGCCCGGCTCCGGGAGAGCCTGCCCGCGGCGCTCGTACCCCGGCTCGCCGTCGTCGACACGATCCCCACCCGGACGTCCGGCAAGGTCGACCGGGACGCCCTGCCCTGGCCGCTCGAGGGGCTGACCGCCGAGCCGGCGGTGGCGTCCCACCTCACCGGGACCGCGGCCTGGGTCGCCGAGCACTGGGCCCGGATCCTCGGCGCGAGCATCGCCGGCCTCGACGACGACTTCTTCGCCCACGGCGGCGGCAGCCTCGCCGCCGCGCAGCTCGTCTCGGTGCTGCGGACCCGCTACCCCGAGGTGACCGTCGCGGACGTCTACGAGAACCCGCGGCTCGGGACGCTGGCAGACGTCCTCGACGAGTTCTCCCCCGCCGTCAGCGCGACGAACCGAACCGTGCGGCCGCTGCCGGTGCGGTCCCAGGCGGCCCAGTGGCTGCTCGGGGTGCCGGTCGCGCTGGTCCTCGGCCTGCGCTGGCTGCTCTGGCTCGCCGTGCTGACGAACCTGCGGGGCCTCGTCGGCGATCCACCGCGGTGGGCCCCGCACGTGTCGTGGTGGTGGGTCGCGCTCGGCGTGCTCGTCCTGGTCTCGCCGCCCGGTCGGTTCCTGCTCGCCGCGGGCACCGCCCGGGTGCTCACCCGCGGGATCCGGCCCGGCAGCTACCCGCGTGGCGGCTCGGTCCACCTGCGGATCTGGGCCGCGGAGGCGTTCGCGTCGGCCGTCGGCGCCGACGGCCTCGCCTGCGCGCCGTGGATCTCCTACTACGCGCGGATGCTCGGCGCGACCGTCGGCCGGGACGTCGACCTGCACGCCCTGCCGCCGGTGACCGGCATGCTCACCCTCGGCAAGGGCTCCTCGGTCGAGCCCGAGGTCGACCTGTCGGGCCACTGGGTCGACGGGGACGTCGTCCACGTCGGCCGGGTCCGGATCGGGGCCGGCGCGTCGGTCGGGGCCCGCAGCACGGTCGGGCCCGGGGCCCGGATAGGTCAGGACGCCCAGGTCGCCGCGGGCTCCGCGGTGCTCGGCTCGGTGCCGCCCGGCGAGCGCTGGACGGGGTCGCCGGCCGAGTTCGCCGGCCCGGCGCGGCACGAGGCCCCGCCCGGCCGGCCTCGGCGCGGACGGCGCTGGGTGCCGGTGTTCGGGGTCAGCGCCGTCGTCCTCGCCGGTCTGCCGCTGCTCGCCATGGCCGCCGGGCTCGCCGTGGCCGCACTCGCCGCCCCGTCGGTGCAGGACCCCGCGGGCGCCGCGCGCGCGGTGCTCCTGTGGTCCCCGGTCGCCGCTCTCGTCGCCTTCGTCACCTACGCGCTCGCCGTGCTCGCCGCCGTCCGGCTGCTGTCCGTGCGGCTCGTCGAGGGCCACCACGCCGTCCGCAGCCGGGTGGGCTGGCAGGCCTGGGCCGTGGAGCGGCTCATGGACGAGGCCCGGACGTGGCTGTTCCCGCTCTACGCCGGGCTCGTCACGCCGTCGTGGCTGCGGGCGCTCGGCGCCGACGTCGGCCGCGGCGTCGAGGCCTCGACCGTGCTCATGCTGCCGAGCCTGACGAAGGTCGGCGACCACGCGTTCCTCGCCGACGACACCCTCGTCGGCTCGTACGAGCTCTCCGGCGGCTGGATGAAGATCGCCCGCGCCCGGGTCGGCAAGCGGGCGTTCCTCGGCAACTCGGGGATGGCCGCGCCCGGACGGAAGATCCCCAAGGACTCCCTCGTCGCGGTCCTGTCGGCCGCCCCCAAGCGGGCCAAGCGCGGCACGTCGTGGGTCGGCAGCCCACCGGTCCAGATGCGCCGGTCGGCGCAGGAGGTCGACGCGAGCCGCACGTACGACCCGCCGACCCGGCTCAAGGTGGCCAGGGCCGTCGTCGAGGCGCTGCGTGCCGTCCCGACCGCCCTGTCCCTGACCATCGCCGTCGGGCTGCTCGTCGCGCTCCAGTGGGCCGTCCTCACCCGGGGCTGGTGGCTCGCGGTCCTGCTCGCCGGCCCGGTGGTGATGGCGACCGGCGTCGTCGCGGCGGTCGTGACGACGGCGGCGAAATGGCTTCTCGTGGGCCGGATCCGGGCTGTCGAGTACCCGCTGTGGAGCTCGTTCGTCTGGCGCAACGAGCTCGCCGACACGTTCACCGAGATGATGGCGGCGCCGTGGTTCCTACGGTCGGCGGCCGGCTCGCCGGCGCTCGTGTGGTGGCTGCGCTCCATGGGCGCCCGGATCGGTCGCGGGGTCTGGTGCGAGTCGTACTGGCTGCCCGAGGCGGACCTGGTGACCCTCGGGGACGGCGCGACGGTGAACCGGGGCTGCGTCGTCCAGACGCACCTGTTCCACGACCGGATCCTGTCGATGGACACCGTGGTCCTCGAGGCCGGCGCGACCCTGGGCCCGCACGGCGTCGTCCTGCCCGCGGCGACGATCGGCGAGTCGACCACGGTCGGCCCCGCCTCGCTCGTCATGCGCGGCGAGTCGGTGCCCGGCCACACCCGCTGGCGCGGCAACCCGATCGCATTCTGGCCGGACGACGCGGCGGCCCCGGCGGCCCGCGCCCCGGCCCCTGCCGGCGGCCAGGATCCTGCGGCCGCGACGAACCCGGCCGCCACGACGGCGTCCGAGCCGACGTCGTAGGGGCGTGCCGATGACGAGTCGTGGGCGCGGCGCTGCCGGGGAGCCGAGCGCCGGGGACCCCTACCGACCGCGCAGCGGGGACGACACCTACCGCGTGCTGCGCTACGACGTCGACCTGGACTACCGGGTCGCGAGCAACCGGCTCGACGCCGGCGTGGTGCTCTCCGTGCTCACCCGCCGCGCGACGTCCGCGCTGCACCTCGACCTCGCCGGGCTGCGGGTGGCCAAGGTGCTCGTCGACGGCCGGCCGGCCCGCCACCTCCACCGCGGCCGCAAGCTCAGGGTCACGCTGCCTCGCGCGGTCCCCGCCGACACCCCGCTCGCGGTGAGCGTGCAGTACTCCGGCAGCCCCGCGCCGCTCGACGGGCCGTGGGGCGAGGTCGGCTGGGAGGAGCTCAGCGACGGCGCGATCGTCGCCAGTCAGCCGGACGGCGCACCGTCCTGGCTCGCCTGCAACGACCACCCGGCCGACAAGGCGAGCTACCGGATCACGGTGACGACCGAGTCGGCGTACACGGTGGTGTGCAACGGGTCCCTCGTCGACCGGCGCGCCGGAGCGAGCCGGACGACGTGGGTCTACGAGTCGCCCGAGCCGATGGCGACCTACCTCGCGAC
>DAIOGQ010000366.1:0-3933 GCA_036745175.1 Kineosporiaceae bacterium
GTCAGCGGGTGTCGCGGGCGAGCAGGGCGACGTGCAGTGACGTGCACGTCTCGACGTCGTCGAGGTCGGCGCGCAGAACGGTCTCCACCCGCGCCAGGCGGTCGTAGAAGGCCGGCCGGGACAGATGCGCGGCGGCCGCGGCGGTCGACTTGTTGCGGCCGGCCGCCAGGTAGACCCGCAGCGTGCCGGTGAGGTCCTCGCCGGTCGCGGCGTCGTGGGCCAGCAGCGCGCCGAGCTCGCGCTCGGTGAACGTGTGGACCCTCGGGTCGTCGCGCAGCAGCTGGAGCAGGCCGCGCAGGCGCAGGTCCGGTAGCCGCAGGAAAGGGGCCGTCGTCGCGAGGTGCGCGGCGGCGTCCGCGACCTGACCGGCCTCCACGAGCGAGCGGCGGGCGTCCCGCGGGCCGCCGACGACCGAGCCTGCGGCGACGACGAGGCGGTCGGCGTCGACGTTGGGCAGCCGGCCCCTGACGCTGCGGCGGACCTCGTCGGCGAGCGAGGGCAGGACGTCGACGTCGCGCTGACGCGGCGACAGGGCCGCGAGGACGCCGATCCCGCGGTCGTCGACCGCACCCACGAGGGCGGCGACGCCGGCGGCCCGGGCCGCGTGGGCGACGCACTCGCCGAGGTCGCGCAGCCTGGCCTGACCCTCGAGACCGCCTGTCGGCGACCCCGCCGGGCTCCACGGCCGCACGACGACGCCGAGCAGCCGCCGCCCCTCGAGCGGGACGCCGAGCGCCCGCGCCCGCAGGACGACGTCCGCGTCGGGCTCGGTGTGCGCCAGGAGCGCGGCGAGCAGGCTGCGGTGGGTCTGCCGCTCCAGGCCCTCGAGGTCGCGCGCGAGGAGCCGGTTGAGCGCGAGCGTCGCCGCCGCCCGTTCGAGCAGGACGACGTCGAGCGGTTCGGGCTCTGCGTCCCGGACGAGAAGCAGGCGTCCCCAGTCGTGACCGCGCGCGCCGACGGTCGTCACGAGCAGCCCTGCGTCGGCGTCCCACCCGGTCCGGCCCTCGGGCCGTACCCGCCGTGACCGGGTCTCCCAGCGGTCGAGCAGCCGGCCCGGTTCCCCGCCTGCCGGGTCGTGGGCGAGCACCTGGTGGGCGAGGTTCTCCAGGACGACGGGAGCGCGGGCGAGCCGTGCGACGAGCCGGAGCACGTGCTCCGGCTCGGCGCCCTCCACGGACATCTCGGTGAAGGCCTCGTGGACCGCCTGGGTGGCCCGCAGCTGCGCGATCTGAGCGTCGAGGACGAGCGCGTGCACCTGCTCGGTCACCTCGACGAAGGCGACCTCGCGGCGCAGCTCCACCAGGACGAGGCCGAGCCGCTGCGCCTCGGCCACCAGTGCGGCCGGGAGGCGCCCGACGAATGCCCGGCCGAGCTCCACGGCGAGCCCCGCGACGGGGACGTCCGCGAGGGTGCGCAGGAAGGCCGCCCGCCCCGCGGCGTCCGTCGGCAGCCCGATGCCCGTCGTGAGCACGAGCTCGCCGCCCCGCAGCAGGGTGGAGATCTCCGGGATCTCGCTGACATGAGCCCAGCGGACCGACGTCCCGAGCCGGTCGCTGCCGGCGACGACGCGCGGGCCGCCCGCGGCCACCGCCGGCAACGCCAGCACGTCAGCCATCGTCGGTGCCACGGGCGCCTCCGGGGAGCGAGGGACTGACAACGCTACGACGATCGGTGGGCACACAAGGTAGTCAACCCGGGAGGGGCGCCGAATCCTGCTGTGGACGGTACTCGATCCACGAATGATGTAACGGATTCGTTGCGTCCTGCCGCTGATACGACGAAAACCGATGCCAACGGTTGAGTCACGGAAGGGACCCGTGCGAGTATCCGGACGGGACGGGTCCCGACCCGGCCTCACGCATCGTCACCACGGGGATGCCCCCGACACAAAGGCAACAGCCCGTCATCACCCACCCGGCGGATGCTCGCGATCCGCTTCCGACCCGCCAGCGCCGACCCGACCGGCCCGACCCGCCCGGCCCGACCAGCACCCACCGCCCTCTGCCCCCGCCCCGGCCACCACCCGGGGAAGCATCCGGAAGGACCATGCGATGTCGACCCCCCACCGCAAGCGCCCGCTCTCGCCCGAGGCCGCGCAGATCGTCCGGGCCATGCAGGCCGGCCGGCTCTCCCGTCGTTCGATGATCACCGGGGCCGGTGCGCTCGGCCTCGGCGCCTTCCTGTCCGCATGCTCGACAGCTGCCCCCGGTACGTCCGGGGCGAGCGCGACGTCGAGCGGTGCCGCTCCCGGCGGAGCGCCGAGCCCTGCCGTCGACCGCTCGGCCACCGAGAAGGTCGTCAACTGGGCGAACTGGACCCTCTACCTCGACTTCGACGACGCGACGAAGAAGTACCCGACGCTGGAGAAGTTCAAGCAGTCCAGCGGCCTCGACGTCACCTACAGCGAGGACATCGAGGACAACGACAGCTACTACGGCAAGGTCCAGGCGCAGCTCAAGGCGGGCCAGGACATCGGCAAGGACATCATGGTCCTGACCGACTACATGGCCGCCCGGGTCATCCGGCAGGGGCTGACCCAGGAGCTGGACGCCTCGGTCCTGCCGAACGCCGCGAACATCCTTGACACGCTCAAGACCGTGTCGTGGGACTCCGGCCGGAAGAACTCGCTCACCTGGCAGTCGGGGTACGCGGGCCTGGCCTGGAACAAGGAGAAGGTGCCCGGGGGCCTGCGGCAGATCAGCGACCTGTGGAAGCCCGAGCTCAAGGGCCGCGTCGAGGTGCTCTCGGAGTGGCGCGACACCCTGGGTCTCATCGCGATGGAGCAGGGCAAGCGGATCGACAGCCCGCTCGGCGAGGACGACTTCAACAACGCGCTCGCCGTGCTCGAGAAGCAGCTCAACGACGGCCAGATCCGCCAGGTCAAGGGCAACTCCTACAAGGAGGACCTGCTCTCCGAGGACGCCCTCGCCGTCGTCGGCTGGTCGGGCGACATCCTCCAGCTCAACCTCGAGAACGAGGACAAGTGGGAGTTCTACCTCCCCGACGCGGGCGGCACGCTGTGGAGCGACAACATGATGATCCCGATCGGCTCCCCGCACCGTAAGAACGCCTCGACGCTCATGAACTACTACTACGACCCGGTCGTCGCGGCCGAGGTGGCGGCCTACGTGAACTACATCTGTCCGGTCAAGGGCGCCAAGGAGGTGCTCGCGAAGACCGACCCCGATCTGGCCGCGAGCCCGTACATCTTCCCGTCCGACGAGGACCTCAAGAAGGTGCAGCTCTTCGCCGCGCTCGACCCCGAGACCGAGACCAAGTACACCGAGGCGTTCCAGAAGGTGCTGGGCAACTGATGGCGGCCGGCGACGCGGGAGGCGACCTCCACCTGCGCGACGTGACGAAGCGCTTCGCCACCTTCGTCGCCGTCGACGACCTCACCCTGACGATCCCGCAGGGCTCGTTCTTCGCCCTGCTGGGGCCGTCGGGGTGCGGCAAGACGACGACGCTGCGGATGATCGCCGGACTCGAGGAGCCGAGCGCGGGGTCGGTCAGCCTCGGCGACCTCGACATCACGTACGCCAAGCCGTACCGGCGACCGGTGAACACGGTGTTCCAGAACTACGCCCTGTTCCCGCACATCGACGTCTTCGAGAACGTCGCGTTCGGCCTGCGCCGGCGCAGCGTCAAGGACGTCACGCGGCGGGTCGAGGAGGCGCTCGCGCTCGTCGAGCTGCCGCACCTGGCACGCCGCAAGCCGGCCCAGCTGTCGGGCGGCCAGCAGCAGCGCATCGCGCTGGCCCGTGCGATCGTCAACCGGCCGCAGGTGCTCCTGCTCGACGAGCCGCTCGGCGCGCTCGACCTCAAGCTGCGCCGCCAGATGCAGATCGAGCTCAAGCGGATCCAGACCGAGGTCGGGATCACCTTCGTGCACGTCACGCACGACCAGGAGGAGGCCATGACGATGGCCGACAC
>DAIOGQ010000367.1:0-3927 GCA_036745175.1 Kineosporiaceae bacterium
TCAACCGGCGGATGCCCGAGGAGCACAACCGGGTGCTCACCGACCACGCCGCCGATCTCTGCCTTGCTCCAACACAGGTCGCCATGCGCCATCTCGCCGCCGAGGGGCTCGCGGCCAGGTCCGTCCTCGTCGGGGACGTCATGACCGACGTCTGCCTCGAGGTCCGGCGCCAGGTGGCCGCCTCAGCGCCCCCGCTGCCTGCCGGGCTGAGCCCGGGAGGCTATCTGGTCGCGACCCTGCACCGGGCCGAGAACACCGACGACGCAGCACGTCTGCGCTCCGTCGTCGGTGCTCTCGCCCGGCTCGACACTCCCGTGCTGCTCCTGTCCCACCCCCGTCTCGTCGAGCGCGCCCGGCGGCACGGCGTCGACCTCGCCACCGGCTCGCTGCACGCCGTGCCGCCGCTGCCGTACGCCGACACGGTCGCCGCGGTCGTGCGCTCCTGCGGGGTCGTCACCGACTCCGGCGGGCTCCAGAAGGAGGCCTTCCTCCTGGGTGTCCCCTGCACGACGGTGCGCACCGAGACGGAGTGGACCGAGACCGTCGACCTCGGCTGGAACGTCCTCGTGCCCGACCCCGCCGGGCTCGCGGCAGCCGTGGCCCGGCCCAGGCCGGCGCCGACCGGCGCGACGCCGTACGGCGACGGCACCGCGGCCCGCGTCGTGGTCGCCGCGCTGACGGGTGTACAGCAGATGTCCGCCGACCCTCTGCCGGAGAACGGGGGACTCTCGTCGAGATGAATTCCTCGACCATTTCAGGCGGTATTCCCGGAGCGTTCCGGAAGCGTCGTGCAGGAACCGGGCGGCCCCGGCCGAAGCCGGCCGGCCGGAGAGCCGGTCCGCGTCCGCTGAACAAAGGGTGACACACCGGCGACGATTCACCGCACGACCCTTGGACTGTCATTCCTGCCATCGCGGCGCACCTAGGCTCGCGGCCATGCAGGAAACGTCGCGCGGGCCGCACGTGGTCTATCTCGCCATCGGGTTCCCGCCCGCCGCGAAGAGCAGCGCCTACCGGATGCGCGCGACGGCCAACATCTTCGCCTCGATGGGCTGGGACGTCACGGTGGTCACCGTCGCCGCGGACGCCTGGCGGCTGGAGTACGGCCTCGACCCGACACTCCTGCCCGGCGTCGACCCGCGCATCCGGGTCGTCGAGCTGCCGCTGCGTCGCGAGGACCTCGACCCGGACGTCCGCGAGTACTCCTGGCTGCGCGCACGGCACCCCGGGCTGTGGCTGCGCGCCCGGCGCCGGCTGGACCTCGTGCCGTTCCCCGAGCCCGTGTTCGGGCCCTGGCGCCGAGGGCTCGAACACGGTGCGGCCGCGGTGGTCGGCTCCCGGCCGACCGACCTCTTCCTCGTCTCGCCGGCCCCGTACACCGGGCTCGCGGCGGCCTGGTACGTCCACCGCCGGTTCGGTGTCCCGTACGCGGTCGACTTCCGCGACGGCTGGTCGGTCGACGTCCTCGGGGACGCCGCCGCGTTCGGCCGCTGGTCGCGGCGCGGCCGCTGGGAGCATCGTGTCCTGTCCCGGGCCGCCGCCGTCCTGACCGTCAACGAGCCGATCGCGCGGTTCTACCGCGAGCGCTACCCGGCGTTCGCCGAGCGGTTCCAGGTGGCACGCAACGGGTTCGATGTCCACGACGGCGACGACCTGGCGGTTCTGCGCCGGCCCGACCCGGCGGCCGGGCTGAGGTTCGGCTACCTCGGCACGGTCAACCTGCGCGCCGAGCACCTGACGACGGTGCTCCGCGCCTGGCGCCAGGCCCGTGCGGACGACGAGCTCGTCGCGCGGTCGACGCTGGAGTTCCGCGGACATCTCGGTGCGGGCTGGGCGTCGGGCGCCAACCACAACGCCGCCCTCATCGGCGCGGCCGCCGCGGACGGCGTCTCGTACGGCGGGCCGGTCCCCAGGGCCGAGGTCGCGGGCACGTACGGCGGGTGGGACGCCCTCGTCCTCGCGCTGGCCGGCGGCCGCTTCGTCACGTCCGGAAAAGTGTACGAGTACATGGCCACCGGGCTCCCGATCCTCTCGGCGCACGCGGTCCCGCACGCGGCGCAAGAGGTGCTCGACGGCTACCCGATGTGGGTGTGCCCGCCCCGGCTCGACACCGAGGCGCTGGCCCGCGGCTTCGTCGACACCGCACGCGCCGCCGTCCGGGCGACCGACGAGGCGCGTCGGATCGGCCGTGCGCACGCCGCGAGGTTCGAGCGCGTCGCCCAGCTCGAGCCCGCGGTGCGCCGGCTCGCGGAGGCCGTCACCGGCGTCCGCCGCACGCAGGTGCCGGCATGACGGACGTCCTCGTGCTCGGCGGGGTCGCACCGTCGGTCTCCGCGCTCGCCCGGGGGCTGGAGGCGCTGGCCGCGCTCGGCGCGGAGGTCGACGTCCTCCTGCTCAACCTGCCCGCCGGCGGCCGGGTCCCGCAGCCGCACCGGTCCGCCGGCCGGCTGCTCCCCCGCCGCTACACCGCAGACGTCCCGCCGCGCCGGTGGAGCCGGGCATGGCTCGTCGAAGGGGTCCGGTACCGCCTCCTGCTCGTGCGGCTGCGCACCACGTCGGCGAGCGTCAGGGTCGCCGCCCTCGCCGGACGCGACGCCGGCGCGCGTGCCGCCGCGGAGCGCGCCGACGTCGTCGTGGCGCTCGACCGGTGGGCGGTGTACGCCGCGTGGCGGCTGGCCCGGCGGCGCGACCTGCCCGCGTTCCAGGGCCTGCCGGCGGCGGTGGACCATCTGCGCCTCCGACCGGTCCGCGGGCGGACGTCGTGACGGCACAGGGTGCCCGGGCGACTGTTCTCATGCTGGTCGACAACACGATCGACGGAGACGGCAGGGTGCAGAAGGCCGCCCGTTCGATGGCCGAGGCCGGCTACGCCGTGACGCTCCTCGGCAAAGCGGTCGGCGCGGCGGACGGCTGGGACCTCGGTGCCGCGACGGTCCGCCGGGTGCCGGTGCCGTTCACCCGGGAACGGGTGCAGCGTCAGCGCCTCGCACGCTACCGCTGGGCGGTCCGGTGGCTGTCCGACGGCATCGGGAGGCTCTGGCCGCACCGTGGGAGCCGCCCGGCGGCCGCCGCCGGGGTGCGACCTCCTGCGCCTGCGGTCCGGCCGAGGCCCCTCGACGACACCGTCCTCGACGCCACCCGTGCCCGCTTCTGGCGCGCGCTGCGCGGCGACCGTTGCTGGGCGCGGCTCGAGCCCCGGCTCCTCGACTACGAGGCGGCGTACCGCCTGGTCGTCGAGGCGCTGCGCCCGGACGTGCTCCACGCTCACGACTACCGGATGCTCGGCGTCGCCGTGCGATGCGCGCGACGCCTGCGCGCCGGGGGACACGACGTCCGCGTCGTCTTCGACTCCCACGAGTTCCTCCCGGGGGTCGGGGGTCCGACGCTGCGCTGGCGGATCGCCTACGAGGCCTACGAGGCGGCGCACATCCACGAGGCGGACGCGGTCGTGGCCGTCTCGCCGGAGATGGCCGAACGGATCCAGGCCCACCACGGTCTGCCGGTCCGCCCGAGCGTCGTCCTCAACGCACCGCCCGCGACCGGTTCGGCGACCGGCTCCGGTGACATCCGCAGCACCGTCGGACTGCATCCTCGGGTGCCGCTGCTCGTGTACATCGGCGTCAGCGCGGCCAAGCGCGGCCTGCGTCCTACGGTCGAGGCGCTCGTCGACCTGCCGGGCGTCCACCTCGCCCTCGTGACCCGGCGCAACGACTACGTCGACGAGCTGGAGAAGACGGCCGCCTGGCTCGGCGTCGCGGACCGGCTGCACGTCGTCGGGTACGTGCCGGTCGAGGACGTCGTGCCGTTCGTGGCCACCGCGTCGGCCGGCGTGCAGTCGATGGTCCACGTGGAGAACTACGACGTGACCATCGCGACGAAGTACTTCGACTACGCGCGCGCCCGGCTGCCCGTCATCCAGAGCGACGT
>DAIOGQ010000368.1:0-3906 GCA_036745175.1 Kineosporiaceae bacterium
GCGACGGCGTCGTCCGCGCGCTCTGCGCCTACCGTGAGGACGACCCAGGGCCGGTCCCGGACGGTCGACCAGCGGTGCGGCTCGAGCAGGTCCATGAGCCGGGCCACGTCGGCCGGGCCGAGCCGGTCGACGTCCGTGACGACGAGCGTGCCGTCCCGCCGGACGAGCTCCGCGGCGACCTCGACGGCCCAGCCGGCGCCGACCTCGTGCGGGTCGACCACGCGCAGCCGCGCACCCGGGGAGTGCGCCTCGTGCGCCGCGCGCGCCAGGGTGCGGCGTCCGGAGCCGGGCTCGCCGCGCAGCACGAGCCATTCCCGCGCGGCGAGGTGCCGGTCGACCGCCTGCCGGCCCATCGTCCACAACGTCCCCGAGCCGACGGCGACCACCCGCGGGCGGCCCGTCGCCCGCCGTCCGGGCGGCACCGCCGCGACGGCCCCCGACGTCGGCGCAGGGCCGGGCCTTCCCGCCGCCCCGAGGGCTGCCGCCACCGGGACGTCGACCGGCACCGGAAGCGGGGCCCTGGCCACGGGCCGGACGACGAGCACGCCACCGCCGGCGCCTGCGTCGCTCCACGTGGGTCGGCAGTCGAGCCGCACCGTCGCCCCGCTCGGCAGGTCGACGACCTGGCGGCTGCGGCGTCCCGACGCGAGCATCTCGGTGGCGGCCGTGACGACCCGCGACTGGTCGCCCGGCTCGAGGAGGTCGCGGGCGTCGTCGTTGAGCATGACGAGGTCATCGCTCACCGCGAGGACGGCGCTGCGGTGTCGTCGGCAGGTCGTGAGGAAGTCGTCGAGGAGGGCCGCCTCGCGACGTCCGACGTGCTCGCGAAGTCCGTCCTCGACCTGGCGGGCGACGAGGGCGGCCGTCGAGGCGAGAGTGCGGCCGGCGTCCCGGCGCCAGCACGTGAGGTTGAGGACGCCGACGATGCGCCGGGTCACCGGGTGCCGGACCGGGGTCGCCGCGCAGGCGAGCGACTCCAGGCCCTCGGCCCAGTGCTCGTGGCCGACGACGTAGGCCGGGCCGCGGCTCTCCAGCGCGGTGCCGATCCCGTTCGTGCCGACGAACCGCTCGGCGTAGGAGAAGCCCGGCGCGAGCCAGACCCGGTCGAGGTGCTGCTGGAGGCTCGAGTCGCCGGTCCGCCGATCGAGGACGACACCGAGGTCGTCGCACAGGATGACGCTGACCGGCTCGGTGGCCATCAGGTCGGTGACGTCCTCGACGACGTGCGCGGCCAGCTCGAGCAGCGGCGAGGCCCGGTGGGTGCCGGGCTCGCGGCCTAGTTCGATCTTGTCGGGGGCGACCTGCAGCTCGCGTGAGCGGGCCCACGACGCGAGGATCGACTGCCGGACGGCGGCGCCGACCGGCTCGTCGTTGAGGAACGCAGCGCGCGCGTCCGCCGTCGAGACGGCTCTGTCTCCTCGCATGGGTCGTCCTCCGCTGAGGCCGACGTACCGGCTGCCGGGGCTGTGACCACCATCGTGCGTCGCGGGCAGGCTCAGGGGAAGACGGGCAGGCCATCGGTCTGGCCGCCGTCGGCGCCGACCGGGGACTGCCGGCGCGTGCCTGCGGCGCCGGAGCGGGCTCAGAGGCCGGCCGAGGGGGCCGGCCGGTCACGCCGGCCGGCCCCCTCGGGTGGTGCGGTCAGGCCATGCCGAGGCGGGCCCGGAGCGCATCGAGCTCGGTGAGCAGCGTCGTCGGGATCCTGTCGCCGATCTTGTCGAACCACGCCTGGATCTGCGGGACCTCGGCCTTCCACTCCTCGACGTCGACGGCGAGCGCGGTCTCGAGCTCGGCCGCGGACAGGTCGAGGCCGCCCGTGTCGAGCGACTCCGGCGTCGGCACCTGGCCGACGACCGTCTCGACGGCCGCAGCCGTGCCCTCGATCCGCTCGATGACCCACTTGAGGACGCGGCTGTTCTCGCCGTAGCCCGGCCACACGAAGTGGCCTTCGTCGTTCTTGCGGAACCAGTTGACGTAGAAGATCTTCGGCAGCTTGGAGGCGTCGGCGCCCTTGCCGACGTCCAGCCAGTGCTGGAGGTAGTCCCCGGCGTTGTAGCCGATGAACGGGAGCATCGCCATCGGGTCACGGCGGACGACTCCGACGGCGCCGGTCGCCGCGGCCGTCGTCTCGCTGGACAGCGTCGCGCCCATGAAGACGCCCTGCACCCAGTCGCGTGCCTCGCTGACGAGCGGGATCGTCGTCCGGCGGCGGCCGCCGAACAGGAGCGCCGAGATCGGAACGCCCCGGGGGTCGTCGTACTCGGGCGCCAGGATCGGGCAGTTCCGGATCGGTGTGCAGAACCGGCTGTTCGGGTGCGACGAGGGCTCGTCGGAGTCCGGCGTCCAGGCCCGGCCCTTCCAGTCGGTGAGGTGGGCGGGCTTGTCCCTGGTCATGCCCTCCCACCACACGTCGCCGTCGTGGGTGAGCGCCACGTTGGTGAACACGCTGTCGCCCTTGTCGATCGCGCGCATCGCGTTGGGGTTGGTGTCCCAGCCGGTGCCGGGCGCGACGCCGAAGAGGCCGTTCTCGGGGTTGACGGCGTAGAGCCGGCCGTCCTCGCCGAAGTGCATCCACGCGATGTCGTCGCCGAGCATCTCGACCTTCCAGCCCGGGATGGTGGGCTGGAGCATCGCGAGGTTCGTCTTGCCGCAGGCACTGGGGAAGGCGGCCGCGATGTAGTGGACCGCGTTCTGGGGCGAGGTGAGCTTGAGGATCAGCATGTGCTCGGCGAGCCAGCCCTCGTCGCGGGCCATGACCGACGCGATCCGCAGGCTGTAGCACTTCTTGCCGAGCAGGGCGTTGCCCCCGTAGCCGCTGCCGTAGGACCAGATTTCCCGGGCCTCGGGGAAATGGGTGATGTACTTCGTGTCGTTGCACGGCCAGGGCACGTCGGCCTGGCCCGGCTGGAGCGGAGCGCCGACCGAGTGCAGGCACGGTACGTACGCGGCGTCGTCCGCCATCGCCGCGAGCACGTCGGATCCGACCCGGGCCATGATGCGCATGCTCGCGACGACGTACGGGCTGTCGGTGATCTCGACGCCGAAGAACGGCTCCGGGGCGTCGAGATGGCCCATGACGAACGGGATGACGTACATCGTGCGGCCCTTCATCGCGCCGCGGTACAGCTCCGACATCAGGGCGCGCATCTCGCCCGGGTCTTTCCAGTTGTTCGTCGGGCCCGCGTCGGCCGGGTCGACCGAGCAGATGAACGTGCGGTCCTCGACCCGTGCGACGTCGCTCGGGTCGCTGGCGCACCAGTAGCTGTTCGCCTTCTTCTCCAGGGGCACGAACGTGCCGGCCGCGACGAGCCCGGTCACGAGCGCGGCGTACTCGGCCTCGCCGCCGTCCACCCAGTGGATCCGGTCAGGGGTGGTGAGGGCGGCGACGTCGCCGACCCAGGCGACCAGTCGCGCGTGCGCGGTGGGCGCGGAGCCGGCGACGGCGGCCCGGACGGCGTCGGGACTGCCGGCGGTCATGGTCAGGTCGAGCTCGATGCCGGTGGCCGGCGTGGCGGTCCGGGTCTGGTCGGTCCGGTTGTCGTCGGTCATGGTCACTGGCGAGCCTTTCCTCGTGGTCCGGCGGTGCTCTGGCGGGTGCTCGTGGCGGGTGCTCGTGGCGGGTCCGGTGGCGGTCGTGCGACGGGTGCTGTCGCTGTCGTGCGGCCGTGCCGCCGGCTCGTGACCGGCTGCTGGCATGCGGTTGGCCTGACGTCCGAGGGCTCGTGGCGCCGGCCCCGCCGGGGGCCGCAGTTCTGTGAGTCAGTTCCGGGCTTCCCAACCTCGTGACGCAACGTCACTAGAGACTGGGCGGGAGGCTGTGTATCCACCGTACGAGGGCTGGCGCACGCTGTGAACAGTTCCCCGGTGGGAGCCTAGTGAAACATGTCACAAGGCTCTGACCTGCAG
>DAIOGQ010000369.1:0-3899 GCA_036745175.1 Kineosporiaceae bacterium
GGAAGACGACGACACGGACGACGACGACACGGACGACGACACCGGCGACGACACGGGCGACGAGGCCGAGGGTGACGTCAACGGCACGGTACGGCTGACCGACGCCGACCGACCGGTGAGCCCCGTCGACCACTGACCGGCGGATGATCGTGCGGGCCCGTCAGAACCGTTCCGGGTAGCCCAACGCCGGTGCCGACACCTCGGCGAGCGCCCGCCGGATCTCCTGGGGCAGCGCGACCGCCTCGCTCGCGAGCGAGGCCCGCAGCTGGGCCGCCGTCCGGGCCCCGACGAGCGCGGAGGAGACCCCGGGGGTGTCCCGGACCCACGCGAGCGCGACCTCGACAGGGGAGCGGCCGAGCCCGTCAGCGGCGGTGACGACCGCGTCGACGACCCTTCGCGACGCACCGTCGAGGTGGGCGCCGACGAAGCCCGACAGGTGCGGGGACGCCGCCCGCGGGTCCGCCGGCGTCCCGGCGCGGTACTTGCCGGTGAGGACGCCGCGGCCGAGCGGGGACCACGCGAGCACGCCGAGCCCGAGCGCCGCCGTCGCGGGCAGGACCTCGCGTTCGGCGCCGCGCTGGACGAGCGAGAGCTCGACCTGCGTCGCGACCGCGACCGTTCCGCCGGGGCCGCCGGACGCCCTCGCGTCGAGCAGGGTCGCCGCCCGCGCCGTCTGCCAGCCGCAGTAGTTGGCGAAGCCGACATACCGGGCCCGGCCGCTGCTCACGGCATGCTCGAGTGCCGACAGCGTCTCGGCGAGCGGCACGTCCTCGTGCCACGCCTGGGCGAGCCAGAGGTCGACGTGGTCGGTCCGCAGCCGTCGCAAGGACCCGTCGAGCGCGGCGAGCATCGCCCGCCGGGACGTGTCGACCTCCTGGACACCGGCCCGCCGGACGACGCCGGCCTTCGTGCAGACGACGACGTCCTCCCGCGGGACGACGTCGCCCAGGAGCGCACCGAGCACGGCCTCCGAGGCGCCGTCCCCGTACGAGGCCGCCGTGTCGACGAGCGTGCCGCCGGCGTCGACGAACTCCCGGAGCTGGTCGGCGGCCTCGTGCTCGTCGGTGTCGCGTCCCCAGGTGAGCGTGCCGAGCCCGAGCCTCGAGACCAGCAGGCCGCTGTGACCGACCGCTCGCTGCTCCACGGCAGTCAACGTAGAGCACCACGACGGCGTCGACGGGCAAGGCCGGGCCGACCGCGCCCGACGTCGTCGGGACGGCGCCGGACGCCGTGCCGCACACCACGGGCACGCCCGCGGCACGGCACCGGGACGCATCCGGCGAAGCCCCACGGGCGCCCCCGCCCGCGCGGGTAGGGTCCTGAACCATGCGTCTGGGAATCAACCTCGGGTACTGGGGAGCCGGCAGCGACGCCGAGAACCTCGCTCTCGCCCGTGAGGCGGACCGGCTCGGCTACAGCGTCTGCTGGGTCGCCGAGGCCTACGGCTCGGACGGCCCGACGGTCCTCGCGTGGGTCGCCGCGCAGACCGAGCGGATCGACATCGGGTCGGCGATCCTGCAGATCCCCGCGCGGACGCCCGCGATGACCGCGATGACCGCCGCCACCCTCGACACCCTGTCCGGCGGACGGTTCCGGCTGGGGCTCGGCGTCAGCGGACCGCAGGTCTCCGAGGGCTGGCACGGCGTGCGGTTCGACGCGCCGCTCGGGCGCACCAGGGAGTACGTCGACATCGTCCGGATGGCACTGCGGCGGGAGCGGGTCGAGTACGCCGGCAAGCACTACACGCTGCCGCTGCCGGACGGCCCGGGCAAGGCGATCAAGCTGACGGTGCACCCTGTGCGCGAGCAGATCCCCGTCTACCTCGCCGCGGTCGGGCCGAAGAACCTCGAGCTGACCGGCGAGATCGCCGACGGCTGGCTCGCCATCTTCTTCTCGCCCGAGCACTCGGAGGTCTCCCTCGGGCCATTGCGCGCGGGACGGCGCACGGCCGGCAAGGGGACTGCGGACGCACCGCTCGACGGCTTCGACGTCGTGCCGACCGTACCGCTCGCCATCACGGACGACGTCGCGTCCGCCGCCGACCGGCTGCGCGGCTACGCGGCGCTCTACGTCGGCGGCATGGGCAGCCGCGAGCAGAACTTCTACAACGCCCTCATGCGCCGGATGGGCTTCGAGCAGGCGGCCGAGCAGGTCCAGAACCTCTACCTCGCCCGCCAGCACCGGGACGCCGCGGCCGCCGTCCCGCAGGAGTTCATCGACGCCACGTCGCTGCTCGGCCCCGTCGAGCGCGTCCGGGACCGCCTCGTCGCCTTCGCCGAGGCCGGCGTCACCACCCTGACCGTCAGCCCGGCAGCCCTCAACCTGGAGGACCGTGTGTCCATGCTCCGCTCCGTCGTCGAGGCGCTCGAGGCCGCCGGGCTCGCCGAGTGAGCACGATCGGTTACCTCGACGCGGCCGTCCTCGGCGTCGTCGAAGGCCTCACGGAGTTCCTGCCCGTGTCGAGCACCGGGCACCTGACGATCGCCGGCAAGGCCCTCGGCCTGCGGATCGACGACCCGGCGGTGACCGCCTACACGGCCTTCATCCAGGTCGGTGCCATCGCCGCGACGTTCCTGTACTTCTGGCGCGACATCGTCCGGCTCGCCGCCGCCTGGGGCCGCGGGGTCGCGTCGCCGCAGGGCCGGGAGCACCCCGACTACCGGTTCGCCTGGTACGTCGTCGCAGGCTCCGTCCCGATCGGCATCGTCGGGTTCGCCGCGCGGGGCCTCATCACCGGCCCGCTGCGCAGCCTCTGGGTGGTCGCGGGCGCCCTCGTCGTCTGGAGCGGCGTCATGTACGTCGCCGAGAAGCGCAGCCGGCAGAAGTACGACGAGGCGGACCTCACCCTGCGCCAGGTGCTGACGATCGGGATCGTCCAGTGCGTCGCGCTCGTCCCGGGCGTGTCCCGCTCCGGGGCGACGATCTCCGCGGGCCTGCTGCTCGACGTCAACCGGGTCACCGCGACCCGGTTGTCCTTCTTCCTCGCCATCCCTGCCCTCACCGCGGCCGGCCTCTACGAGCTCAAGGACCTCGACCCGGACGTCGTCACGCTGGGCCCGATCGTCGTGGGCACGCTCGTCTCGTTCGGCGTCGCGTACGCGTCGATCGCCTGGCTCCTGCGGTTCGTCGCGAGCCACCCGATCACCGTCTTCGTCGGCTACCGCGTCGTGCTGGGGCTCGTCCTCGTCGGGCTCCTCGCCTCCGGTGTCATGACCGCCACCTGACGGGCACCGGACCGCCACCCGTCCGCCACCCGTCCGCCGCCGACGGGTGACCCGTCCCCGGCGACGTCGCGCCGCGATCCGGCGCACCCCATAGAGTCGTCCCGTGCCCACCGTCCTGCTCGTGCGTCACGGTCGCACGGCGGCGAACGCGAGCGGCGTCCTCGCCGGCTGGACCCCGGGCGTCGGCCTCGACGACGCCGGGCGTGCGCAGGCCGAGGCGCTCGCCGCCCGGATGGCAGCGCTGCCGGTCGCCGCCGTGGTGTCCAGCCCGCTGCAGCGCTGCCTCGAGACCGCCGCGGCTCTCGTCGCCGTAGCCGGCCCGGACGGCGTGGCCCGGCCGCAGCCGCTCGTCGAGGACCGGCTCGGCGAGTGCCGCTACGGCGACTGGACGGGCAAGGAGCTCAAGACCCTTGCCAAGGAGCCGCTCTGGCGCGTCGTCCAGGCCCACCCGTCCGCCGTGGTGTTCCCGGGCCCCGAGGGCGAGTCGATGCTCACCATGCAGAACCGCGCCGTCGAGGCGGTCCGCGCCCACGACGCCCGGGTCGCGGCCGAGCACGGCGACGAGGCGATCTGGGTCGCCGTCTCGCACGGCGACGTCATCAAGTCCGTCCTCGCCGACGCCCTCGGCATGCACCTGGACGCCTTCCAGCGGATCCTCGTCGACCCGTGCTCGGT
>DAIOGQ010000370.1:0-3879 GCA_036745175.1 Kineosporiaceae bacterium
GTCGCAGCAGATCATCACGCGGGACAACGTGTCGATCGGCGTCGCGGCCGTCGCGTACTACCGACGGGTCGACCCGGTCCGGTCGATCGTGGAGATCGAGAACGTCGGGTCGGCGATCAACCAGATCGCGCAGACGACGGTCCGCAACGTCGTGGGCCAGTCGATGCTCGACCAGGTGCTCAGCGAGACCGACAAGATCAACGAGTCCATCAAGGAGCTCCTGGACCGCACGACCGAACGCTGGGGAGTCCTCGTCGAGTTCGTGGAGCTCAAGGACATCGAGCTCCCGCCGACCATGCAGCGGGCGATGGCCCGCCAGGCCGAGGCCGAGCGGGAGAAGCGCGCCAAGATCATCGCCGCCGAGGGGGAGGCGCTCAGCGCGGGCCGGCTGGCCGAGGCGGCCGACGTCATCGCCGCGCACCCGATCGCGTTGCAGCTGAGGAACCTGCAGATCCTGTCCGAGATCGCCGTCGAGAAGAACTCGACCATCGTCTTCCCGGCGCAGTTCATGGAGAGCGTCCGCGCGGTCGACGCGTTCGTACGGCGCGAGGCCACGCACTGACGGGCGGGCCGACGGGCCCGGCCCGGTGCTCCACGCCCTGCGTCGACGCGGTACAGCAGGCCCCCGCCGGCCGGGTCCAGGACCCGGCCGGCGGGGGCCGACGGCTTTACGCAGGCTGTCCGGTCGCCCGCCGCTCGAGCCACTTGTCGACCCAGGGCCGCAGCACGTCGTCCAGCGTCGGCGTGCCGGCGTCCGCGGACGTGTACGTCACGCGGCGCACGGCGGGTCCGAGGTCGACGATCCGGGACAGGTCCATCGGGGTGCCGACGACGACGACGTCGGCCGCGCCGGCGGCCAGCGCCGCACGGACGGTGGCGCCGAGCTCGCCGAGCTGGGCGTCGCCGTAGCCCATCGCCGGCAGGACGGGCCCGATCGCCGGGTATTTCGTGTACGTGTCCGCGATCGAGCCGACGGCGTAGGGCCGGGGGTCGACGATCTCGGCCGCACCCGCGGCCCGGGCGGCGACGGTGCCTGCGCCGTAGGGCATCCCGCCGTGGGTGATGGTCGGGCCGTCCTCGATGACGAGCACCCGGCGGCCCGCGATCCCGGCAGCCCGGTCCGCCCCGTCGGCGCCGTCGCCGGCCGGTTCGAGCCGGACCGGTGACGCAGTCCGGACGAGGACCGCGCGCGGGTTCGCGGCGCGGACGGCGTCCTCGACCCGGACGACGTCCCCCGGGTCGGCGGAGTCGACCTTGCCGACGACGACGACGTCCGCCATCCGCATCGCCGTCTCGCCCGGGTGGTAGCCGGTCTCGTGACCGGGGCGCAGCGGGTCGACGACGGTGACCATGAGGTCGGGGGCGAAGAAGGGGGTGTCGTTGTTGCCGCCGTCCCACACGACGACGTCCGCCTCCGCCTGGGCGGCGGCGAGGATCGCGGCGTAGTCGACGCCGGCGAACATCACCATGCCGTCGCGCACCGGTGCCTCGTACTCCTCGCGCTCCTCGACGGTGGGCCGCGAGGCGTCGATGTCGGCGAGGGTGGCGAACCGCTGCACGCGCATCGCCTCGAGGTCCCCGTACGGCATCGGGTGCCGGACCAGGGCGACCTTCAGGCCCGCGTCGAGCAGGGCCCGCCCGATGCGGCGGCTCGTCTGGCTCTTGCCGCAGCCCGTGCGCACCGCGCACACCGCCACCACCGGTTTGCTGCTGCGCAGCATCGTCTCCGCGGGCGACAGCAACCGGAAGTCCGCTCCCGCGGCGAGCGCGATCGACGCCTTGTGCATGACGTCGGCGTGCGCGAGGTCGGAGTAGGCCAGCACCACCTCGTCGACGTCCTGCTCCCTGACGATCTCGGCCAGACGTGCCTCGGGGACGATCGGGATGCCCTCGGGGTAGAGCGGTCCGGCCAGCGAGGCCGGGTAGGTCCTGTCGTCGATGCCGGGGATCTGGGCCGCCGTGATGGCGACGACGCGGACCTCGGCGTCGTCCCGGAAGATGGTGTTCACGTCGTGGAAGTCGCGCCCTCCGGCGCCCATGACGACGATCCTGCGCATGTCGGTCAGCCCTTCTCTGTGGATGCTGCGGTGTCCCGGCGGGCGTGCTCCGTCGCGGTGAGCTGCTCGAGCGCCGCGTCGAGGTCGTCGGGAAGGTGGAGTTCGGTCCGGTGGGCGAGGATCGCCTGGGCGGTCCCGGTCGCGACGACCCGGGTGCCCTTGCGGGCGGCGGCGAACTTCATCCCGCAGAAGACCGGGATCCCGAGGAGCAGCAGGATGAAGCCCTGGTAGACGACCGCGTAGCCGGAGCCGGCGACCGTCCAGATCGAGTAGGCCATGGCGATGACGGCGACGACGGCGTCGCGCCGGAACGTCCTCGCATCGAAGCGCTGCGGGTCGGTGACGAGCAGGAGCAGCTCGGCCGCCGCGGAGAAGACGTACGGAACGAGCGTCGTCAGCGTCGCGAGGAGGATGACGAAGTTGAACTGGTCGATCAGGCTCGCGTTGTACCGGGTGAGCGTGAGGGCGGTGACGAGCGCGCTCGACGTCACGAGTCCGACGACCGGGACGCCCTGCTTCGTCGTCCGGGCGAACGCGGCGGGGAAGATCGCGTCACGCGCCGCCGCGAACGGCACCTGGGCCTGCAGCAGGATCCAGCCGTTGAGGGCGCCGAACGCACTGATGCATGCCGCGACCGCGACCGTCGTGCCCGCCCAGCCCCCGAACGCCAGCTCCGCGGCGTCGGCGAACGGCGCCGTCGAGGCGGCGAGCTGCGACGACGGCAGGATTCCCATGACGGCGACGGTGCCGAGGATGTACACGGCGGCGGCCACCAGGGTCCCGACGACGGTTGCGCGCGGGATGTTCCGGCGCGGGTTCTCGACGTCCTCGGCAGGGATCGTCGCGGACTCGATCCCGATGAACGCCCACAGCGTCAGCGCGGCCACCGAGGTGACGGCGCCGTAGCCGCTCTGGGTGCTCGCGTTGAAGGGGGTGAGGTTCGCGGAGTCGATGAAGAAGATCCCGACGAGGCCGATCGCCGCGAGGGGCAGCAGCTTGAGCGCGGTCGTGATGGTCTGGACCGCGCCGGCAGAACGGATCCCGGCGGCGTTGACGGCGGTCAGCAGCCACACCGCACCGATGGCCACGGCCGCGGCGAGCGGCCGGTTCGTGCCGAGGTCGCCCCAGAAGTAGCCGAGGTAGCCGACGAACGCTACGGCGATCGCGGCGTTGCCGACCCACACCGCGATCCAGTACCCCCACGCGGTGAGGAACCCGGTGAAGTCCCCGAAGGCGCGGCGGGCGTAGGCGTACGGGCCGCCCGTCGTGGGGAAGGCCCGACCGAGCCGGGCGAAGACGAGCGCGAGCATGAGGGCGCCGCCGGCGGTCAGTACCCAGCCGACGATGCTGATGCTGCCGAACCCGGCCAGCGAGCTCGGCAGCAGGAAGATCCCGGACCCGATCATGTTGCCGACCACCAGCGCGGTGGCCATCCACAGGCCCAGCCCGCGGCGTCCGGGCGCGCGGGTCGGTGCGGCGGTGGGAACGACGACGGGAGACATCGCCGGCTCCTTGGTCCATCGGTACCCATGGGTCGTGTGCGACGTGACAACGGGTGGTAGTGACCCCCGTTCCTTCATCCGACACCTGCCGGACGCCGTCCGGAAGCGGCGTTCGTCCCCGTGCCGAACGGCTGTCGCGGCCCTGGGTGGCGGTGACACCCCGAGTGTCTGCGGATCAGGCGATGCCGGACATGAGGTCGAGGGTTCGTCGTACAGCGGCAGCGGGCCCTGGCCGGGATGCGCCGGGCGCTGCGCGGCGGCGGCCGGATCGCCGCGGTGGTGTACTCGACGCCCGAACGCAACGAGTTCTTCTCGCTGCC
>DAIOGQ010000371.1:0-3857 GCA_036745175.1 Kineosporiaceae bacterium
CGAGGGGGATCTCGTCGTGACATCTTCCAGAGCGCCGAAGCGGACGGATTCATGCCCGACAAAGAGAGCGTGATGGCATGCGATGTTTGCATCCCGGTGGGCTGACAAGGTTGCTCGCTGTGGGTACCACCGCCATGGTTCTGGTGGGGTCGCCAGCGATTGCAGGTACCGGTGGCGGCGCGGAGCCACCGGCGTCAGGCGACCAAGGTGGCTACCAGGCGTCGGTGTCCATAACGTTCACAGGCGACGCTGCTCCAGCACGCAGCGGGACCGTTCGAGTGCGTGTCGCCTCATCCTGCTGGTGGCGACCGGCCGACGGGCCCTTCGCTGATACGGCTGCGTACCTCGACTACTACGACGGCATCATGGGCAGCAGCGCCCCGCTCTATGTGAAGGGCGCCTACGGATCGCGCGCGCGGTACGTCGCCGCGGCCGCGTCCGCGGCACCGATGCAGTGGTGGGCCGCCTACTGCAAGGACCCCGCCGACTACCGCGGCTACACCGGCGAACCGTTCACGTACAACGGCCAGACGCTCGCGGTCACCCACCGGGCGTTCCCCGTCGTCAACGGCACAGTGAACCCGCCGGCACCGCGGGTCGAGCCCGAGCAGCTCGCCGAGGCCGCGCGCGAGGTGATGGTCCTGCCGCTGCCCGAGGTCACCCGCAACCCCGAGACGACCGGCACCGGCCTCGTCGGCGCGACGTTCGTCAACCTCCCGACCTGGTTCTGGGTCGACGACCCGGCCGCCGTCGGCGGCGCCACCGGCACCCGCACCATCCGCGCCGAGGTCGCCGGCGGCGCCGTCTGGGCCGAGGTCGTCGCAGCGACCCGAGGCTTGCAGGTGGCCAGCCCCGCCGGCGCCACGATCTGCCCGCCGGGCAGGGCCACGACCCGGTGGCGCCCCGGCGCCGCCGACTCCGACGGCTGCACCCTCACGTTCGAGCGCGCCTCGACCGCGTACGCGAGCGGCTACCCGGTCACCACCTCCACGACGTGGCACGCCACCTGGACCGGCTCCGACGGCACCGGCGGCACGCTGCCGGTCCTCAACCGCGAGACCGTCACCCAGGTCCCGGTCGCCGAGTCCCAAGCCGTCGTCACCGGAGGCTGACCATGAGGTGCGCCCGATGAGCCAGCCGACCGGTGGTCAGGTCACCGCCGCAGACGGTGTCGTGCTGCGGACGGCCTCGCGCGACCTCGAGAACCTGGGAGGCAGGCTCGCGCTCGGCCACATCCCGCTGAACGAGGCGAACGCCGCCCTGCTCGAGGGCGCCGGCGACGTCGGCGCGCTGCTGGCGGACGGGGCAGACCTCTTCGTCACGTCCTGGACTGGAGTGATGGCCGTGTGCTCGGACGCCTGCGGCCTCGTCGCCGGCAACCTCGGCCGGTTCGTCACCGACCTCACCGCGGCGGACGTCGCAGGCGGCCGCGGGTACCGGTTGTGACGACGTCCACGACCGCCACGCCCGGCCTCGACTCCGCGGCCCGCTTCCAGGTCCGGGTCGACCCCGACGCGATCGAGCTCGCCGCGAGCCGCCTGAGCTACATGGCCCGGCACCTGGCGGACATCGGCACCGAGCTGGGCGAGCACTTCACGAGCGTCGACGTCGACTCGTGGACGGGGCTGACGCGCGACGCCATGACCGCCGAGCTCGACACCCTCGCGACGCACGTGGCCCGCTTCCCCGACCACTTCACCGCCGCCGCGGCGGCCCTCGACGCCCTGGCCGAGGTGGCCCGTGAGACCCTCGCCACGGTCCGCCGGGCGAACGCCGACTGGACCCGTCGCAGGACGCCTACGCGGCGACGAGCCGCACAGCCCAGCAGGCCTACCGGACCACGGTCCGGGACCTCGAGACGGGCACCGACCCGGCCACGGTGGCCGACGAGCGCAGCCGGGCGGCCGGTATCCGGGACGCCGCGATCCGCCGGGCGGCGTCGAACCGCGACATCGCCGACGGCTACACCGCCCGCGCCGTCGACGGCGCCGTCGCCGCCCTCGAGGACGAGGCCCGGCGCGCCGGCGCCGCCCTCGGCGGCGCCGTCCTGCCCGGCACGGGCACCCCGTCCACTGTCCCGGTCTGCCGCGCGCCGCTGCCGCCGGCGACGGTCGCCGACCTGCTCGGGCTCACGCAGACCGCCCGCAGGTTCACCGAGCACTGGGACGACTTCGACTCGCAGGAGGCCGCGTCCGAGGCGGGCCGCGAGAACGCCGAACGGGTCGGCCGGCTCTCCGGCAACGACACCGACCCCGACGCGGTGGCGGACCTCCTGCGGTACGCGGCCATCCCGGCGTTCGCCCGCGGTGTCGCCGAGCGGCTCGGCGCCGGCGGCCTGACGACGCTGCCGTACTACATCGCGAACAACCTGTCCTCGACGATGCCGCGCGGGGACGGCGAGCTCGAAGCCCTCCAGGCCCAGGCCGACGCGCTCGCGACCGGGTTGGCCCGCGTCCTCACGACGGTCAGCGCGGACGACGCGTTCGCCGCACGTTTCGGCGCCGACCTCGTCCGTGCGGCGCTCGACGACCCCGGCAGCGCCTACGGCCTGTCGGTGCTGCTGTCCCGGACCGAGGGCATGGACCGGGACCTGGCACGGGCCCTCGCGACCGGCCTCTACGAGGTCGACCGGGACGACGACGCGTTCCTCCTCTGGCTGGACCTCGGCAACCGCACCGGCGCGCGTCCGACCCTCTTCGGCAGCGATGCCTGGTGGGGACCCGATGGTCGGCGTGAGCGAGCTGCTCGCCAAGGACCCCGCCCTGGCCCAGGAGTTCCTGCTCGGCTCGGGCCCCCAGGACGGGTCCGGCAACCGCATCGCCCACCTCACCGGCCGGGACTGGGGCAGCGACGACGGCGACGCCCTCGGGCATCTCCTCGAAGCGGCGACGACGACCCGGGACGGCGGCCCGGCAGGTCAGTCGACCGGCTGGCGGTCGGCGACGATCCTGTCCCAGGCCCTGCAGGCGTGGCGCGACGACGACGGGGACTACCACGTCCCCGGGCGCGCCCGGGACAGCGTGGGGCTGGTCCTCGGCGTCTACTTCCCCGAGCTGCAGAACGCGCTCGGGCAGTCACCGGCCGGCGCGAAGGACCTCACGGTCGGCCGGCTCGCCGCACCGGACGGGACCCGCTCCACGTGGGCCCCGCTCCTGGGACGCAGCGACGCGGACGCCCTGCTGGAGGCCGTGGTCGGCGACGACCGTGCGTTCGCCTCCCTCGTCGCGGCTCAGCAGGTGACGCTGCGGGCGGCGATGGACGACGTGCTCGGCGGTCCCGAGGCACGCACGATGACGGACGACGAGCTCCAGGACGCGATCCGCACCGCCGCCCGCGTCAACGGCACGAGCTGGGGTGCGGTCCTCGACACCGCGAACCTCTCCCGGATCGCCGACGCCCAGGACGAGGACGAGCGCCGCCAGCTCGTCATCGACCTGCTCGACGCCGCGACCGGCTACTTCGACGTCCCGGGGTCGGACTTCTACCGGGGCGTCTCGAAGCTGGTCATCGAGGCGATCGTCGAGGACGCCACCTCGCCGGACGGGCTGAGCCTGCACTCCGGGTCGGAGGGCGGGGCCCGGGTCGCGGCGAGCTCGGCCTGGGCGACCGCCCAGGGCGCGGCGGTCGACGAGGTCGTCTCGCTCCTGTTCGAGCACGACTACTTCGCCGCGGGCGGCCGGTACGCCGACGTCTCGCCGGAGGCGACCCTGCACCTCGACTCGAGCACCTTCCTCGACGGCGACGGCCATCTCCGCAGGCCCGCGGCGATGTCGGACCAGGTGCGCGCCGACTACGAGGCCTGGCTCAACGCCTCCGGGATCGGCGACCTCGAGACGACCGTCGGCCAGGCGTTCGAC
>DAIOGQ010000372.1:0-3790 GCA_036745175.1 Kineosporiaceae bacterium
CGCCTGCCGCGACGACGAGCATCTCGACGGCGTCGCGGGTCTGCCGGTGGGCGTCCCAGACGGCGCGGGCCTGGTCGCGCTGGGACCGCGGGACGCGCGGCACGACGACCGCGTAGCCGTAGACGGCGGCGTGCTCGGCCTCGACGAGCCGGGCCAGCGCATCGAGGTCGGCGGTCGAACGGCTCATCCGCGGCGCCGGCGCCAGGGTCGTCAGCGGTCCGGGGGTACCGGCCGGGACGGAGGTCGCCGACCCGCCGGGAGTGCTGTTCCGCGTGGGGGTGCCGTTCCGCGTCGGGGTGCCGGTCTGCGTCCGGGTGCCGGTCTGCGTTCGGCCGGGCGCCGCCGGGAGGAGCCGGCCCGGGGTGCGTAGGTCGAAGGCGCGGGCGGCCACGTCGGCCTGCGCGGCGCGAGCAGCGGCGATCCGGACGAGGAGCGCCGCGAGGTCGGGGCCGACGTCGGCGCTGTCCCCGAGCGCCTCCCGGGCACCCGCGACGTGCGCGGCCACGAGGGCGCCGGCCGCCTCCGCGGACGACGTGGGGGAGCCGGCCGGCGGTCCGGACGCGGAACCGCTCGCCGACCGGGCCGGCGTCGTCGAGGTCGCGTCGCCGGGCGCCGGGACGGCCGGCTCGCCGAGCGCGGCGAGCTGGGCACGATGCCCCTCGGCGAGCGCGGTCCGCGGTCCGGCGGACAGCCCGGTCATCGCGGTGACGTCGGCGAGGAGCCGACGCGCCGTCGCGACGGCCCGCTCACGCGCGACGTCGTCGGGGTCCGGGACCCGGGCCGGCCGGCCCGACGGGCTCGGTGTCGGCGGGTGGCCGTCGGACGTGCACCCGGCGACGAGCCCGACCCCGACGGCACCGAGCAGCGCTCCGGGAAGCACCATGAGCAGGGTGCGTCGGGCGGGCGGATGCGGTCCGCCGTCGCTCCTGACACTCACGGTCGGGATCATTTCACGCTGGGTGCCGCTCCCCGACCAGGCCTCACGACGCGGTCGCCCGGGTCCTGCGGCGGCGCGGGTAGGCTGACGCGACGCCGGCGCGGCACGACAGCTCCCGGTGTGGTCCGCATGTCACGAGACCGCCCGTCGACGCCGGGCGGGCGGCGCGAGGGAGGCTCCAGATGGCCACGACCTCGCCGGACGACGTCCGCGCCGTCGCCACGCGGGCCGTCGCCTCTGCCGGGCTCGTCCTCGAGGACGTCACCGTCACCCCCGCCGGCCGTCGCCGCGTGCTGCGCGTCGTCGTCGACCTGCCGGAGGACGCGCTCGGCGGCGTCCCCGTCGAGGCGGTCACCCACGCCTCGCACGCGGTCTCCGCCGCGCTCGACGCCAGCGACGTCATGGGCGGCACGCCGTACGTGCTCGAGGTGTCCTCGCCCGGCGTCGACCGGCCGCTCACGGAGCGCCGGCACTGGCGGCGCGCCCGCGGCCGGCTGGTCACCGTCGCGCTCGTCGACGGTGGCGAGGTCCGCGGCCGGCTCACGGCCGCCGACGGCTCCGGCATCGTCGTGGGCGGTCGAACGGTCGGCTGGGACGCCGTCCGAAGGGGGCGCGTCGAGGTCGAGTTCAACCGACCGGACGAAGCGACCGACCCGACCGACACCGGCGACGAGACCGACGAGGCCGACGACACCGACGACGACCGCGGAGAGGAGGCGTGATGGACATCGACATGGCTGCGCTGCGCGCACTCGAACGGGAGAAGGAGATTCCCTTCGACCTGCTCGTGCGCACGATCGAGCAGGCGCTCCTGCTCGCCTACCACCGTACGGACGGCGCGCAGACGCACGCCCACGTGGCCCTCGACCGGTCGAGCGGGCACGTCGTCGTCTGGGCGCAGGAGGTCGACGGCGCCGGCCAGGTCGTCCGCGAGTGGGACGACACCCCGGAAGGGTTCGGCCGGATCGCGGCGACGACCGCACGGCAGACGATCCTCCAGCGGCTGCGGGACGCCGAGGACGAGCAGCTCTTCGGCGAGTTCCGCGGCCGGGAGGGCGACATCGTCTCCGGTGTCGTCCAGCAGAGCGCCGACCCGAAGATGGTCCACGTCGACCTCGGCTCCATCGAGGCCCTGCTGCCGCCGCCCGAGCAGGTCCCGGGCGAGACGTACGCGCACGGCACCCGGCTGCGCTGCTACGTCGTCGGGGTGCGCAAGGGGATGAAGGGTCCGGCCATCACGCTGTCGCGCACGCACCCGAACCTGGTGCGCAAGCTCTTCGCGCTCGAGGTCCCCGAGATCGCCGACGGCACGGTCGAGATCGTCGCGCTCGCCCGCGAGGCCGGGCACCGGTCGAAGGTGGCGGTCCGCACGAGCGTGCCCGGGGTGAACGCGAAGGGCGCGTGCATCGGCCCGATGGGGCAGCGCGTGCGAGCCGTCGTCTCCGAGCTGCACGGCGAGAAGATCGACATCGTCGACTGGAACGAGGACCCGGCGGCCTTCGTCGCCGCCGCGCTGTCGCCGGCGCGAGTCTCCTCGGTCGAGGTCGTCGACCTGGCGGCACGCTCGGCCCGGGTCGTCGTGCCCGACTACCAGCTCTCGCTCGCCATCGGCAAGGAGGGCCAGAACGCGCGGCTCGCCGCCAAGCTCACCGGCTGGCGGATCGACATCCGGCCGGACGTCGTCAGCGACCCGGCGAGCGACTCGGCGGGCGGCACGGCGGGCGGCACGGCGGGCGGCACGGCGGGCGGCACGGCAGCCGACGCGGCCCGGTGAGCGGTCCGGGCACCCCGGGCACCCCCGGCGCCACGCCGGGGAAGGGCCGGCGTCGGCGAGGCGCTAGACTGGCCCAGGCCGGTGGCTCGGCCCGGCAGCCCACGAGCGGTGCGGGTTCCTTCCAGGGACCGGTGCGGACGTGTGTGGGGTGTCGGGAGCGCGACCTCCGGTCGGTTCTGCTGCGAGTGGTCGCGGTGGAGGTCGACGGCGTCTGGTCCGTCGTCCCCGACCCCGACCGCAGGCGAGCGGGCCGGGGTGCGTCACTGCATCCCGATCCCCGGTGCCTCGACCTCGCCGAGCGCCGTCGAGCGTTCCCTCGGGCCCTGCGCCGGAGCGGACCGCTGCAGTCGACGTCGGTCGCCGAGCACGTCGCAGATGTTCACCGTCCACCAGTCACCGTCCTCACCGGAAGCGGGTCTGACGCTGATGAGCACCCGATGAGCACGCAGCGATGAACGCCCCACACCCGTAACGACGGTCCGCGCCTGTCCTGGCCCGGACCGAGACAGGAGAGTCGTGGCAAAGGTCCGGGTCTACGAGCTCGCGAAGGAGCTCGGGGTCGAGAGCAAGGTCGTCATGGCCAGGCTGCAGGAGCTGGGTGAGTTCGTCCGGTCGGCATCCTCGACCGTCGAGCCGCCCGTCGTCCGCAAGCTTCGCGAGACGATGCCCGCCGAGCTGGCGGCCAAGGGTGCCGCCAAGGCGCCGGCCGCCCCGGCGGCCGAAGCGCCCACCAGGTCGGCGGCCCGTCCGTCCGGCCCCAAGCCTCCGGCACCTGCGGCGCCCGAGCCGCCGGCCGTCGAGGCCGCCCCCCCGGTCGTCCGTCCGGAGCCCGTGACCCCGGTGGCACCCGCGGCGCAGGCCCCCGCCGCGCCGGCCGCCCCCGCCGTGCCGGCGGACGAGCCCGCTGCGTCGGGACCGCGTCCGGGTCCGCGGCCCGCCGCACGGCCGGCCGAGCCGGAACCCGAGGTCCTGCCCCAGGCGCCGGCGGCGCGCGACGGTGGCGCCGCGCGCCCCGGTGGCGGTGGCCAGCGGCCGGGTGCACCACGCCCGGGCAACAACCCGTTCGCGCCCAGCCAGGG
>DAIOGQ010000373.1:0-3781 GCA_036745175.1 Kineosporiaceae bacterium
CGACGCGCCGTGGGCGCGGTAGCGTGACGGCCGGACGCGACGCGAGGACGGTGACCCGGTGACCCCCGACGACCCGACGTACGACGAGTCGGCCGACGACGACGGCCAGGACGTCGTCGAGACCTACGAGGACGACGTCCAGGACGGCCGGGACGGTGACCCGGACGACGGCCTGGACGGCGCCCAGGTCGACGCGCGGGACGACCACACCCAGGTCGAGGACGACTCGCCGTTCGACGCCGGCGGGACCACGCACGACGTCCCCGAGGTGCCGCTGACCGGGGACGCCGGGGTGGACGAGGCCGTGGTCCGGCTCGCCGAGGCCGCGCGCGGCCCGCTCGACGGTCAGGTCGCGGCCTACGACGCTGCCCACCGGGCGCTCCAGGACCGGCTCGCCGACGTCGAGGGGTAGGCCCGACGTGCGACGGCACGGACCGCGACGGCGCGCGACCGGACGTCCCGCCTCGTGAGCAGGCTCCGCAGACTCGACGCCGAGCTCGTTCGCCGGAGGCTGGCCCGGTCGCGCGAGCAGGCCAGCGCGCTCGTCGCTACGGGCCGGGTCAGCGTCGGGGGGCGGGCGGCGACGAAGCCGGCGACCCTGGTCGACCCGGCGGCTCCGATCGTCGTCTCGGACGGCGAGCACGACCCGAACTGGGCGAGCCGCGGTGCGTACAAGCTGCTCGGAGCGCTCGAGACCTTCGGTGACGCCGAGGACCCCCTCACCGTCACGGGCCGGCATTGCCTGGACGCCGGCGCCAGCACGGGCGGCTTCACCGACGTGCTGCTGCGGCACGGGGCGGCGCACGTCGTCGCGGTCGACGTCGGCTACGGCCAGCTCGTGTGGCGGCTGCAGCAGGACGAGCGGGTCACGGTGCTGGACCGGGTGAACGTCCGCGAGCTCACGCCGGACCTGCTGCCGTACGAGCCCGACCTCGTCGTCGGCGACCTGTCCTTCATCTCTCTGCGCCTGGTCCTGCCCGCCCTCGTCGCGTGCGCCGCACCGCAGGCCGAGCTCGTCCTCATGGTCAAGCCGCAGTTCGAGGTGGGCCGGGAGCGGCTCGGCACCGGCGGCGTCGTCCGGGACCCGGGGCTGCGCGCAGAGGCCGTGCTCACGGTGGCGCGTGCTGCGGCCGGGCTCGGGCTCGGTGTCCGGGGCGTCGTCGCGAGCCCGCTGCCCGGACCCAGCGGTAACGTCGAGTACTTCCTGCGGCTGCGGCGCGGCGCCCCGGACCCCGACCCCGGGGCCGTGCTGCGCGCCGTCGCCGACGGTCCGCAAGGATGAGCGCGATGAGCGAGAACCCGCACGCACGCAGGATCGTCGTCCTGACCCACCTCGGGCGCGCGGCGGCCGTCCAGGCCGCCGACGACGTCGTCCTGGGGCTGCACGCGGCCGGCCTGCAGCCGGTCCTGCTCGGAGACGAGGCGGCCAAGCTGTCCGAGCTCGCCCGGACGGTCGTCGAGGTCGCCGACCCGCAGCGGCCGCTCGACGACGCCGAGCTCGTCGTCGTCCTCGGCGGCGACGGGACGATCCTGCGGGCCGCCGAGGTGGTCCGCGGGAGCGACGTCCCGCTGCTCGGGGTGAA
The DNA here is from genome assembly GCA_036745175.1 of Kineosporiaceae bacterium. Classification (GTDB taxonomy): domain Bacteria; phylum Actinomycetota; class Actinomycetes; order Actinomycetales; family Kineosporiaceae; genus R-H-3. The sequence goes on from DAIOGQ010000373.1 coordinate 1,584, forward strand.
CCTCGGCCACGTCGGCTTCCTCGCGGAGGCCGAGCGGGACGACCTCGCCGAGACGGTGCAGCGGGTCGCCGACCGCCGCTACGAGGTCGAGGAACGGATGACGCTCGACGTCCTCGTCGAGCTCGACGGGGTGGCCATCGGGCGGACCTGGGCGGTCAACGAGGCCAGCGTCGAGAAGGCGAACCGGGAACGGATGATCGAGGTGGTCCTGGAGGTCGACGGCCGGCCCGTCACCGAGTTCGGCTGCGACGGCGTGGTGGTCGCCACGCCGACCGGCTCCACGGCGTACGCGTTCTCGGCCGGCGGCCCCGTCGTGTGGCCCGAGGTCGAGGCGCTCCTGCTCGTGCCGCTCAGCGCGCACGCGCTCTTCGCCCGTCCGCTCGTCGTCGCACCGACGTCGGTGCCCGCCGTCGAGCTCATCCCGCCGTCGTGCGGGGTGCTGTGGTGCGACGGTCGACGGAGCCTGCCGCTGCCGCCGGGGGCCCGGGTCGAGGTCAGGCGGTCAGCACTTCCCGTCCGGCTCGCCCGGCTGGCCCGCCCGCCGTTCACAGACCGGCTCGTCGCGAAGTTCGGCCTGCCGGTCCACGGCTGGCGCGGGCACTCGGCCGAGCACGCCCGACGGCACCGCGCCGGTGGACAAGCTCCGCCGACCGACGGTCCCGACGCCTAGGCTGCAGCCGTGCTCCTCGAGATGCGCCTGCGCGGCCTCGGTGTCATCCGTGACGCCGTGCTCGAGCTCGGCCCGGGTCTGACGGTCGTGACGGGCGAGACCGGCGCGGGCAAGACGATGGTCGTGACCGGCCTCGGCCTGCTCATGGGCGGGCGGGCGGACGCCGGGGCCGTCCGCGACGGCGAGCAGGGCGCCTTCGTCGAGGGCCGCGTCCTCCTCGACCCGGACGGGCCGGTCGCCGCCCGCGCCACGGACGCCGGGGCCACTCTGGACGACGGGGACGTCCTCATCGTGTCCCGCACCGTCAGCGCCGAGGGCCGCAGCCGCGCGCACCTCGGCGGCCGGTCGGTCCCCGTCGGGCTGCTCGCCGAGCTCGCCGAGGAGCTCGTCACGGTGCACGGCCAGAGCGAGCAGCTCCGGCTGCGCTCGACGGCGCGGCAGCGCGAGTCGCTCGACCGGTTCGCCGGTGAGGCCGTCGCGTCACCGCTCGCGGAGTACAGGACCGCGTGGGCGCGGCTGCGCACCGTCGAGGCGGAGCTCGACGAGATCACCCGACGGGCTCGCGAGCGCGCCCAGGAGGCCGAGCTGCTGCGGCTCGGGCTGGCCGAGGTCGAGCGGGTCGACCCGGCGCCCGGCGAGGACCTGGAGCTGAGAGCCGAGGCGCGGCGGCTCTCGCACGCCGAGGAGCTGCGGTCGGCCGCAACCACCGCTCACCTGGCCGTCGCCGGCGACCCCGACGCGTCGTCCGGCGTCGACGTGACGGCGCTGCTGTCGGACGCCCGGCGGGCCCTGGAGGCGGTCCGGCACCACGACGACCTGCTGGCCGGGCTCGCCGACCGGGTCGGCGAACTCGCCTACCTCGCGGCGGACGTCGCGGCCGACTGCGCCTCGTACGCCACCGCCGTCGAGTCCGACCCGATCCGGCTCGCGGCGGTCGAGGAGCGCCGTGCGGTGCTGTCCGGGCTGACCCGGGCGTACGGCGAGACCGTCGACGCCGTCCTGCACTGGGCCACGTCGTCCGCCGAGCGGCTCGCCGAGCTCGAGGGCGACGACGACCGGGTCGAAGGCCTGCGGGCCGAGCGGACCGCGCTGCGTGAGCGGCTGGGGTCGCTCGCCGGTGCGGTGAGCGCGGCCCGGTCGGCCGCGGCGGAGCGGCTGGCCGGCCTCGTGAGCGCCGAGCTCACCGAGCTCGCGATGCCCGACGCGCTGCTCGTCGTCGAGGTCCGGCAGCGCGAGGACGACGCAGGGCTCCCGGTCCTCGCACCGGCCGCCCGCGGCAAGGGAAGCCGGCGGAGCACGCCGCCGGCCCGGCGCACCCTCGCCGCCGGGCCGGACGGCGTCGACGAGGTCGAGCTGCTCCTGAGCCCGCACGCCGGGGCGTCCCCGCGGCCGCTGGCCAAGGGTGCGTCCGGCGGCGAGCTGTCCCGCGTCATGCTCGGGATCGAGGTCGTCCTCGGCGCTGTCGACCCGGTGCCGACGTTCGTGTTCGACGAGGTCGACTCCGGTGTGGGCGGCCGCGCCGCGGTCG
>DAIOGQ010000374.1:0-3757 GCA_036745175.1 Kineosporiaceae bacterium
TCCGGCAGGCCGCGTCGGCCCCGGCGCAGACGAAGCAGCGCAGGTCGAACTCGGCCGACGGCTCGGTGAACGGGAAGAACGACGGCCGCCAGCGGGTCACGGCGTCCGGCCCGAACATGGCCCGCGCGAAGTGGTCGAGCGTCCCGCGCAGGTGGGCCATCGTCAGGCCCTCGTCGACGGCGAGTCCCTCGACCTGGTGGAAGACCGGAGTGTGGGTCGCGTCCAGCTCGTCGGTGCGGAACACCTTCCCGGGGACGCAGACGTAGACCGGTACGCCGCGCTCCAGGAGCGTGCGGGCCTGCACCGGCGAGGTGTGGGTCCGCAGGACGAGGCCGCTCTCCGGCGGGTCGACGAAGAACGTGTCCTGCATCTGCCGGGCCGGGTGGTCGGGCCCGAAGTTCAGCGCATCGAAGTTGAACCACTCGGCCTCGACCTCGGGGCCGTCGGCGACCTCCCAGCCCATCGCGACGAAGACGTCGGCGACCTGCTCGGCGAGCGTCTGCAACGGATGCCGGGCGCCCTGCGGCGTCCGCTCGACGGGCAGCGTGACGTCGACCGTCTCCTCGACGAGGACCCGGGCGTCCCGCTCGGCCTCGAGCTCGACCTGCCGCGCGGCGAGGGCGGCGGTGACCCGGCCCCGGGCCTGCCCGACCCGCTTGCCGGCCTCGGCCCGCGCGGCCGGTGGCAGGGCGCCGATCTCGCGGTTCGCGAGCGCGATCGGGCTGCGGTCGCCGGCATGGTCCAGGCGCACCTGCTTGAGGCCATCGAGGTCCGTCGCCGCGGCGATCGCGGCCAGTGCCTCGGCGACGCAGCGCTCGATCTCGGCCTCGCCGAGCACGGCGACCTCCACGGGGTCGTACTGGCTGTTGGGTCCAGACATCAGGTCTCGTCGTCCAGTCGTCACGGGGTGCGATGCCGTCCGAGGCCCCCGGCGCCGCCTCGGGTGCGCCACCGGGTGGCCGTCGCGGCCCGCGTCGAGTCTCCCAGATCCCCGGCGACCGCCGCGCAGGGGTTTCGCGCAGGCTCTACGGTGAGCCGGTGCTGGACCCGGGCTCGTCCGACCGACTCATCACCACGCCGCGCCTCGGCCTCGTGCCGCTCACCGTGGCCGACGCCGGGGAGATGACCGGCGTGCTCGCCGGCCCGGAGCTCTACACCTTCATCGGCGGCGAGCCGCCGGACGCCACCGCGCTCCGGCAGCGGTACACCGTGCTCGTCCGCGGGCGCTCGGCGGACGGCACCGAGGACTGGTTCAACTGGGTCGTCCGGCTCCGCCGTGACGACGGAACACCAGGGGTCGCCGTCGGGTACGTGCAGGCGACCGTCACGGACGCCGGCAGGCGGGCCGAGGTCGCCTGGGTCGTCGGCACCTCCTGGCAGCTCCGGGGGTACGCGTCCGAGGCGGCGGCCGCGCTCGTCGGGTGGCTCACCGAGCAGGGTGTCGACACCGTGGTCGCGCACGTCCACCCCGAGCACACGGCGTCCGAGGCGGTGGCCCGTCGCTGCGGTCTGGCGCCGACCGGCGAGACGGACGAGGACGGCGAGCAGCGCTGGGAGCTGACGGTCGCCTGAGCCCAGACCACAGCGCAACCACAACCCGCTCTCGCGCGCACGAAGACCCCGCATCGGCAGGTTGTGGTTGCGCTGTGGCGCGCCCGGTCAGGGGCCGGTGGGCGCGGCCGGGTAGGGCCGGTGGGCGCGGGCCGCGGCGTACAGGCAGACGGTTGCCGCGGTCGCCAGGTTGAGGCTCTCGGCCTGGCCGTGGACCGGCACCCGGACGACGGCGTCGGCCAGCGCGCGGTCAGCCTCGGGCAGGCCCCACGCCTCGTTCCCGAAGACCCAGGCGACGGGACCGGCCAGACCCTCGACGGGCGCGCCAGCCCGGCGGGAGGCCTCCGCGGCGTCGAGCAGGTCGTCGAGGTCGACGTCGCCGCCGCCGTCGGCGGCGTAGACCGTCAGGCCCGCGGTGCGCAGCGCGGCCACGGCGTCGGCGATCGGGACACCGGTGACCACGGGGAGGTGGAACAGGCTGCCCGCGGTGGCGCGGACGCACTTGGGGTTGTGCACGTCGACGCTCGCGTCGGTGAGGACGACGGCGTCGGCGCCCGCCGCGTCCGCGGCCCGGACGACGGTCCCGGCGTTGCCGGGGTCGCGCACGTGCGCGAGGACGGCGACGAGCCGGGGCCGGGACGCCACCACGTCCGCGAGGGGCACCGCGACGAGCCGGCACACTGCGAGCAGACCCTGCGGCGTCACGGTGTCGGTCATCGCCGCCATCACCTCGTCGGTGACGCGGACGGGATCGGTGCCGCGTGCCCGGGCCGACGCGAGGATCCCCGCGTGCCGCTGCTCGGCGTCGCTCGTGACGTACAGGGCAAGGACGCCCGGGCCGGCGACCGCCTCCCGGACGGCCTGCGGTCCCTCGACGGCGAACCGGCCGTCGCGCACACGCGCGGAGCGCCCGGAGAGCCGTCGAACCGCCTTGACCCGGGCGGACCGGGGGTCGGCGAGCACGACGGGCTCCGGGCGCTCCGTGAGGCGCGGACCGCGGTCCAGCGCGGTCAGGCGGCCGAGCCCGCGGCCGAGGTCGCCGGCAGGGCCGACTTGGCCGTCGTCACCAGCGCCGCGAAGGCCGCGGCGTCGTTGACGGCGAGCTCTGCCAGCATGCGGCGGTCGACCTCGACGCCCGCGGCCTTGAGGCCCTGGACGAACCGGTTGTACGTGATGCCGTTCTGCCGGGCCGCCGCGTTGATCCGCTGGATCCAGAGCCGGCGGAAGTCGCCCTTGCGGGCCCGGCGGTCGCGGTAGGCGTAGGCGAGGGAGTGGGTGACCTGTTCCTTCGCCTTGCGGTAGAGCCGGGACCGCTGGCCCCGGTACCCACTGGCGAGCTCGAGGGTCTCCCGGCGCTTCTTCTGGGCGTTGACCGCCCGCTTGACGCGTGCCACGTCGAATCTCCTTGGTACGTCAGCTGCAGTGCTGCAGCGGGGAAGGCTGCTGAGGGCAGGTGTCGGAGCCGCGGACCGGGTCGACCCGGCCCGGCCGGCTCACATGCCGAGGAGGCGCTTGATGCCCTTGCTGTCGGCCTTGGACAGCTCGACGTCCTGTCCGAGGCGCCGGGTCCGGGTGGACGGCTTGTTCTCGAACAGGTGGCGGCGGTTGGCCTGCTCGCGCATGACCTTGCCCTTCCCGGTGACCCGGAAGCGCTTCTTGGCACCGCTGTGCGTCTTCATCTTCGGCATGGCTGCCGTACTCCCTCATCCGGGTGCCCGTGGGCGCCCTTGTCTCGTCGGCCGCACTCGGCGCACGGCTCGATGATGCGGTGGTGCTGGGTCCTGCGGCGGTGCGTGGTGCTGGTGTCGCGGACCGTCGGGGTCCGCCGTGGACCTACGCCCCGGCGGACTCGGTGACGGTCACGTCGGCGACGTGGGCGTCGTGGCCCTCCGACCCCTCGGAACCGTCCAGACGCTTGCGACGCTGCTCGGCCTTGGCCTCGGCCTTCTTCTTGTGCGGCCCGATCACCATGACCATGTTGCGGCCGTCCCGGGTCGGCGAGCTCTCGACGAAACCCAGTTCGGCGACATCCGCGGCCATCCGCTGGAGCAGCCGCTCGCCCATCTCGGGGCGGGACTGCTCACGGCCACGGAACATGATCATGACCTTGACCTTGTCCCCGGCCCGGAGGAACCGCTCGACGTGGCCCCTCTTGGTGCCGTAGTCGTGCGGGTCGATCTTCAGCCTGAGCCGGATCTCCTTGAGC
>DAIOGQ010000375.1:0-3731 GCA_036745175.1 Kineosporiaceae bacterium
GGCCACGACCCCGACGTCACGCTGCCGCACGTGCCCGGCCACGAGTTCGCCGGCGTCGTCGAGACGGTCGGCGCCGCGGTGACCGGGTGGCGCCCGGGCGACCGGGTCACGGCACCGTTCGTCAACGCCTGCGGATCCTGCCCGATGTGCCGCCGCGGCGACCACCAGGTCTGCGAACGGCAGACCCAACCAGGCTTCGACCACTGGGGCTCGTTCGCCGAGCAGGTCGTCGTCCGGCGGGCCGGCGTCAACCTCGTCGCGCTGCCGCCCGGCGTCGACCTCGTCGCGGCCGCGGCCCTCGGCTGCCGGTTCGCGACGGCGTTCCGGGCCGTCGTCGAGGTCGGCCGGGTCCGGCCGGGGGAGTGGCTGGCCGTCCACGGCTGCGGCGGGGTCGGGCTGTCCGTCGTCATGGTGGCGGTCGCCGCGGGCGCGCGGGTCGTCGCGGTCGACGTCCGGCCCGAACCGCTCGCCCTCGCCGGCTCGCTCGGGGCGGAGGGGTTCGTGGAGGTGTCCGGGCCCGGTCGGGCCGGGCCGCCCGACCCGGTACAGGTCGCGAGCGACGTCCGGTGGGCGGCCGGCGGCGCCGCGATGGACGTGTCTATCGACGCGCTCGGCAGCCCGGCGACGTGCGCCGCGTCGATCGCGTCGCTGCGCCCGCGCGGCCGGCACGTCCAGGTCGGGCTGCTCCCGTCGGTCCTCGGCTGGCCGCAGCTGCCGATGCATCTCGTGATCGCCCGCGAGCTCGCGCTGCTCGGCAGCCACGGGATGGCCGCCCACTCCTACCCGGCCATGCTCGGGCTGGTCGAGCGCGGGCGGCTGCGGCCGCTCGACCTCGTGACCGCCCGGATCGGTCTCGACGACGTCCCGGCGGCGCTCGCCGCCCTCGGTGACACGCCGCCGACGGGCATGTCCGTCGCGGTCCCGGGAGGTTGAGCCGATGGCACCAATCCACCGGGCCGGCCGTGTCGAACAGGCGGCGTGGACAGCGGCGGACGACGTGGGGCGGCGCGTGCGCCGCGCCCCGTGCGACTCGTCGACGCATCGAGGCTGCCGATGAGCAACGAGGACCTGATCACGCTCGTCGCCCGTGGCGACGAGTCCGCCTTCGAGCGCTTCTACGACGCGCTCGTGCCCGGCGTGCACGGCGTGGTCCTCCAGGTGGTGCGCAACCCCGCGCACGCCGAGGAGGTCACCCAGGAGGTCTTCGTCGAGGCGTGGCGGACCGCGGCCCGGTTCGACGCGACACGGGGCAGCGCCCGGGCCTGGCTGACGACGATGGCGCGCCGCCGGGCGATCGACCGGGTCCGGGCGGCACAGGCGTCCTCCGACCGTGACCTCCGGGTCGGGTCCGCCTCGATGGACCGGGACGCCGACGTGACCGCCGACGCCGCCGAGGTGCGCCTGGAGCAGCAGCAGGTGCGGCGCTGCCTCGGCGGCCTGACCGAGCTGCAGCGCGAGGCCGTGACGCTGGCGTTCTACCGTGGACACACGCACCGTGAGGTGGCCGGGCTGCTCGACGTGCCGCTCGGCACCGTCAAGACCCGGCTGCGGGACGGACTCATCCGGCTTCGTGACTGCCTGGGGGTTGCGTGATGGCCGAGGCCGATGTCCACACGATGACGGGCGCCTACGCGCTCGACGCCCTCGACGACGTCGAGCGGCGCGCGTTCGAGCGGCATCTCGACGGCTGCGCGGCGTGCCGCGAGGAGGTCGTCACCCTGCGCGAGACCGCGGCCCGGCTCGCGGAGGGGGTCGCGGTGGCACCGCCGGCAGCCCTGCGGGACCGGGTGCTCGGGCAGGTCCGGACGACGCCGCAGCTCCCGCCGCTACCCCGCGCCCCGGCACCCGGGACCGCGCCGGACGCGTCGCCCCCGGGCTGGGCGCCGTTCCGCCGGCACGCCGGCGACGGTCGTGGGCGTGCCGACGTCCGCAGGCCGTGGATGGTCGCCGCCGCGGTCGCCGCGCTCCTCGCGCTCGGCGGCACCGGGTTCGGGGTCGCCCAGTGGCGGGAGGCCCGGCAGGCGCAGCAGGTCGCGCTCGCGGCGCAGGACCAGGCCCGGCAGGTCGCCGACATTCTCGGTGACCCGCAGGCCCGTCAGGTGACCGGGGCGGTGACCGGCGGCGGCAGCGTGACGCTCGTCGTCGCGGGCGACCGCGCCGTGCTCTCGACCGCCGACCTGCCGGGACTGCCGGCCGGTCGCACGTACCAGCTGTGGGTCGTGCGCCCGGACGGCATCCGCTCTGCGGGGCTCGGCCCGGCTGCCGGGGCCGCCGCGGGGTCGTGGCTGCGCCCGGTCGGGGGCCTGCGGACCGGCGACCAGGTCGCCGTCTCCGTCGAGCCGCGCCGGGGGTCGCGGCAGCCGACGACGACCCCGGTCGTCGCCGTCACCGTGTAGGGCCCGGGCCCGCGCTCAGGCGCCGGCCGGCGGCGGGTCGGTGAGCGGCTTCGCGGCGGCGGCGAAGCCGCGGACCTCGCCGTCGGCGAGCAGCCGGGCCCGGACGGCGCCGCCGGCGAGGCGACGCCCGAGCGGGACGACGGGCAGCGGCGTCGCGGACGCCGCGAGCACGACGTTGCCGTAGCGGTGGCCGTGGAACTGGCCGGGCTCGGCGACGAGCACGACGTGGGCGAAGACCGCCAGGGCCGTCGCAGCCTCGCTACGGGCGACCCGCAACGGCGGGGAGTCGGCGAGGTTGGCGACGTACACGCCGGCCGGGTCGAGCACCCGCCGGACGTCGCGGAGGAACTCGAGCGTCGCCAGGTGCTCCGGGACGCGGGCGCCCTCGAAGGCGTCCCGGACGACGAGGTCCTCGCTGGCGGCCGGCAGCGCGGCCACGCCGTCGCGGCCGTCGCCGACGCGCAGCCGCAGCAGCCGTGAGGACCGGAACCCGAACGCCTCGCGGGCGGCGTCGAGGACGTCGCCGTCGACCTCGAACACCACCTGGGCCGAGCCCGGCCGGGTGGCGGCGACGTAGCGGGGCAGCGTGCAGCCCGCCCCCCCGACGTGGACCGCGCGCACCGGCTCGGCGTCGGGGCGCATGACGTCGACGACGTCACCGACCCAGCGCATGTACTCGAAGTCGAGGCGCAGCGGGTCGTCGAGGTCGACGTGGCTGCTGGGCACGCCGCGGACGAGCATCGTCCAACCCCGGCGGCCGTCGCCGTCCGGCACGAACACGACCCTGCCGTCGCCCGCGTCCGGCGGACGTGTCGGCACCGCGGCGAGACTGCCCGCCCCGGTGCGCCGTCCGCGTCTGCCCATCGCCCCACGATGCCATCGCCGAGCCGTCGCGGGCAGCACGCGGGGCGCCGTCCGCAGAACACGGATGGGGCCGTCCGCAGAACACGGAGGGCCCCATCGGGCGGTCCGCCGTCGGCCCCCTGCCGCGGACCGCCCGATGGGGGCCGGCGCCTGCGCACCCCCGTGGTGCGCGGGCGCCGGCTGAGACCGTCCGCCGTGCGTGCCGCCCCTGGCCCGCGCGCGACGGTCTCGCTGGTCAGGAGCGGCGCGGGTGCGGTCAGATACGTCAGCGAGGGACACCTCGATGTGACCTGCATCACGTCGTGGAGGTGGTATCTGTCCTGGTGCAGATCGACTCATCGCGCACGACGGCCCGCCACAGATCAGGAGCACCGACCGATGGCCACCCCCGGCGACGGCACCCCCGGCACCCCTGACGGCCCCAGCACCCCTGACGGCCCTGACGGCCCTGACGGCCCTGACGGCCCTGAC
>DAIOGQ010000376.1:0-3730 GCA_036745175.1 Kineosporiaceae bacterium
GGTTGTTCGTGAGGATGTAGCCGCCCTCGATGACGAAGCCGGACCCGGTGCCCTCGGCGTCGCTGCCGCTCACCTGGAGTGCGACCACGCTCGGCAGCACCCCGCTCGCCACGGACGGCACCGTGCCCGCGGCGCGCTGCGTCGCGCCGTTCTCGGGCGACGGCAGCGCGAACCCGGGGTCGTTGACCGAGCGCTCGCGCGCCGTGTCCGCGAGCCAGCCACCGGCAAGACCGCCGATGAGCCCGGTGACGAGTGCGACGACGGCGGCGACGGCCAGCACCGCGCCCATGCCCGCGCCCGTGCCGCGCCGACGGCGACCGGCGGCGTCCGTGGAGCGCGTGTCGGGGCCGGCCCACAGCGGCCCGCCGACCTGCCCCGGCATGAGGTACGGGCTCGGCGGCGGGGCGCTCGTGGCCGGGTGGCCCGCGCCCGCGTCCGGGCCTGCCGGGGCGCCCCAGCCGGACGACGCGACGGTGGGCGTCGGCGTGGCCCACGTCGGCAGCAGCGGCTGGGTCGCGGTCGGTGCGCCCTGCCCTGCCACGCCCGGCCCGGGGGCCGCCGGGGTGTGTGCGCCGCTGCGCGCATCCGGCGGGGTGACGTCGACAGGGTCACCGGCGGGGTCGGGCCAGCCTCGGCCGTCGTCGTTCGGGTTGGTCATCTCAGCCTCTCGCAGCGATCCGCCCGGCGCCCGGCGCCGGGCACCGGGCGCCCGGCGGACGGCGCCCACCGACCCGACCGTGCGCTCTGCACCCGCGCCGTCCCACCCTGTCACAGCGTCCGCCGTCCGACCCGCGGACGCATCCCGGGCGACCGCGACGGCGACCGGTGAGGTCAGCGGTTGGGATCGTCCTTGTCGCTGAGCCACGAGGCGGGGACGTCGACGAACGGCAGGTCGCGCGTCGTCGCGGCGTGCTCGACGACGAACGTCGCGAACGGCGGCACGGCCGCGCCGGGACTGAGCGGCGCCGTCGAGAACGTGAGCCCGGCGGCGCCCACGCCGACGACGGACAGGGCACCGAAGAGGGCGACCGCGAGCCGTCGCGGGCGGGCGGGCCGCGGGCGGCGGGCGAACGGACGGGGGCCGTCCTGGCGGCTGCCGGACCGCCCGGCCGGACGCGTCCGGTCGGGCCGTGATCCGGCCGGCCGGTCCGGGGCGGACGCGGGTGCGGGCCGGACACCTCGTCCGGGGCGCTCACCGTCCCGCTCGGCCACCGGTCGCAGCGGGTCGGCAGCCGGGGCGCCGATGGTGAGCAGCCGTCCGACGAGGTCCGCGGACGGCGCGGGGCCGGCGAGGGCGGCGAGGCGCGTCTTCATGAGCCGCTCGGTCTCGACGACCTCGCGGCAGGGCATGCAGCGCGCGAGGTGGGCGTGCGCGCGCTCGGTCGCGTCCGGACCGAGCTGGCCGTCGACCAGCTCGGTGACCCGGTCACCGAGGTGCGTCACCGGCGGTTCCTCCCGCCGGACGAGGCGTCCGCGGGGTCAGTCTCCTCGTCCCGGAGCAGGGCCGCGGGACGGCGGTGGGCCAGGGCCTCGCGCAGCTGCCCGCGGCCGCGGTGGATCCGCGAGCGGACCGTTCCGAGCTTGATGTCGAGGGTCGCCGCGATCTCCTCGTACGACAACCCCTCGATGTCGCAGAGCACCACCGCGGCCCGGAAGTCCGGCGCCAGTGTGTCGAGCGCGGCCTGGACGTCGTGGTCGAGGTTGTTGTGCTCCCAGGCCCGCTCGGGGCCGAGCTCGGCCTGGCCGGCGAGCCGGTCGCCCGCGTCGTCGCCGAGGGAGTCGAAGCGGATCCGCTGCTTGCGACGGACCTGGTCGAGGAAGAGGTTCGTCGTGATCCGGTGCAGCCAGCCCTCGAACGTCCCGGGGGTGTACGACGACAACGAGCGGAACACCCGGACGAAGACCTCCTGCGTGAGGTCCTCGGCGTCGTGCTGGTTGCCGGTCAGGCGGTAGGCCAGGCGGTAGACCCGGGTGGAGTGCTCCCGGACGACCTCGTCCCACGTGGGTGGGGTCCAGGTGGCGTCGGCGCCGCCCGCCTGGTGCGCGGCCTCGGGGGTCAGGGCGTACGCGTCCCGGGCACGGGCGTGCGGCTGCCCCTCCCCGGGTCCGTCGCTCACCGCAGCACCTCCAGCGCTGCGACGGCCGCCCAGCAGGTGCGTCCTGCCGCGTCCGGCCATCGCGTACGGCATCGTGTAGACCGACACCGTGCCTCCCATCGTCGCGCACCCGAGCGTCCCGTGCCCTGCGGGGAACCCCCGGAATCCCTGGGAAAACCCTGAGAATCCGGGCGGATCGTCGCCGGCCAGGACGCCGTCGACCTGGGCCCGGGCACCGTTCACCTGACCAACGCGACCGGCGTCACCGCGGTTCCCCGCGCACAACTACGCTTGTCGCCGCCCCACCGCCCACCCGAGGAGGACCCATCAGCGCTCCGACGCCGGCCACGTGGGCCTACGCCGAGAACTTCGTCACCGACGACGACGTCCTCGCCAGGGCGCGCGCCCGGGCCCAGGAGCTCGGCTGCGTCGCGGTCCTGCCGGGCGTCGGCGCGGTCCTGCGCGTGCTCGCGGCGACCCTCGCCGCCCGTTCGGTCGTCGAGATCGGGACCGGTGCCGGCGTCTCCGGGATCTACCTCCTGCGCGGGATGCCCGAGGACGGGGTCCTCACGACGATCGACGTCGAGGCCGAGAACCAGCGGGCCGCCCGCGAGGCCTTCGCCGAGGAGGGCGTGCGCCCCAACCGGACACGGCTCATCTCGGGTCGGGCCCTCGACGTGCTGCCGCGGCTCACGGACTCCGCGTACGACCTCGTGCTGCTCGACGCGGAGAAGACCGAGTACGAGGCCTACCTCGACCAGGCCCTGCGGCTGCTGCGTCCCGGCGGCGTCCTCGCGGTCGACAACGCGCTCTGGAAGGGCAAGGTCGCCGACCCCGCCCAGCGCGACCCGACGACGACGGCGATCCGCGAGCTCGGCAAGCGGGTGCGGTCCAACCGCCGCCTCGTGCCCGCGATGCTGCCGTGCGGGGACGGACTGCTCGTGGCGGTGGCGCACTGACCTGGACGTCCGGAGACCGTGGGACCCCGATCAGCCCCGGGGCCGGCCCGCCGCCGCGCCGGCTGCTGCGCGGGACGCAGCGGCTGCAGCATCTGGTCGGCCGGCGGCTCCTCGTCGGCGTCACCGTGCGCGACGGTGACGGTGCCGTCCTGTCCCGGACGCAGTTCTGCGGTCCGGTCCTCGAGGTGGCCGACGGCGTCGTCGTCGTCGACAAGTCCGGCGAGAGCGCCCTGCTGCCCGCGGACGACCTCGCCTACTCCGCCGCGCCGCCCGGGCGGTACACCCTCGCGGGCAGCGGTGAGGTCGTCGTCGACCCCGACTACATGACGACCTGGGACGTCGTCGCCGGCCCGGGGGCGGACTGAGGCAGGCCCGCCCACGACCGGGTCGATGCGGGGGCAGTCAGCGCAGCGACTCGAGCCAGCGCAGCAGAAGGCGCGCGCCCCAGCCGGTGGCGCCCTTGTTCACCTCGTGCTCGTCCTTGTCGGACCGCGCCGTGCCGGCGATGTCGAGGTGCGCCCAGCGCCGCCCCCGGGCGAACTCGCGCAGGAACAGCGCTGCTGTGATGGAGCCGCCACCGATCCTGCTGTCGGCCGGGACGTGCCGCAGGTCGGCGACGTCGGAGTGCAGCGCGGGCAGGTAGTCCTCGACGAGCGGCATCCGCCAGACCCGCTC
>DAIOGQ010000377.1:0-3713 GCA_036745175.1 Kineosporiaceae bacterium
GGTAGAAGAGCTGGTCCTCGCTGACCTTCGAGACGGTCGCCTCGTGGCCCATCGACACGTCGTCCTCGCGGACGTCGACGTATGGGTAGGTGTCGGACCGGCTGATGGTGTCGACGAGGAGCGCGTCGCAGCGCACCGTCGACGCCGAGTGGTGGGCGCCCTCGAGCACCTGGACCAGACCGCGGTACGACGTCCGGCCGCCGCCTCGGGCCACGGACTTCGACACGATCGAGGAGGACGTGTGCGGGGCGGCGTGGACCATCTTGGCGCCGGCGTCCTGGTGCTGGCCCTCGCCGGCGAACGCAATCGACAGAGTCTCGCCCTTCGCGTGCTCGCCCATGAGGAAGATCGCCGGGTACTTCATCGTGACCTTGGAGCCGATGTTGCCGTCGACCCACTCCATCGTCGCGCCCTCGGCCGCGGTGGCCCGCTTCGTGACGAGGTTGTAGACGTTGTTGGACCAGTTCTGGATCGTCGTGTAGCGCACGCGGGCGTTCTTCTTCACGATGATCTCGACGACGGCCGAGTGCAGCGAGTCCGAGGTGTAGATCGGCGCCGTGCAGCCCTCGACGTAGTGCACGTAGGAGCCCTCGTCGGCGATGATCAGCGTCCGCTCGAACTGGCCCATGTTCTCGGTGTTGATCCGGAAGTAGGCCTGCAGCGGGATCTCGACGTGGACGCCCTTGGGCACGTAGATGAACGAGCCGCCGGACCACACCGAGGTGTTGAGCGCGGCGAACTTGTTGTCCCCCACCGGGATCACGGTGGCGAAGTACTCCTTGAACAGCTCGGGGTACTCGCGCAGGGCGGTGTCGGTGTCGACGAAGATGACGCCCTGGCGCTCGAGCTCCTCGTTGATCTGGTGGTACACGACCTCGGACTCGTACTGCGCGGCGACGCCGGAGACGAGCCGCTGCTTCTCCGCCTCGGGGATGCCGAGGCGGTCGTAGGTGTTCTTGATGTCGTCCGGGAGCTCCTCCCACGACGTGGCCTGCTTCTCGGTCGACCGGACGAAGTACTTGATCGTGTCGAAGTCGATGCCCGACAGGTCCGAGCCCCAGCTGGGCATCGGCTTCTTGTCGAACAGCCGCAGGCCCTTCAGCCGCAGCTTGAGCATCCACTCCGGCTCGTCCTTCTTCGACGAGATGTCGCGGACGACGTCCTCGGAGAGCCCTCGGCGAGCGGTGGCACCGGCGGCGTCGGGGTCGGCCCAGCCGAACTCGTAGCGGCCGAGCCCCTCGAGCTCGGGGCGTGCGACGGAGGTCATCGGATGGTCCTCTCCTGGACGGTCGGGTCCGCGGTGCGGTCGTACGGGGCAACTGTGGCGGACGGGTCGGCTGCTGCGCCCGCCGGGGTGGGGACGTGCGTGGTGCACACGTGCTCGCCGTGCGCGAGCGTCGCGAGCCGCTGCACGTGGACGCCGAGCAGCCGCGAGAAGGCCTCGGTCTCGGCCTCGCACAGCTGGGGGAACTCACGGGCGACGTGCTGGACCGGGCAGTGCCCCTGGCACAGCTGCGTGCCCACCGCGACGTCGCCTACGCGCACCTCGCGGGTGCTTGCCGCGTAGCCGTCGGCGGACAGCGCCGCAGCGAGGGCCTCGGCGCGGGCCCGCGTCGTCCCCGCCGCCGCGACGATCGGCGAGTAGCGGCGTTCGACGTCGGCGACGCGCTCGCGCGCGAACCGCAGGACGGCGTCCTGGCCGGCGACCTCGCCGAGGAAGCGCAGGGCGGACGTCGCGAGGTCGTCGTAGTCCGTCGTCATAGCGGCGTGGCCGGCGTCGGTGAGCACGAACCGCCGCGCGGGCCGGCCACGACCGCGGGGGCCGCCGACCGGCGACTCCCAGACCGCGACGTGGCCGGTCTCGAGGAGGACGTCGAGGTGACGGCGGACGGCCGCGGGGGTCAGGCCGAGAGCATGGGCGAGGTCGGCGGCGCTCACCGGGCCGCGCTCCAGGACCTCCCGGCAGACCCGGTCGCTGGTCCGCTCGTCGGGGTCGACGACCGGCTCGTCCGCCGCGGCGGACGCCGCGGCCTCGGAGGCGACGTCGATTTTCATGACACCATTGTGTCGTTAATGCCGCGCGGTCTCAACTCGGGCCCTCCGGCGCGGCGCCCGACCCGCCGCCCAACCCGCCGCCGACCCGCCGCCTGTGCCCCCGGCGGCGTCCGTACCCTTCGAGGGTGACCGACCTGCCCGCGCTGGCCGTCGACGCGCTGCGCAAGTCCTACGGCGGCCGGCCCGTCGTCGACGGCATCTCCTTCGCCGCCCTCGCGGGCTCGGTCACGGCGGTCCTCGGCCCGAACGGGGCCGGCAAGACGACGACCGTGGAGTGCTGCGAGGGGCTGCGCCGGCCGGACGCCGGCACCGTGCGGGTGCTCGGCCGCGACCCGTGGCGCGCCGACGCGGCCCTGCGGGCCCGGATCGGCGTCATGCTCCAGGACGGCGGCCTGCCGACGGGTGCGCGTGCCGGCGAGGTCCTGCGGCACGTCGCGGCGCTGCACGCCGACCCGCTGCCACCCGGCGACCTGCTGGACCGGCTCGGCCTCGCCGAGCATGCCCGCACGACGGTGCGCCGCCTGTCGGGGGGCCTGCGGCAACGCCTCGCCCTCGCCGTGGCCGTCGTCGGCCGGCCGGACGTCGCCTTCCTCGACGAGCCGACGGCCGGGATGGACCCGCAGGCCCGCCTCGCAGTCTGGGACGTCGTCACGAAGCTCCGGTCGGACGGGGTGGCCGTCGTCCTCACGACCCACCTCATGGACGAGGCCGAGCGGCTCGCCGACCGGGTCGTCGTCGTCGACCACGGGCGCGTCGTCGCGACCGGCAGCCCCGCCGACCTCCTCGCGCCGCACGGGGAGACGCTGCGGTTCGGCGGTCCGGCCGGGCTGGACCTCGCGCCGCTGCGCACCGCGCTGCCCGCCGGGGTGACGGTCGCCGAGACCGCGCCCGGCCACTACCTCGTCGCCGGCAGCCGGCACGCGCCGCTCGGACCGCAGGCGGTCGCGACGGTGACGTCGTGGTGCGCCGGGCTCGGTGTCATGCCGGACGGGCTGACGCTCGGCCGGCCCACCCTCGAGGACGTCTTCCTCGATCTCACCGGTCGGGACCTGCGGTGAGTACCGATTCCGGGGCCGTGGCGGGCGGCGGGTCGGTGACCGTGGCTGCGCCCGCCCGGCCGGCCCGGCGGGTGCTGGCCCAGGCCCGGTTCGACGCGACCGTGCTGCTGCGCAACGGCGAGCAGCTCCTGCTCACCCTCGTCCTGCCCGCGCTCGCTCTCGTCGGGCTCGCGTCCACCGAGGTGCTCGACCTCGGCCCCGGCGCCCGGGTCGACGTCGCGGCACCGGGCGTCCTCGCCCTGGCCGTGATGTCGACGGCGTTCACCGGGCAGGCGATCGGCACCGGTTTCGACCGTCGCTACGGGGTGCTGCGACTGCTCGGGACGACGCCGCTCGGCCGCGGCGGGCTGCTCGCCGGCCGGACGCTGGCCGTCGGCGTGGTCGAGCTCCTCCAGGTCGCCGTCCTCGGCGGTCTGGCGCTCGGACTCGGCTGGCGACCGGATCCCGCTCACGGAGCGGTCGAGGTGCGGGACCCCGGCCGGCGCCTCTGCCACTGCGAGTGCGTGGACTTCCGCATCAATGGCCTTGGCACGTGCAAGCACGCCGAGGCGGTGCTCTGGCATCTGGAGGCGCGGTTCAAGCGGTTGGTCAAAACCGCGA
>DAIOGQ010000378.1:0-3711 GCA_036745175.1 Kineosporiaceae bacterium
CATCTCGCCGTCCCCGTCCGACCATTGCCACTCAGTGGAGTTGATCGAACACTCTATGTAGTCAACAGGGTTCGGCGAGACAGTAACGCATCCACCGTTCGGTCTGCCGACGTTCCGCCGAACGGCGCTGAGTAGTTCCTTGTTAACGCAATGTCTCCAAAGCGGTAGCGGCTGCCTCCGCGCGTTGACTATATGTAGGCCTGCGGTCACGCAGTGATCGTCAACAGATAGCCGAGTTCCCAAGAGAGGGGGACGGCTGACATGACCCGTAGAGCGCTGATCCGAGCGACGGGTGCAGTGGCGACGCTCGTCGCGTTGGTGGCGACGGTGGGAGCGGGGGTCAAGTGGTACTGAGACGCGCACGCAACCGCCTGATGGTTCGGGCGGTCTGTGCATCCGGGTCCCTGGTGACGTTGACGGCCCTCGCGGTCGTCGTCGGCGCCGGGAAGAAGTGGTAGACACCCGCTCGCAGCCCGTCGACCCCGGGGCGTCGAGCCCCGGGGCGGCGGGTCCGCCGCCGGCCCGCTCGACAGGATCCCGGCACCCGTCGACGACGATCCTCGCCTACGTCGCGGGACTGGCCGTCGTGGCGGCGGCGGTCGCGGTGCCGGTGCTCGTCGTCCAGCTGCCGCAGGTCGACTGGACCTCGACGCACCTGGTGCACCTGTACGCCTTCGCCGCCCTGCTCCTCGCCGCCGAGCAGCGGCCGCTGCGGGTGGCCCGCCGCGACGGCGAGGTCGACCAGATCACCGTCTCGTCGACCTGGGCCGTCGCTCTGGTCATCTGCGGCCCGCTGAGCCTCGTCGTCCTCGCGCAGGGGGCCGCCGTCGCGCTCGACGACGTGTGGCGCCGGCGCGGGCTGCTGCGCTGCTGCTTCAACGTCGCCCAGTACGTCGTGACCCTGGTCGCCGCGCGGCTCGCGTACGCCCTCTGCACCGACCACGGGTTCCTCGAGCTGCAGGGCTCGTTCGGCGTCGGCGACGTGCCGGGAGCCGTCGTCGCGGGCGTCGTCTTCTTCGTCGTCAACAACGGGGCGGTCGGCCTCGTCCTCGCGCTCGACCAGCGCGTCGGCGTTGTCGGCCTGCTCGTCGAGGACGTCCGCGTGCAGGGGATGACGTCGTCGATCCTGCTGGGCCTGGCCCCCGTCGCCGTCGTCGTCGCGGACTTCTCCCTGTGGCTGCTGCCGATGCTCGTCCTGCCGCTTCTCGGGGTGCAGCACAGCGCGTGGGTCGCGGCCCGCCGTCAGTACGAGGCGCTGCACGACGGGCTCACCGGGCTGGCGAACCGGATGCTCTTCCACCGCCGCACCGACCGGGCGCTGTCCGAGGGTCGGGCAGCGGGCGGCCACGTCGCCGTCATGCTCCTCGACCTCGACCACTTCAAGGAGGTCAACGACACGCTCGGCCATCACGTCGGTGACGACCTCCTGCGCCAGGTCGCGGGCCGGGTGGGCGAGGGCCTACCGGACGGCGTGACGCTCGCCCGGCTCGGCGGAGACGAGTTCGCCGTCCTGCTGCCCGACGCCGGCGGTGTCGCCGACGTCGTCCGGGTGGCCCAGCAGGTCGCGTCCCGGCTCCACGAGCCGATCGTCGCCGACGGCATCCGGATCGGGGTCCAGGCGAGCATCGGCATCGCGCACCAGGGTGTCGCCGAGGCGACCCGGGACCTGCTGCTCCAGCAGGCGGACATCGCGCTGTACCGGGCCAAGGAGAACCGCGGTGAGATCCAGGTCTACCGGCCGGAGATCGACCAGCACACCGTCCAGCGGCTCAGCCTGCTCGCCGACCTCCACGCCGCCGTCGAGCGCGGGCAGTTCCGGCTCCTGTACCAGCCCCAGGTCGACACCCGCACCGGCGCCGCCGTCGCCGTCGAGGCGCTCATGCGCTGGCACCACCCGACCCAGGGCGTCGTCCCGCCGGACGTCTTCATCCCGCTCGCGGAGCAGAGCGGCATCATCGCCGCGCTCACCCGGGCCGCTCTCGCGCAGTCCCTGACGACGCTGTCGCTCCTGCACGCCGCAGGCCATCGCGTCGAGATGGCGGTCAACATCTCGGCCCGGCTCCTGTCGGACCTCGAGCTGCCGCGGATGGTCCACGACCTCATCCTCGAGCGGGACGTGCCCGCGTCGTGCGTCACGATCGAGGTGACCGAGTCGACGATCACGGCCGACCCGCGGCGCGCGATGCAGGTGCTCCAGGAGCTGCGCGAGACCGGCATCCGGGTGGCGGTCGACGACTTCGGTACCGGTTACTCGTCGCTGTCGTACCTGCGCCGCCTCCAGCCGGACGAGCTCAAGGTCGACCGCTCGTTCGTCACCCACATGCGGCGCGACGAGAACAGCGCCGTCATCGTCCGCTCCACCGTCGACCTGGGCCACGGCCTGGGGTTGTCGGTCGTGGCCGAGGGGGTCGAGGACGACGAGACGTACGGGCTCCTGCGTGAGCTCGGCTGCGACCGGGTGCAGGGCTACGTGGTCGCCCGGCCGATGAGCCTCGCCGCGCTCAAGGTCTGGCTCGACACAGCTGCGACGGCCGGCTGGCGGACGGCGGCACAGCGGGCCGCTGGGCTGCGCCCCGACACGGTGCGGCCGGTCCTCGCCGGCGTCGTCGACCTCACCGTCGCGCAGGCCCTGCCCGCCGAAGGGCCGTCCGCCGACGGGCTGCCGTCCACCGCGGTCCCCGTGCTGTCGCGGACGACCGCCATGGGCGGCGGTCTGCCGGTCACCAAGCCCCTGCCGGTCGCGGAGCTGTTCTCGCTGGATGCCGCGACGTGATCGTCCCGCTCGTCGCCTTGCTTCTGGCCCTCGTGCCCGGGCTGCTCGGCGGCCGACTGAGCCGTTTCGGCGTCGTCCGGATCCGCAGCTCCGAGGTCGCGACGATCGCCTTCTGGCTGCAGCTCGCCGGCCTCGAGCTGCTGGCCGGGCCGCACGCGCTGCTCGTGCTGCTGCACGTCGGGTCCTACGTGGCCGCCGGCGTCGTCGTGTGGGTCAACCGCAGGGTGCCGGGGCTGCGGCTGGTGGGTCTGGGCGGGCTGTCCAACGGGGTCACGATCGCTGTCAACGGCGGCACGCTGCCGGCCTCGCCGTCCGCGCTCGCTGCGGCCGGGATGCCCTGGCAGACAGAGGGTTTCGACAACTCCGGGGTTGTCGACGGGGCGGTGCTGGCGTTTCTCGGCGATGTCTTCGCGGTCCCGGCCGGCTGGCCGCTGAGCAACGTCTTCAGCATCGGGGACGTACTCCTCGTGTCCGGGATCGCCTGGGCGGCGCTGCGCATCTGCGGGACCCGGTGGACGGTGCCGTGGGACGGCCGCGGGGTCGGCCACGCAAAGGGGCGGCACCTCGCGGGCATCTTCGGGTCGGCGGACGCCGCGGCCGCGCAGGCTGTCGGCCGGCCCCCGGCGAGGCCACGGCCGCCCGCCCGCCGGGTCGCCGGCCGGGGACGGCCCGCGCTCGTCCCGGTTCCGATGACGTTCGGTCCTGTGCAGCCGTTGCGCGCGCGGGAGATGCTCGACGCGTAGCCCGCGGGTGGCGTGAACCCGGCCGGGGCTGCGGTTCGGAGCCGACGATGAACAGCCAGACCAGCTCCTACCTCGCCCTCGCCTGCCCGTGGGACGGTGCGTGGCAGGTGTTCGTGCTCCGCCCGCGCGAGGGGCTCATCGGCGCGGTCGACGCGCCGACCCTCGAAGACGTCGAGCCGACGGCCCGCGGCCTAG
>DAIOGQ010000379.1:0-3680 GCA_036745175.1 Kineosporiaceae bacterium
CGGCCGCACTGCTTGGCGAGGTCGCGGACGACGCGGGGCATCTTGCTCCACACCGAGTCGACCGGCTGCATGCGGGTCTTCATGACCTGCTCCTGCAGCTCGCTCGTCACGAGGCTCAACCGTTGCGCGGACCGTGCGAGGGAGGAGTCCTTCGACGTGTCGGCCGCGTCGTCGAGCCGTGACACGAGCTGGTTGCGCGCGAGGACGAGCTCGCCGACGAGCCGCATGAGCGAGTCGAGGAGGTCGACGTCGACCCGCACGGAGCTGTCGACGACGGAGCGGTGCGCCGTCTGCGTCTCCAGCGCCGTCTCGACGGCTGCCGGGGTCGTCGACCCGTGGTCGACGAGGATCGAGCCGATGGGACGGCTGTCGCCGAGACCCTGCTCCATGCGCGCGATCTCGACGGCGTCGGGCGTCGTCGCGCCGGCGTCCACGAGGACCTCGCCGAGCGGCGCGGGGACGGGCGTGGCGACGGGCGGCGGACCGTCCTCGAGCATCGTCGACAGCGTCGAGATGAGCCCGCTGTGGTCGGCGTCGCCCTCCAGGCCGGTGGCCTCGATCGCGGCCAGCAGACCACGGACGGCGTCGACCATCTTGAGCAGCGCGGTCGCCCGGTCGTCGTTGAGCCCGATCCGGCCGTCCCGGAGACGGCTCAGCAGGTTCTCCCCGACGTGGGTGAGCTTCTCCAGCTTGTGGAACGCCAGGAACCCGCTCGTGCCCTTGATGGTGTGGATCGTGCGGAAGACACTGGCCAGCAGCTCCCGAGAGTCCGGGTTCTGCTCCAGCGCCAGCAGGTCGCGGTCGAGCTGGTCGAGATTCTCGTGACTCTCCACCAGGAACTCGGCGACGATCTCGTCGATCGCTTCCATCCGGTGCTCCTCCTCGCGGTCGGACGAGGTATGCATCGGCGCGGGGCCGACCAACTTGAGACCGCACGGGCGCCCTGCGCGATGACCTGTCCGGGTGACGTCACCATGGGCCGCAAGGCCGCCTGAACCCGCGGTGGCAGGTGGGTCCAGGAGCGGGCGCCGGGCGCCGCGCGGCGGGTCAGAGCCGGTAGCGGTCGAGCCAGAACCCGTCCTCGTCGGTGACGATGCCCGACGTCCCCTCGACGACCGCGCCGGTGACGGCGACGACGACCGGGGCCACCCGGTCGCGGACGGCCACGAAGCGCTCGTCGGGCCGGCGCCGCTCACGTTCGGCGGCGTCGATGTCCGTGCACAGCCAGCGGACCTCGTAGGTGGCGAACGGCCGCCGGCCCCAGTCCTCGCCGCGGGCGGCCGGCTCGTCCGGCTCGGCCACGTGGACGAGCACCTCGACCGCTCCGTGGTGGCCGCCGGGGCCGAGCGGTGCGATGACGGCGTAGGCGTCGAAGAGGTCGGGCGCGCCGAGGGACGCCATGTCGACCTGGGCGCCCGCGGCGTGGCGGGCGACGGTGCCCTGGCTGTCGACGACCTCGTGGGCGATGTCCGCCAGGATCAGCGCGCCGGTGTAGGCGGCCTCGGTCGGCCCCGTCCACGTCTCGCCCTCGGCCGCGAGCCGCGCCGTCGGGACCTCACGCGCCACGACGCCGCGCAGCGTCTCCGGCTCGAGCCAGAACGGCGAGTGGACGACGTGGTCGACGGCCCGGTGCGGGTCGGGCTGGATGAGCCGGTCGGACGCGCCGACCCGGACGGCGCCGCCGACGCGGCGTGCCATCGCGACGAGGAGCTGGAGCGCCCGGCCCTCCTCCCGCCAGGGCAACCCCGCCGGGAAGGCCTGCGCGAAGCCGTCGCGGTCGTCGGCGCCGGTGGGTGGCGGGTCCTCGCGCTCGACGGGGGCCTCGAGCGCGTAGACGACGGTCCACGGCAGCGGGACACCCGCGGCGACGGCGTCCTCCATCGTCAGGACGTACGGGCCGGTGAGCCTGCTCAGCCGGCCGAGCGCGACCTCGCCGTCCTTCGCGAGGTCGCCGGCGAGTGGCACGCGGGCGCGGACGAGGTCGCTCACCTCGTCGGAGCTCGCCGTCGTCGGCACGAGCAGCAGATGCGCGGTGCGCAGGGCCGCGAGGACGTCCGGGTCGAACGGAGCGGCGCCCTCGGGGCCTCTCCGGCGCCATCTGCCGACGTTCGCCATGACGGATCCGCTCTCAGACGCGCGTGCGGTGGAAGGAGCGGTACGACAGGCTCGCGGTCGGCCCGCGCTGGCCCTGGTAGCGGGAGCCGTAGGTGCTGCTGCCGTAGGGGTGCTGCGCGGGGCTGGAGAGCTGGAAGAAGCAGAGCTGGCCGATCTTCATGCCGGGCCACAGCTTGATGGGCAGCGTCGCGACGTTGCTCAGCTCCAGTGTCACGTGACCGCTGAACCCGGGGTCGATGAAGCCCGCTGTCGAGTGGGTCAGCAGGCCGAGGCGGCCGAGGCTCGACTTGCCCTCCAGGCGCGCCGCGACGTCGTCCGGCAGCGTGACGACCTCGAAGGTTGAGGCCAGGACGAACTCGCCCGGGTGGAGGATGAACGGCTCCTCGAGGTCGACCTCGACGAGCCGGGTCAGCTCGGGCTGGGCCTCGGCCGGGTCGATGAACGGGTACTTGTGGTTGTCGAAGAGCCGGAAGTACCGGTCGATCCGGACGTCGATGCTGGACGGCTGGACCATCGCCGGCTCGAACGGGTCGAGGAGCACGCGACCGGCGTCGAGCTGGGCGCGGATGTCCCGGTCGGAGAGGAGCACGTGGTCAACCTACCCGGCGGTCGCGGCGCCACGCAGGAGCGGTCGAGGGGCTGCGGCGGGGATCTCCAGGTGGTGACGGTCAGCAGTTGATGGACGACACTAAGTGATCTTGAGTGGCGAATGGAGCAGGGAGCTGTCGGACGGCGGGTCAGTGGAGGTCACGAACGGGTAACGTCGCGACGTATGGCCCTGCACGACCCCGTCGCGGCGCTCCAGACCCTGGACCGGTTCGTCGTCCGGCAGCGGATCACGCCGATGGTGAACCGCTACGAGATCCGCGCGCCCGCCGCCGGAGGCGGCAACGGCGACGTCCTCGCGCTCGCCCAGCAGAAGCGGATGGCGCTGCGCGAGCAGGTCACGTTCTTCGCCGACGAGGCCCGCTCCGTGCCGCTGTTCGGCTTCAAGAGCCGCACCGTCGTCGACGTCTCCGGGACGACCGACGTCGTGGACGGCGGGGGCCAGGTCATCGGTGTGTTCCGCAAGGACTTCGCCGCGAGCCTGCTGCGCTCGACGTACTACCTCGAGCAGCCCGGCCACCCCGTGGCGACCGGGGTCGAACGGAGCCCGGCGATGGCGCTCGTGCGGCGGTTCCTCGCGGACTGGGTGCCCTACCACTTCGACTTCACCCACCCCGACGGCACGGTGGCGATGTCCGTCGACAAGCGCTTCGCCTTCGGCCGGGACACCTACGAGGTGACCGTCCCCGACCCGGGCCTCGACCGGCGGCTCGCCGCCGCGATGGCCGTCGCCCTGGACGCCCTCCAGGCGCGCTAGCCGGCGGGCCGGGTCGACCCGGCCCGCGTGGAGCGTTCACCATCGCCCGACGTGCGAACCCTCCACCCCGACCCGGTGCGGAACAGGGACGCAGGACCGGCTGACCCCTTGATACGCTGACCCCGCTCGTTCCTCGGGAGCGTGCACGCGGGTGTAGTTCAATGGCAGAACATCAGCTTCCCAAGCTGACAGTGCGGGTTCG
>DAIOGQ010000380.1:0-3663 GCA_036745175.1 Kineosporiaceae bacterium
ACATGCTGCCGCTGTTCAACCCGCCGCCGCGGCCGGGCAACCTCGTCGGCATCGCGCCGCCGCGGCTGGACCACATCTTCATCATGGCCGAGGACGTCGAGGCGGCGACGTCGTTCTTCACGCAGGTCCTGGAGTTCCGGCTCACCGAGCAGATCATCGCCAACGACGGCCACCAGATCGCGACGTGGCTCGAGCGTTCGCACTCCCCGCACGACATCGCGATCGTCACCGGCCCGAACGGCGCGCTGCACCACTTCGCCTTCTGGGTCGACGACTGGAACGCCGTCCGGGAGGCCGCGGACACGTTGGCCTACAACGGCGTGACGATCGACGTCGCCCCCACCCGGCACGGCGCGACCCGCGGCTACACCGTCTACTTCTTCGACCCCGTGGGGAATCGCAACGAGCTGTTCACCGGCGGGTACTGGGTCGACCCCGACTTCGAGCCGATCACCTGGACCGAGGAGGAGATGGGCCGGGCGATGTTCTACTACGCCCGCGAGGTCAACGAGCGCTTCTTCACGGTGCACTCGTGAGCGCCACCGACGAGCAGGCACCTGGCGCGCCGTCGTCGGCCGCCTTCCGCCGCACGGACCGCACCGACGCCCCGCTCTACCTGTCGCGCTACACCGCTCGGCGGGACCGGCCGTCCCCCGGCCGTCCGCCGGTCGACCCGGGCGAGCAGGACGACTCGACCCCGCTGTACCTGCGCCGGTTCCGTTCCCGGCAGGACGACGGGACGACGCCGGCCCGCAGCGCGCTGCTCGAGGTGGACGGTGAGCGGTTCGCCCGGCAGTACGCCGAGGCGACCCGCAGCCACGAGATCATCCCCGAGCCGGCGCAGCGCGAGACGGACGACTACGTCGCCGAGATCCGGATCATCCGCCACGGCATCACGCAGGGCTACTCGACCGACGCCGGCCTCACGCCGATGGGCGGCTGGCAGGCCCACCAGCGCGGGCACGCACTGTCGAAGACCCTGCGGGCGTGGCCGCGGATGCGGATCGTCTGCGCCGACACCAACCGGGCGCGGCAGACGGCCGAGCAGATCCACCGCGGCCTGCTCGACGGCCTGGACCAGTTCGGCCGCGAGGCGCAGATCGACGGCCCGACGGCCATCCCCGAGCTGCGCAACTTTCAGGTTTGGACGCCCGACGGCCCGCGGGACATCACCGCCGCCTTCCGGCAGTACCAGGCACTCATGGAGAAGCTCGAGCGGATGTCGGTGGGCGACCGGCCGCGCTGGCTCGTCGAGATCGACCGGTTCTACCGCACCCAGCTCGGCGGCCAGGACCCGATCCAGACCTGGCTGACGATCCCGCTCATGTACTTCGAGTCGCCGCAGGCGTGCGTGCGCCGGTTCTGGAAGGGCTTCCTGCGGATCATGGAGGAGTCGCCGGGCAGCAGGATCATCGCGGCGACCCACTCCGGCCCGATCCGGGCGTTCGCGACGTGGGCGCACGGTTACGACCCAGGGGAGCCGCACAACGTCGAGGAGGTCATCGTCAGGATCCGCAAGGGTGGCCGGACGGCGCTGATCGGCTACCGCAACCGGGTGACCGAGGTGAACATCCCTGACCCGGACGACATGCCGGTCTGGGACGGCGCATGAGCGTCATCGCGATCGCCGACGCCGGCCGGCCGGCGGGCGACGGCGAGCTGCGCTCGGTCTCGATCGCCGTCGGGGTGCTCGACTGCTTCACGACCGCGACCGAGCTGGGACCGACCCAGGTGGCCCGCAGGCTCGGGATCGCCAAGAGCACCGCGAGCCGGATGCTCAGCGCGCTCGCGGGCGGCGGCATGCTCGAGCGCACGCCCGCGGGCCGGTACCGGCTCAGCCTGCGGCTGCTCCACTACGGGCAGCTGGCGGTCGACCGGCTGCCGTTGCGGACCGTCGCCAGGCCCGTCCTGCTCGACCTCCACGAGGCGGTGCGCGAGACGGTCCAGCTCGGGCTGCCCCTCGGCGGGCACGTGCTCTACGTCGAGCGGATCGGCAGCGGCGGGCCCGGGTCCCGGGTGTCGGGCAAGGTGCTCCACCGCGTCCCCGGGTACTCCTCGAGCGCCGGCCGGGTCATGGCGGCGTTCGACCCCGAGGTGGCGCGCGAGACGGCCGCCGTCCAGCGGCACCGGCACACGCCCTTCACCAGCACCGACCCGGCGCGGCTGCAGCAGGTGCTCCTGCACGCCCGGCGCACGGGCTGGGTCGGGAGCCGGGAGGAGGACAGCCCCGGCTGCTCCTCCATCGCGGCGCCGGTCCTGCTGGAGGTCCCCGGCGCTGCGCCGCGTGCGGTCGGGGCCGTCTGCGTCGTCGGCCCGACAGGGCAGATCCTCGGGGCCCGCAAGGAGTTCCTCGCGGCCAGCCTCACCCGGGCCGCGCGACGGGTCGCGGCCGGTCTCGCGAGCCTGGTGGAGTCGTAGGACGTGGCACGCAGCACCGAGGAAGGGGCACCACGATGAGCAAGGCACTCGCCGCGATCGTCGGACCGGGCAACATCGGTACCGACCTGCTCGCGAAGCTGCGCCGCAGCAACGACATCGAGGTCGGCTACGTCGTCGGCATCGTCGAGTCCGACGGGCTCGCCCGGGCCCGCGCGCTCGGCATCGAGGCGTCCGCCGGTGGCGTCGACTGGCTCATGGAGCGCGACGTCCTGCCGTCCATCGTCTTCGACGCGACGTCCGCCAAGGCGCACCGGTCGATCGCACCGCGGCTCGCAGAGGCCGGAATCGTCGCCGTCGACCTCACCCCGGCCGCCGTCGGCCCGCTCGTGTGCCCGCCGGTGAACTTCCGCGACCACGTCGCCGCGCCGAACATCAACATGATCAGCTGCGGCGCCCAGGCCACGGTGCCGATCGTCCACGCGGTCTCGTCCGTCGTCCGGGTCGACTACGCCGAGATCGTCGCCTCCGTCGCGTCGAAGTCCGCCGGGCCCGGCACCCGGGCGAACATCGACGAGTTCACCCACACGACGAGTCGGGCCGTCCGCGAGCTCGGCGGCGCGACCCGGGGCAAGGCGATCATCGTCCTCAACCCGGTCGAACCACCGATGATCATGCGCGACACGGTGTTCTGCTCGATTCCCGCCGATGCCGACCGGGACGCGATCACGGCGTCGGTCGAGAGGCGGGTCACCGAGGTGCAGGACTACGTGCCCGGCTATGCGCTGCGCGCCGAGCCGCAGTACGACGACCCGAGGGAGCAGTGGGGCGGCAACGGCCGGGTGGCGGTGTTCCTCGAGGTGAAGGGCGCCGGCGACTACCTGCCGGAGTACGCCGGGAACCTCGACATCATGACGGCGGCGGCGGCCCGGGTCGGCGAGCTCGTGGCGCGCGAGAAGGCGAGTGTGACGGCGTGAGCACCAACGGCTCCGCACCCGGCGCGGCGGGCGCTCCGGCGGCCGGTGGCGCGCCTGCACCCGTGCAGACCGAGGGCGGCACGACGCGGCCGGTCCGGATCACCGACACGACGCTGCGCGACGGCTCGCACGCGATGTCCCACCAGTTCACGCAGGAGCAGGTCCGGGCGACGGTGCACGCGCTCGACGCCGCGGGCGTCGAGGTCATCGAGGTGACCCACGGGGACGGCCTCGGCGGCTCGTCGTTCAACTACGGCTTCAGCCACACGAACGAGATCGACCTCATCCGGGCCGCCGTCGAGGAGGCCAC
>DAIOGQ010000381.1:0-3660 GCA_036745175.1 Kineosporiaceae bacterium
GGAACCCGGTGGAGGCGAAGGGACTCGAACCCTCAACCCCCTGCTTGCAAAGCAGGTGCGCTGCCAGTTGCGCCACGCCCCCGGGTGCCCGCCGCGGAGGGCGCGAACAGTGTCGCGCACGCACCGGGCGGACGGCGAATCACTTGACGGGGTCGGTGACCTCCGCCCAGAGGGACTGCTCGGCCTTGTCGGCCTCGACCTTGCGCCAGAGCGCGAAGCCTGCGGCGGCCGCGACAGCCACGACCAGGAGCTTCTTCACGGGTGTACCTCCTCGACCGGCGACCGCGCCGATCGGTCGACGGCGCGGGCCACGGCCCCAAGTGGAGCGTTCAGCATAGCCACGGACCGCCCGCACGGACTCCACCGCAGCAGCAGCGCCGCGCGCACCGCGCCCGGGCATGTCGAGCCGAGCCGGCCCGAACGTCCTCCCCACGGCCTAGGGTCGGCCTCGTGCGCACCCGCGTCGTCCACGCTGCCGAGAGGATCGTCGTGCTCGTCGCGGGCGCGCAGGGCCCGACCGCCGAGATCGCCGCGACGGGCCACAGCTGCGGGCCGGCCCGAGGGCGGGTGACGGGTGCCAGCTGACAGCCCCGTCCAGCGGGAGCGGCTCGCCGCGCAGCTCCTCACCGGACGCCGCGACACGAGCCCGGACGACGTCGTCCGGCACCTGCTCGCCGTCCAGTCGCAGGACCTGCGCGCCGCACGCCTCGCCGTGCGGAGCCGCTCGACCGGGCTCACCGCCGCGGACGTCGACGTCGCGCTCGCGGGCCGCCGACTCGTCGTCGCGTGGCTCGGCCGCGGCACGCTCCACCTGGTGACCGCCGCGGACTACTGGTGGCTGCACCCGCTCACCACCCCTCAGCTGCGCACCAGCAGCCGGCGGCGGCTCGGGCAGGAGGGCGTCTCGCCCGAGCAGGCCGGACGCGGCGTCGCGACGGTCCTCGACGCCCTGACGACGGACGGGCCGCTGACTCGGGCGCAGCTGCGGGAGCGGCTCGACGACGTCGGGGTGCCGACCCGCGGCCAGGCGCTCGTCCACGTGCTCTTCGCTGCCTCGCTCGACGGTCTCCTCGTGCGCGGACCAGCGGTCGGGAGCGGCGAGCAGGAGTTCGTCGCGGTCCGGGACTGGCTCGGCGCAGCACCGCCCGCGCTCGAGCGCGACGAGGCCCTCGGCCGGCTCGCCGGCCGCTACCTGTGCGGTCACGCCCCGGCGTCCGCCGCGGACCTTGCGACGTGGGCGGGGATCACCCTCGGGGCCGCCCGCCGGGGCCTGGACGTCGCCGGCGGCGTTGCAGGGGACGACGGGCTGTTCCGGCGTCCGGACGTCGATCCTGCGGGTTGGCCGGCCGGAGGCGACCCGGATCCGGCCGGCAACGCCCCGGACCCCGGCAGCGACGTCGAGGCCCTCCCGACGCCACGGCTGCTCGGCGGCTTCGACCCGCTGCTGCACGGCTGGGTCGCGCGCGACGCGATCGTCGGAGCGCACCGCGGCGTCGTCACGACGAACGGGGTCTTCCGACCGGTCGCGCTCGTCGACGGTCGGGTCGTCGGCACGTGGACCCTGCCACAGGGCCGGGTGACGCTGACGCCGCTCGAACCCATCCCGGACGACACCCGCGCCGCGCTTGCGGAGGACGCGCGCGACGTCCACCGGTTCCTCGGGCTGCCCGACCGGCCGATGGTCGTCGTCCGCTGACGGACCGACGTGACACGGACGCGACGACGAGCTCCTGGAGCGACGTCCTCGGCTACCGTCCCGCCATGACCGTGCTCGTCGTGCCGTTCCATCAGGACGACCGCCTCGCTGACGCGTGCATCCCGCTGCCTGCCGGGAAGCGGGGCGGCGGCGGTCCGGCCGTCCTCGACCCCGTGCTGCCGGACGGCGACCAGTGGTCCCGGCTCGTCGCGCTCCACGGCGCCGTCGCAGGCGCCGTGGCCGAGGCCCTCGCGGACGGACCCCGGTCCACGGGCCTTGGGTCGACCGCGGAGTCGTTGTCTCGCAACGGATCCGGGACCGGCAGCGGCTCGACTCCGGTGGTGGTCCTCAGCGGCGACTGTCTCGTCGCGCTGGGCACGCTGGCGGCCGGCTCACCGGCCCCCTCGGCCTGCGCCCGGTCGCCGAGGAGCGCGTTGTCCTCGTCGACGCCCGCGATCTCGACCCGGGCGAG
Source organism: Kineosporiaceae bacterium (assembly GCA_036745175.1). GTDB lineage: Bacteria > Actinomycetota > Actinomycetes > Actinomycetales > Kineosporiaceae > R-H-3. The sequence goes on from DAIOGQ010000381.1 coordinate 2,169, forward strand.
GTCGCCTACCTGGCGGCGAGCCGGATCACCCGGACGTCGGTGGAGGCCGCGGCGGACGAGGTCGTGCGGACGCTGCCCGAGGGGCCGCTCGTCGTCCACGTCGACCTCGACGTCGTCGACTCCGACGAGCTCACCGGGCTGCTCTTCCCCGCTGCCCACGGGCCGGGCGCGTCCACCGTGCTGGACGCCGTCCGGCGGTTGCTCGCGACCGGGCGCGTCGCCGTCCCCGACGTCGCGTGCCCGTGGCATCCGGCCGCGGACGACGCCGAGGCGGCCACTCGGGCGGCCCTGCTGCGTGAGGTTCTCGCACTCCTGCCGGGTTCGCCGGGGTGAGACCCGGGCGCCGCGGACAGGAGCCGTGGGCGGCTCTGCGGATGTGCCGCGCGAGGCCGGGCGACGGCGGTCAGGCGCGCTCGCAGGCGACGCCGTCGCCGTCGAAGTCGCGCCGGGTGTTCGCGGCGTAGACCGCGTCGTTCACCGCGAAGGTCGTGACCGGGTCCGCGCCCCCGGACGTCACGTCCTGGCCGCCGGACCGCGCGACCCCGTGCGGGAAGTCCGCGTTGAGCGCGGCGCAGTTCTTGTACCGCGTGACGCTGGACGCGTCCTGGGAGGTCGTCGTCGGGTCCGGCTCGGGCGGCGCGGTCGTCGTCGACGTGGCACTCGGCGCCGTCCGGGACGTCGACGGCTTCGCCGCCGAGGTCGTCCTCGCCACCGGCGGGATCGGCGGCGCGCTCACTGTGGAGATCTTGGCGGCGGTTGCCGTCGTCAGGGTCGACCTCGGGCGCGTCGTCGTCGCCCCCGCCGACGGTGCGGCGGTCGGCGGCGTGGTCGGCGCGCCGGCGAGCGGCACCACGGAGGCGAAGGCGCCGGTGTCGTCCGCCGACGGTCCGCGGAGGGCGCCGAACGCGACGACGCCGAGGAGGAGGCCGCCGACGGTGACCCCGGCGACCGTGGCCGGCACCCTGGAGCCGCGGGAGCGCGGTCCGACGGGCGGGGTCCAGCCGACGGCGGACGCGCCCGCCCGGACGGCGTCCCCGGCGCTCGTGCCACCCGCGTCGGAGGTCGTGGCGAACAGGCCGAGCCCGAGCCACAGCGGGTCGCCGTCGGCCGGCCGGACGTCGCTCGGCCTGAGGTGGTGCCGCCCGACGGGGCCTGGGTCGATGGGCGGGAGGTCGGTGCGCCGGGCGACATCGCCCTGGGCCACGGTGTGCCGCGAGTCGTCGCGCCGAGGGCTTCGCAGTGCGCCTGCCGCCCGCTTGGCGCCGGGCCGGAGACGCTGGGCGGGGACGTCCACCGGGTGCATCTCCAACGGCACGAAGCCGGCAAGGGACAGGTCCTGCGCCCCGAGGTCGTCGCGGCGCAGATCGTCGCGCAGGAGCAGGTCTTTGCGAAGGTCGTCGTAGCGCGAGTCACGGACGGGAAGGGAGTCGGCTACGGCGGCGTCCGTGGGGGCGGCGTCGGCGGGGGCCTCGCCCACGAAGCGGAGGTCGAC
>DAIOGQ010000382.1:0-3656 GCA_036745175.1 Kineosporiaceae bacterium
CCGTAGCGGAAGAGCACGCCGTCCCGGCGGACGTCGTCGCCGAACTCGAGGTTGTTGCCGACGAGGTCGCGCAGCCCGTACAGCCGCAACCACGGCAGGATCGAGGAGTAGCGCGCGCTGCCCGCGTCGAGGACCCGGGCCTTCGTCCCGCAGCGGTCGAGGACCGTGGTGACCGCGCCGAGCGCGTCCCAGTTCTTCGGCTTGTCGGTGTGCAGCGGCAGCCGCAGCCGGCGGCACTGCGCCACGGCGGCCCGCCACTCGGCGGCACTGCGCAGGACGTCGGTCGGCGGCACCGGGCCTGGTCGGCGGCGGCCGCCGGGGTGGGTCCGGGCCTCGACGCGACGCTGGACGGCGACCCGACCCCAGAGCGCGTACTCGGCGGCCCGCTTGAGGAGCGACATCGCGAGCCCGCCCGGCGGGGCCGCAGCGGTGCGCGCCGTGTCGTCGTCCGTCACGGTCGTCGACCCTACCCGCCGAGATCGCCGTCGCCCGGCCCCCGGGTGGCTACATGTCCACCGGGAGGCCGGACAGTGGTGATCATGGGCGGGGCGGGGCGGGTCGGACGCGGGCGAGCGCCTACGCTGGAGCGCATGGGTGAGACGATCGCGATCCTCGGCGCAGGGGTCATGGGCGAGACGCTGCTGTCGGGCCTGCTGCGGGCCGGCCGCAGCCCGCAGGACGTCGTCATCACCGAGAAGCGGCCCGAGCGGGCCGTCGAGCTCGGCGAGAAGTACGGCGTCAAGGTCCTCGACAACCCCGAGGCGGTCGCGTTGAGCGACACCGTCGTCCTCGTCGTCAAGCCGCAGGACATCTCGGACCTGCTCGCCGAGATCCGCGAACACCTGCGGCCCGGCGCGCTCCTGGTCTGCATCGCGGCGGGCATCGCGACGGCGTTCGTCGAGGAGCGGGTGCCGGACGGCGTGGCCGTCGTCCGCGTCATGCCGAACACCCCGGCGCTCGTCGACGAGGGGATGGCCGCGCTGTCGCCCGGCTCGCACTGCGACGACGAGCATCTCGCCCGCGCGTCCGCGCTGCTGTCCGCAACGGGGAAGGTGGTCCAGCTGCCCGAGCACCACCAGGACGCCGTGACGGCGATCAGCGGCTCGGGCCCGGCGTACATCTTCTACGTCGTCGAGGCGATGATCGAGGCCGGTGTGCTCCTCGGCCTGCCGCGCGCGACGTCCACCGAGCTCGTCGTCCAGACCCTCTACGGCGCCGCGACGATGCTCAAGGAGACCGGCGAGCACCCGACGGTCCTGCGCGAGCAGGTGAGCAGCCCGGCCGGCACCACGATGGCCGCGCTGCGCCAGCTCGACGACCACAAGGTGCGGGCCGCGTTCCTCACGGCCATGGAGGCCGCGCGCGACCGGTCACGCGAGCTGTCGTCCGGCCAGGCCTGAGACAGGCCCGAGAGCGTGTCTCCACCCCGGCTCCGCGTCTGCGTCGGCGACCGGTCGCAGCTCGAGGCTCACGGGCGGGCGGCGAACCGCTCGACGAGGTCGCTGTGGCCGCTCACGATGAGGACGTCGTGGCTGCTGATCCGGGTGTCCGCCACGGCGTAGGTGAAGTCGAGGCCGGGGGACTTCACCCCGACGACGGTGACGCCGTACTTCTTGCGCACCCCCGACTCGGCGAGGGTGAAGCCCGCGGTCTCCTTCGGCGGGCGCATCTTGACGATTGCGAAGCCGTCGTCGAACTCGATGTAGTCGAGGAGCTTGCCGGTCACGAGATGGGCGACGCGCTGGCCGGCGTCCTTCTCCGGGAACACGACGTGGTGGACGCCGATCCGGTCGAGGATCTTGCCGTGGGTCGGGGTGAGCGCCTTGGCCCAGATCTGCTTGACGCCGAGGTCGACGAGGTTGACCGCCGTGAGGACGCTCGACTCCACCGACGTGCCGATCGCGACGACCGCGATGCCGAACTCCGAGCAGCCGAGCTGCTCGAGCGCCTCGGAGTTCGTCGTGTCGGCCTCGACGACGTGGGTCAGCCGGCCGGACCACTCCTGGACGAGCCGGGGGTCGCGGTCGACGGCGAGCACCTCGTGCCCGAGCCGGGCGAGGGCGTGCGCCGTCGCCGCCCCGAACCGGCCGAGTCCGCACACGAGGACCGAGTCCTCCTGCGAGTTCCTGCTGCTGCCGCCCACCGTCGTCCCTCCTGTCGGTCGCCGCCGGGAACGACGACCGGTGCACCCGTGCCGGGTTCGTCCGGCGCGAACGCGATCCCGGACCATGGTGCCTGACGTGCATGGTCAGGCGGGACCGGGGCGCGCCGCGCAGGTCGCGTGTCGCCACGGGCCGCGCGCTCGGCCTCGACACGGGCGTCCGGCGCGACGGCGGCCGGTCCGACTCACCCGACGATCGGGCGCTCCTCGGGCAGCCGGAAGGCCCGGCCGCGCTCGCGCAGGGCCAGGGCCGCGGCGAGGGTCACGGTGCCCGTGCGCCCGACGTACATGAGGGCGGAGAGCAGGTACTTGCCGCTGTCCGGCAGGCCGGGGGTGATCCCGGTCGACAGGCCGCACGTGGCGAACGCCGAGATGACCTCGAACAGCACCTTGTCGAGCCGCTCACCGGTGATCGCCAGCAGCGCGAGGGTCGCGACGAGGACGATCGTCAGGCCGGCGAGCAGGACGGTGACGGCGAGCCGGACGCTGGTCGCCGGGATCCGCCGTCCGTACGCCTCGATGTCCCGGTCGCCGCGGGCCTCGGCGACCGCGGCGAGCGTGAGGACGGCGAGCGTGCCGACCTTGATCCCACCGGCCGTCGAGGCGCTGCCGCCGCCGATGAACATGAGGACGTCCAGGACGAGCCACGTCGTCTCGTTCATCTGGGACACGTCGACCGTCGAGAACCCGCCCGACCGCGGCATGGCTGCCTCGAAGACCGCGGTGAGCACCCGGCTGCCCGGCTCGAGGGCGCCCAGCGTCGCCGGGTTCGTCCACTCGAAGGCGCCGATGAGCAGGATCGACAGCCCGAGGATCACGGTCGTCGTCGTCAGCGTGAGCTTGGTGTGGACCGGCCACGTGGACGGTCGCCGCCACGCACGGGCGAGCACGAGGACGACAGGGAAGCCGAGGCTGCCCGCGAAGACCGCGACGGCGACCGGCAGGGTGATCCACGGGTCGCCGGCCCATCGGGAAAGCCCTCCCTCGTGGACGGCGAAACCGGCGTTGTTGAACGACGAGAGCGCGTAGAAGACCGAGTGCCAGAGGGCCTCGCCGACGCCGTCGCCCTCGAGCAGGAACCGCGGGAAGAGCACGGCCGCGACGGCGGTCTCGATCGCCGTCGAGGTGACGACGACGATCCGCAGGAGGCTGCCGACCTCGCCGAGCCGGGACGCCTTGACCTCGCTCTGGGCGACGAGCCGCTGGGCCAGACCGAGCCGCCGGGAGACGGCGAGGCCGAGGAGCGAGGCGATCGTCAGGATCCCCAGCCCGCCGATCTTGATGGCGGCCAGGATGACGGCCTGGCCGAAGCCCGACCAGTAGGTCGCCGTGTCCACCGTGACCAGGCCCGTGACGCAGACCGCCGAGACGCCGGTGAACAGGGCGTCGACGAAGGGCGCGCGCTGCCCGCCGGCGGTCGCGAACGGCAGGCTGAGCAGAGCCACGAAGACGACGATGACGGCGGCGAAGACGCCGAGCGCGAGCCGGGCGGGGG
>DAIOGQ010000383.1:0-3626 GCA_036745175.1 Kineosporiaceae bacterium
CCACTCCGACGGTTACTGCGTGGCAGTCTTCCAACACTGCCCGTGATCGGCTTTGCTGAGACCGCTGGTGTGTCATCGATCGAGACCGTCGGACAGGTGAGCCGTGGCCACGAACTTGCTGCTTGAGGGTGACGACCTCGAGGCGCTGCTCCTGCGAGCGGCGTCCGAGGGCGGCGCGAACGCGCGCATCCTGCGGGCCGAGAAGGTGCGCCAGGGCGGCTTCCTCGGGTTCTTCGCCCGGGAGCACTTCGAGGTCGCGGTCGAGATCCCGGACGCCGTCGAGGTCCCGGACCCGGCGGCCACGCAGGTCGAGCCACCGGTCGAGCGACCCGTCGAGCAGCGCCCGACGGCCGACGACCCGCCCGGCACCGGCCGCCCGGCCAGGGGTCTGGAGGTGCGCGGGCTCGACCGCAACGGTGCCGCGCTCGACCCCGACGAGGCCGTCGTCGAGGCCCTCGTCCGCTCCCTGTCGGACGACCGCAGGCCCGAGCCCGGCCGGCTGGCCGCCGAGGGACTCCTCGGTCTCGCCGACCGCGTGAGCGCCGCCGAGCGCGCCGCCGCCGCCCCTGGCTCCGACGACGGTGACGGGCCCACCCCGGGCGGCTGGTGGTCGAGCATGGCGACGCCGGCACACGGCATCGCCCGGGTCACGACGGCGCTCGGCGGCGTCGACCGGGTGCCGGGTCCGTGGGACGTCCCCGCCGCCGACCCGCGGGACGAGGTCGCGTCCGACCCGCAGGACGAGGTCGCGTCCGACCCGCGGACCGCGCCGACCGACGTCGAGGCGGAGCGCCGTCGCGCGCAGGACCAGGCGGCCGCCGAGGCCGTGATCCGCGCCGCCGTCGAGAGCCGGCGCGCAGCCCCGCACGAGGCCCCGGCCGCCGCCGCGCAGCCCTCCACCACGCGCCCCGAGTTCACCACGCTCCTGGACACCCTGCGTTCGGACGTGCGGCCGTCCCCGCGACCGCCGGCCGACCCGTGGACCACGCCCGTCCCGACCGGCGCGATGCTGCCACCGGCGCAGCGCACCCCCGTCCCGGTCCGGGTGTCCGTCGACGAGCAGCCGGCGCGACCGGCCGTCGCCGAGCAGCCGGTCGCCGAGCGGGACGCCGAGGACCACCTCGAGAACCTCGAGGACGACACCGACACGGACACCGCCACCGACACGGACACCGCCACCGACACCGACACCGACACCGACACCGACCACGAGATCGACCACGCGACCGACCACGCGACAGACCACGAGACCGAGCAGACCGGTGACCTCCGGGTGACCGCCGACCGGCGCGCGCTGCGCCGACTCGGCGTCCCGGCGGCGTGGACCCGCCGCTACCGGGGCGGCGACCGGTTCGCCGGCGTCATGCGGATGCTCGACCGGCTCCCCGAGCTCGACGTCGACCCGGACACCCGGATCGTCGCGGTCGTCGGGCCGGCCGCGGCCGTGACCATGGAGGCGCACCGGACGGCGCTCGACCTCGCGATCGAGGACCGCCCGCGCGCCGTGGTCGTCGTGCCGTCCCGGCAGGGCCAGGCTCGGCGGGCCGCCGTCGCCCGGGCGCAGCGGCTCACGGCGGGCGTCGTCGCGATCGCGACCGACGACTACGACGACGTCGACGACGTGCTCGACACCTTGCAGGCCGTCGGCGCCGGCGCCGTCGTCGCCGTCGTCGAGGCGCACCGCGGCGTCGAGGCCGCCCAGACGTGGCTCGAGGCCCTCGAGAACGTGGATGCCATCGTCGTCGACGGCGCCGCCGCCGTCGACGACCCGGCCGCGGTCCTCCAGCTCGACCTTCCCGTCGTCCGGCTCGACGGGATCGGCGTGGACCGCGTCACGTGGTCGGCGCTGCTCTGCGCCCGGCTCCTCCTGCCGGGTGCACCGCAGGAGCAGGGGTGAGCACGATCCGGATCGCGGCCGCGGTTGCGGCCGTCACGGCCGGCCCGAAGCTTTACGCCCTCGTCGAGGCCGGGGACCTCAGCGCGACGAGCGCGCTCGTGCGCTGGTCGGCCGTCGCCGCCGCCTGCGCCGTCGGCGTCGCCGGCATCCGCCGCATCGTGACGGACTACACGCAGCAGGCCCGGGTCGCCGAGCTCGTCCGGGAGCGGGCCGCGCAGACCGAGCGCGTCGTCCTCGAGGGCACCACCGTGCCCGCCGCCCGCCCTGCCGACCCGACGCCACGCTGACCCGCGCCTCCCGCGTCGGGGCAGAACGGCGCTACCAGCCGGTACGTGCGAAGGTGACCCGGGTCGCGGGGGTGTGATCACTCACGTCCGCGGGCACGGTGGCCTGTGGGGCGATGTCGCCGCCGTTAGGGTTGCGGTTGACCTGGTGTCCACCCCTGAGGTCGAGGAGCGGAGGCGCCGTGCTGCGTCGAGTGGCGATCGTGAACCGCGGCGAGGCGGCGATGCGGCTCATCCACGCCGTGCGTGAGCTCAACGCCCGCACCGGCGGCGCGATCGAGACCGTCGCCCTCCACACCGAGGGCGAGCGCGCGGCGATGTTCGCTCGCGAGGCCGACCACGCGTACAACCTCGGCCCCGCTGCGGAGCGGCCCTACCTCGACCACGGCCGCCTCGAGCGGGCCCTGCGCGAGACCGGCGCCGACGCCGCGTGGGTCGGCTGGGGCTTCGTCGCCGAGGACGCCGAGTTCGCCAGGCTGTGCGAGCGGATGGGCGTCGTCTTCGTCGGCCCGACGCCGGAGGCCATGCTCGCCCTCGGCGACAAGATCGGCGCCAAGCGCATCGCCGAGCGGGTCGGGGTCCCGGTCGCCGCCTGGAGCGGCGGCTCGGTCGACGACCTCGACTCGGCGCGCGAGCACGCTCGCGCCATCGGCTACCCGCTCATGCTCAAGGCGGCGGCCGGCGGCGGCGGCCGTGGCATCCGGGTCGTCACGAGCGACGCCGAGCTCGCGGGCGTCTTCGACCGCACCCGGGACGAGGCCCAGCGCGCCTTCGGCAGCGGGGTCGTCTTCCTCGAGCGGCTCGTCACCGGCGCCCGGCACGTCGAGGTCCAGGTCATCGCCGACGGCCAGGGGACCGCGTGGGCGCTCGGCGTGCGGGACTGCTCCGTGCAGCGCCGCAACCAGAAGGTCATCGAGGAGTCGGCCTCTCCCGTGCTCGGTCCCGACCAGGTGCGCCGGGTCAAGGAGTCCGCCGAACGGCTGGCCCTCGAGGTGGGCTACCGCGGCGCCGGCACGGTCGAGTTCCTCTACCAGCCCTCGGAGCAGGCCTTCGCCTTCCTCGAGGTGAACACCCGGCTCCAGGTCGAGCACCCGGTCACCGAGCTCGTCACCGACACCGACCTCGTCGGTCTCCAGCTCCACATCGCGGCCGGTGGCCGGCTCGAGGGGGACGTCCCCGCCGAGAAGGGGCACGCCGTCGAGGCGCGGCTCAACGCCGAGGACCCCGACCGCGACTTCGCGCCCGCCCCGGGCCGGATCGCGCTGCTCCGGCTTCCCGTCGGGCCGGGCGTCCGGGTCGACACCGGCGTCGCCGAGGGCGACGTCATCCCGGCCGACTTCGACTCGATGATCGCCAAGGTGATCGCCTACGGCCCCAGCCGGGAGGTCGCGCTCGCCCGGCTGCGTCGCGGGATGGCCGACACGACCGTCGTCATCGAGGGCGGG
>DAIOGQ010000384.1:0-3625 GCA_036745175.1 Kineosporiaceae bacterium
CGACCTGCTGCGCCGGCACCGCGAACGGGTCGAGGTCTACCTGCAGTACGACGGCAGCAGCGCCGAGGCGTCCCGGCACCACCGTGGCGGCGACCTCACCGGGCTCAAGACCGACGCCGTGCAACGGCTCTCGGCCGCCGGGGTCTTCACGACGCTGACGATGACCGTCGCGCTCGGGGCCAACGACGGCGAGATCGGCGACGTCCTGCGGCTCGCGCTGGCGACGCCGTACGTCGGCGGGGTGGCCATCCAGCCGGTCTTCGGCTCGGGCCGTTCGCACGCCGTCGACCCGGGCGACCGCCTGACCCACACCGGCGTCCTCGCCCGGCTCGGCCCGCAGACCGGTGGGGAGGTCACCTGGCGTGACCTGACCGCGCTGCCCTGCTCGCACCCGCACTGCGCGAGCGTCGGCTACCTCCTGCGCGACGACGCGGGTCGGTGGCGGTCGCTCGTGGCGCTGGTCGGTGAGGACCGGCTGCTGCACCATCTCGGCCTCGTCGCGAACCGGGTCGCCGACGACGGTGTCCCCGCCGCGCTGCGGACGGCCGTCCGCGAGTCCCTGCTCGGTCTGCTCTCGGAGCAGTCCAGCCTGTCCCACCCGACGATCGGTGACCTGTGGCGCGACGTGTGCCAGACGTGCGACCTCGGGATCGGCACGCTGACGAGGCTCGTCGCGTCGTCGCTGCCCGGGCGTCGGCAGGCCCTGCGCCGGATGCTGGGCGAGCGCGTCGTCCGGGTCACCGTCAAGCCGTTCATGGACATCGACACGATGCTCGAGGAGCGGCTCACCCAGTGCTGCGTGCACGTCGGCAGCCGCTCGTCGGACGCCGACGGCGGCCCGGTCGACCAGTGCGCGCCGTTCTGCGCCGTGCAGGCCTGGCCGGCCCTCGCCCGGATGCGGCTGTCGACGGCCGCGGGCACCCGCTCGCGACGACCCGGCGTCGTCGCGCTGCCCGACCCGACGGTGCAGCCGGTCCCGGCTGTGCTGCCCCATCCCGTGGAGGTGCCCTCGTGACGACGACCCGCCCGGAGCCTGCGCCTGCCACCGCGCTCCCCTTCGACCCGCTGCGGCTGTGCATCGTCGCGACGGTCTCGCTCGTCACCTGGCTCGTCGGCCCGCTCGCCCTCGCCGGCTTCGCCGCGCTCGGGCTGGCCGGCTACGTCCGCGCCCGACGGGCCGGGCTGACGCGGAGCAGCTGCGTGCTGCGCGACACCCGGCTCGTCATCGGCTACCTGGCGTTGCTCGCCGCGGTGGGCGCCGTCGCGGCGGCCTGGCCGCTGCTCGACCGCGCGGGCTGACCCGACGCGCCCACGCGGGCGAGTCAGGGCCGACCGAGCGTCTCGTGCAACGGGCCGATCGTGCGCAGGCTCCCGCTGTGTACCTCTTCGGAGCCCGTGGAGCGCTCCCGCAGGTGCATATCGTGAGCCTGAGCGGCAGACGGGTGGGGCAGTCAGCCGAGCCCGAGCCGGCGCAGCCTCAGCTGCTCGGCGAAGAGCAGCCGCCGGACGGCGTCCCCCTGCGACTCGGGGTCCTCGAAGCGCACGACGGTGTCGGCGTGGTCGGGCGCCCGGGCGGCCTGGTTCGACCGGAGCACGACGCCGGGCAGCCGTAGGGGCGTGGAGTCCGCGAGCCCGACCACGGGCTCGACGAGCCGGCCGGCGTCGAGCGGTGCCCCGACGGTGAGGCAGCGCAGACCGCCCTCGCCGACGTCCGTCGTCCGGCCGCTCACACCGGTCGTGAGGGTCACCGGGAGGGCGAGCGGGCAGCGGAAGTAGTCCCGGCGCTGGACCGGGACGGCGTCCCCGGTGACGACCAGCCACCACAGCCTGAGCACGGCCGGGCCGTCGCCGGCGGTCGCGGTCACGCCGACCACCCTGCTGTCGAACGCGGCGGGCAGCTCGACGATGCCGGTGCGCGCCGTCCAGGTCAGCGTGCAGGCGGTGCCGACGTCCGGGGTCTCGACGTCGCCGGCGAAGCGCGGCGTCGCGACGAGCACGCGGTGCCGGCCGGGGAGCACGCTCTCGACGTCCTCGACCCGGGACGGCACGTCCGACGCGCGCAGGCCGTCGACCGGGTCGGCGCTCCTGCCGACGGCGACGCGCAGCAGGCTGTTGATCTCCGGCAGCACTCTCGTCTCATCGGCAGCCACGCCGGGCCGCTGGAGGTGTCCGCCCGCCGGCGCTCCTACCGCCGCCGCGGCGGCGGCTACAGGCCCGGACGGCGGTGGACGGTCATCGCCATCGGCCTGGTGACGTCGGCGAAGAAGTCGTTCCCCTTGTCGTCGACGACGACGAACGCGGGGAAGTCCTCCACGTCGATCTTCCAGACCGCCTCCATGCCGAGCTCGGCGTACTCGAGCACCTCGACGTGCTTGATGCAGTCCTGGGCGAGCCGGGCGGCCGGGCCGCCGATCGAGCCGAGGTAGAACCCGCCGTGCGCGGCGCACGCGTCGGTGACCGCCGTGCTCCGGTTGCCCTTGGCGAGCATGACGAGCGACCCGCCGGCGGCCTGGAACTGCTCGACGTAGGAGTCCATCCGGCCCGCCGTCGTCGGGCCGAACGAGCCCGACGGGTAGCCCTGCGGCGTCTTCGCCGGACCCGCGTAGTAGACGGCGTGGTCGCGTAGGTACTGCGGCATCGGCTCACCGGCGTCGAGCCGCTCCTTGATCTTCGCGTGCGCGATGTCGCGCGCGACGACGAGCGGTCCCGTGAGCGAGAGCCGGGTCCGCACGGGGTGCTTCGTCAGCTCGGCGCGGATCTCGTCCATCGGCCGGTTGAGGTCGATCCGTACCGCGCCGTCGGCCGCCGCGTCGGTCTGCGCCGCGGCGTCGAGGTGCTCGTGGGTCGTCTCGGGGAGGAAGCGCGCCGGGTCGGTCTCGAGCTGCTCGAGGAAGACGCCCTCGGCGGTGATCTTTGCGAGTGCCTGCCGGTCGGCCGAGCAGGAGACGGCGATCGCGACCGGCAGCGAGGCGCCGTGCCGGGGCAGCCGGACGACGCGTACGTCGTGGCAGAAGTACTTGCCGCCGAACTGGGCGCCGATCCCGAACGCCCGCGTCAGCTCCAGGACACCGAGCTCGAGGTCGAGGTCACGAAAGGCGTGCCCGGACGGCGTCCCGGACGTGGGCAGGTCGTCGAGGTACTTGGCGCTGGCGTACTTCGCGGTCTTCAGCGCCAGCTCCGCGCTCGTGCCGCCGACGACGATCGCGAGGTGGTACGGCGGGCAGGCCGCGGTGCCGAGCGAGCGCAGCTTCTCGTCGAGGAAACGCATCATCGACTCGGGGTTCAGGACGGCCTTCGTCTCCTGGTAGAGGAAGGACTTGTTGGCCGACCCGCCGCCCTTGGCCATGAAGAGAAGCTTGTACGTCGTCTCGTGCCCCGGCGCGGTGTCGGCGTAGAGCTCGATCTGCGCAGGCAGGTTGGAGCCGGTGTTCTTCTCGTCCCACATCGTCAGCGGGGCCATCTGCGAGTAGCGCAGGTTGAGCCGGGTGTACGCGTCGTAGACCCCGCGGCTGATCGCCTCCTCGTCGCCGACGTCCCGTCCGTCACCGCCGGGTGTCGTGAGCACCTGGCTGCCGCGCTTGCCCATGACGATCGCCGTCCCGGTGTCCTGGCACATCGGCAGGAC
>DAIOGQ010000385.1:0-3597 GCA_036745175.1 Kineosporiaceae bacterium
AGGCGCCGATCGTCAAGTACGTCAACCTCCTCATCACCCAGGCGATCCAGGACCGCGCCTCCGACATCCACATCGAGCCCGGCGAGACCGAGCTGCGGGTGCGCTACCGGATCGACGGCGTCCTCCACGACGTCATGCGGTCCCCGCGCTCGATCCAGTCCGGCGTCATCTCGCGGCTGAAGATCATGGCGGACATCGACATCTCCGAGCGGCGCGTCCCGCAGGACGGCCGCCTCTCGGTGTCGGCGCTCGGCCAGAAGGTGGACCTGCGCGTGGCCACCCTGCCCACCGTGTGGGGCGAGAAGGTCGTCATGCGGATCCTCGACAACTCCACGGCGCGGCTGGCGCTGTCCGACCTCGGGTTCACCGCGGAGAACTTCACCCGGTACTCCGCGAGCTTCACCAAGCCCTACGGGATGATCCTCGTCACCGGGCCGACCGGGTCGGGCAAGTCGACGACCCTCTACGCGACGCTCAACCTCATCGCCCGGCCGGAGATCAACGTCATCACGGTCGAGGACCCTGTCGAGTACCGGTTGGCCGGGATCAACCAGGTGCAGGTCAACGCGAAGGCCGGCCTGACGTTCGCCGCCGCCTTGCGCTCGATCCTGCGGTGCGACCCCGACGTCGTCCTCGTCGGGGAGATCCGCGACCACGAGACGGCGCAGATCGCCGTCGAGGCGGCCCTCACCGGCCACCTCGTGCTGTCGACGCTCCACACGAACGACGCTCCGTCGGCCCTGACCCGGCTCACCGAGATGGGGATCGAGCCGTTCCTCGTGGGGTCGGCCCTCGACTGCGTGCTCGCGCAGCGGCTCGCGCGCCGGCTCTGCACCAGGTGCCGGGAGCCCTACGAGCCGACGCCCGAGGAGCTGCTCGCGGCGAGCTACCCGTGGATCCCCGGCCAGGACGTGCCGACGCTGCACCGGGCCGCGGGCTGCCCGGCGTGCGCGCGGACGGGCTACAAGGGCCGGCTGGCGCTCCACGAGGTGATGGCTGTCACCGAGCACATCGAGCGGCTCACCGTGACCCGGGCACCGTCGTCCGACATCGCCGAGGCCGCCACCCGGGACGGCATGCGCCGGCTCCGGGAGGACGGCATGCGCAAGGTGCGCGACGGGGTCACCTCGATCGAGGAGATCCTCCGCGTCGTCGCATAGCGGCAGGGCGGTCGGCTCAAGCGCGCGTTGCCGTGGGCCGACATCGACAGACAGGGCGCGACGCAGTCGTCGCACGGAGCGCGACCCGGACCGCACGGTCCGGACGCCGGCAGGAGGAGGAACGCGTGGAGCGTCACGGGCAGGGCGACCATCCGCCGCAGCAGGCCGCGGCGGTGCCGTACGTCCCGGAGAGCTTCGCGTTCGAGGACCCGGCAGCTCGACCTGCCGGGCCGGTGACCCCTCCCGCTGCCGCACCCGTCGCCGCACCGGCGCTCGAACCGCCCGTGGCTCTACCCGCCGCGGCGCCCGCCACCGCACCCGCCGCCGCCCCCGCCGCCCTGCTGCGGACCGTGCTCCCGGAGCCGCGGGTCGCGGCCGGCCCGGAGGTCGTCGGCGGCGACGCCTACCGCCGTGCGACGACCGAGCAGGGCATCGGCGCGAACGACCTCGACCTCGGCGCGGTGCTGTCCCACGCGCTCGACATCGGGGCCTCCGACGTCCACCTGTCGGCGGGGGCGCCTCCCATCGTCCGGGTCAACGGCGAGCTCACCGGGCTCGACGACCAGGGCGTGCTCGGCGCGCAGATGATCCAGCGGGTCGTCTACGCGATCCTCACGCAGAAACAGCGTGAGCGGTTCGAGGAGGAGCTCGAGCTCGACTTCGCCTACGCGCTGCCGGGGCGTGCCCGCTTCCGGGTCAACGTCTACCGCCAGCGTGAGGCCGTCGGTGCGGCCTTCCGGCAGATCCCCTACGAGATCAAGAGCCTGGAGGACCTCGGCGTCCCGCCCGCCGTGAGCAACTTCGCGACCCTGCCGCGGGGCATGGTCCTCGTGACCGGCCCGACGGGCTCGGGGAAGTCGACGACGCTCGCCGCGCTCGTCGACCTCGCGAACCGGACCCGGCGCGACCACATCATGACGGTCGAGGACCCCATCGAGTTCCTCCACCGGCACAAGTCGTGCCTGGTCAACCAGCGTGAGGTCGGCGAGGACACCCAGTCGTTCGCGAAGGCGCTCAAGCACGTGCTGCGTCAGGACCCCGACATCATCCTCGTCGGCGAGATGCGCGACCTGGAGACGATCTCCGTCGCGCTCACCGCCGCGGAGACCGGCCACCTCGTCTTCGCGACCCTGCACACCCAGGACGCCGCGCAGACGATCGACCGCGTCATCGACGTCTTCCCACCGCACCAGCAGACCCAGGTGCGCACCCAGCTCGCCGGGGCGATCCAGGGCGTCGTCTGCCAGACCCTGTGCAAGACCGCCGACGGCCGCGGCCGGGTGGTGGCCACCGAGGTCCTCGTCGCGACGCCGGCGATCCGCAACCTCATCCGCGAGGGCAAGACCCACCAGATCTACTCCTCGATGCAGGCCGGCGCGCAGTTCGGGATGCACACGCTCGACCAGCACCTCGCCGACCTCGTGCGCACGCGGCGCATCACGTACGAGCTGGGCCTGGAGAAGTGCCACCACACCGAGGACTTCACCCGGCTCACCGGCCGGGCCTAGGAGGCGCACGATGGCGACGGCGACCAAGACGTTCGAGTACTCGGTCAGGGACCGCAAGGGCAAGCTGGTCAGCGGGCGGCTCGAGGCGCCCACCGAGGCGGCGCTCGTGCAGAAGCTCAAGGGGATGGGCTACGCCCCCGTGAGCATCCGCGAGTCCGGCGGCGGGATGAACAAGGAGCTGACCCTGCCGGGCGGCAACCGGGTCAAGCTCAAGGACCTGGCGGTCATGAGCCGGCAGTTCGCCACGATGATCAACTCAGGGCTCTCGCTGCTGCGAGCGCTGGCGATCCTGTCCGAGCAGACCGAGAGCAAGCCGCTCGCGAAGACCCTCGGCGAGGTCCGCAACGCCGTCGAGACCGGGCAGTCGCTGTCGAACGCGCTCGCCAAGCACCCGAAGGTGTTCCCGCCCCTCATGGTGAACATGTGCCGGGCCGGCGAGGTCGGCGGCTTCCTCGACGCCGTGCTGCTCCAGATCGCGGCGAACTACGAGGCCGAGGTCAAGCTCCGCGGCAAGATCAAGTCGGCGATGACGTACCCGGTCGTCGTGTTCGTCATCGCCATCCTCGCGGTCGTCGGGATGCTCCTGTTCATCGTCCCGATCTTCGCGAAGATGTTCTCCGACCTCGGCGGCACGCTGCCCGCGCCGACCCGCGTGCTCGTCTTCCTCTCCGAGGCGATGCGCTGGGCCGCACCGGTTCTCGTCGTCGGCGGCCTGGTCTTCGTCGTCGTCTGGTCGAAGGTCCGGCACGACGAGCGGGTGCTCAGCGTCGTCGACCCGATGAAGATCAAGATCCCGGTCTTCGGCTCCCTGTTCCAGAAGGTGGCGATCAGCCGCTTCACCCGCAACCTCGGCACGATGCTCGCGGCGGGCGTCCCGATCCTGCAGAGCCTGGAGATCGTCGGCGACACGAGCGGCAACATCGTCATCC
>DAIOGQ010000386.1:0-3425 GCA_036745175.1 Kineosporiaceae bacterium
TCGCCGCCCTGCGTTACGACGTCGGCCCGGCCGACGGCGTGTTCGGCCCGAGCACCTACCACGGGGTGGTGGCGTTCCAGAAGGTGCAGCGGATCGCCATCGACGGCATCGTCGGGCCGCAGACCTGGGGCCGGCTCGCGAAGCCGGTCGTTCCCGAGCCGCGGTACACGCGCAGCACCGCGGCCGTCGAGATCGACCTTCGGCTGCGCGTCGTCCTGGTGACCAAGGCCGGCGTCGTCACCCGCGTCCTCGATGCCTCTCCCGGCAAGCCCTCGACACCGACCGTGACCGGCTCGTTCACGATCTACCGCCGGATCGACGGCTGGCGGACCAGCCCGCTCGGTCGGCTGTGGCGACCCAACTACTTCTACCGGGGCTACGCGCTGCACGGGGCGACGTCCGTCCCGACGTACGCGGCGAGCCACGGCTGCGTGCGGGTCACGGTCCCGGCCATGAACAGACTCTGGTCGCAGCTCTTCGTGGGCGAGCACGTGAACGTGTATCGATGAGGACCGGACGGACTCTCGGCATCGAGCACCACGGCGTGACTCCACGTCCGCGAGCTGTCCGGCGCGCGCGACCATGCAGGTCATGACCTGCTCGACGCCATGGAGTTCGAGCCGAGCACCCTTTCCCGGCAGCTGGCGGTGGTGCTCCCGCGTCGGGGCTCGTCGATCGGCGACGCGAAGTCTGGACCGGTCCCCCGCGGTCCCCCGCGTGGAACGACCTCTGAGCAGGGTCTTGCACGCGCCGCTGGGCAGGTCTGGCGCTGCCCTGCCTTGCGCAGCACCGCCGTGCGCAGAGCGTCTCCGCGCCGACCGAAGTCAGAACGGCGCTCGGGCCTCGGGTGGCGGGTCGAGCGGCCCTCGGGGTGACCGCCCGGTCTGCGGCGTCGGTCCGGGCTGCGAGCCTTGCTCGTCCGCCCGGCGGCCTGTGGGTCGCCGTCGTGCGGAGGTCCCTGCCGTGCGGCGGTCCCTGCCGTGCGGAGGTCCCTGCCGTGCGGAGGTCGCCGGCGTGCAGTGGCTGGCGGTCCGGGGCGGTGGGGCGTGCGGTGCGAGGGGCACCTACAGGTTCCCGCCGCCCTCGCCTACCGTTCATGATCACCGTAGGGCAGAGGAAGTACCTGGAAGTTCGGGCATTCCCTCTGCCCCACGGTGATCATGGGGCGCGCGGCGTCGGTTGCCCGACCACGAGGCCATCGCCCGGTCGCTCTCCGGGACGGCGTCGCCGCTCGGGGCGTCGCTGCGGACGTGCCCGCGGGCGGGCGGCCGGCGCGGCGGCCGCCGGCGCCCTAGCCGCTGTTCTCGACGGCGTCTTCGCGACGATCACCGGGATCGGGGATGCCTACCTCGACCGGTGGTCGGGTCCGGGCTGCGGTCGTTCCCCGACAGCAGGTCCGCGGAGTTCGTCGAGGTGCATCCCGTGTCCGGGGACCTCGGGTGGGTCCCTGCGCTCGGCGCGCCTGACACCACCCGCGGGCGAACCCACGGCGACATCCTCCCCTCTTGACATACCTGCGACATTGAGGTCTATGTCTTCTCTGAGTTCCCGGCAGGGGAGGACCGATGACCACCGCCCCGCGCGCGACGGCCGGGCCCGCACAGGCCCCGTACCTCGACGTCGCCGACCCGAGCTTCTCCGTCCGTTCCGCAGCCGTCCGCGCCGCCCGCGAGCAGACCTGGTACGCCCGCACGCCCTACGGTCTCGCCGTCCTGCGCCACGACTCGGTGAGCCGGCTCCTCAAGCACCCCAAGGTCCGCCAGGGCAGCGTCGCGTGGCCGGCGCACAACGGCGTCACCGAAGGGCCGTTCGCCCGCTGGTGGGCGAGCTGGATCCTCAACAAGGAGGGCGAGGAGCACCACCGGTTGCGCCGGTTGCTCAACCCAGCCTTCGCGCGCAGCGCGCTGACCACGCTCTCGCCGTACTTCGTCTCGCTCGCCCACGAGATCCTCGACGGCTTCGCGGCGTCGGGCCGGTGCGAGTTCGTCTCGCAGTTCGCCGAGCCGTACGCCGCCCGAGTCGTCGCGCGGCTCCTCGGCCTGCCGGAGGACGAGTGGCCGACGATCGCTGCCGAGTCGGCCACCGTCGGGCTCGCGATGGGCGTCACGCTCAGGGACGACCTGCCCCGGATCGAGACGGCGCTCGCCCGGCTCTTCGACTACTGCGACGCCGCGCTCGCAGCCCGCCGCGCCGTCCCGACGGACGACTTCACCAGCCGGCTGCTCGCCGCGCAGCGCGACGAGGACAGGCTCAGCGAGACCGAGCTGCGCGATGCGATGGTCCTGCTCGTGTTCGGCGGCTTCGACACGACCCGCAACCAGCTGAGCCTGGCGATCCGGACGTTCCTCGAGCACCCCGATCAGTGGCGGCTCGTCGCCGAGCGCCCCGAGCTCGGTCCCGCGGCCGTCGAGGAGGTCATGCGGGTCAACCCCACAGTGACCTGGGTGACCCGGGAAGCGTTGGAGGACTTCACCTTCGAGGGCCTGGACATCGCCGCCGGCACGACGCTGCACCTGTTCTCGGAGTCGGCCGGCACGGACCCGCGGGCGATGCCGGACCCGTCGTTCGACATCACCGCCACCGACCGCCCGGCGCACGTCGGGTTCGGCGGCGGCACCCATCACTGCCTCGGCCACTTCGTCGGGCGCAGCGACATGAGCGTGGCACTTCCCCTTCTCGCGCAACGGATGCCGGACCTGCGGTACGACGGCGTGCCGACCTGGCTCCCCGACAGCGGCAACACCGGCGCGGTCCGGCTGCCGCTGGCGTTCACCCCGACGACCTGACCGCGCTCGGCCCTCACCCGCACGGCTCGAGGCGACCTGGCGCGAGCAGATGCCGACGCTGCCCTTCCCGGCCGCACTGCGCGACGGGCGGCCGTCGATCGGCTGAGGCCGGGCGGGTGGCCAGGCGGTGGCGCCGGGTCAGGGCAGCAGCCGGCGGGCGAGGTCCGGGAGGACCTGGCCGAGCGGGGCGTCGAGCCGGACGGCGGCGCGGCTGTCGCCGCGGGTCGGGCCACGGTTGACGATCGCGACCGGGATTCCGCGTTCGACGGCGCGCAGGACGAAGCGGTACCCGGACATCACGGTCAGGGAGGACCCGAGGACGAGCAGCACCCTGGCGCCGTCGACCAGCGCGAGGCACTCCTCGACCCGTTGCCGCGGAACGGTCTCGCCGAAGAAGACGACGTCCGGCTTCAGCCGTCCGCTGCCGCAGACGAGGCAGTCGACGACGACGAAGCCCGCGACGGTGGCGTCGGGGAGGGCCACGTCGCCGTCCGGGTTCACCTCGCCGGCCGCCCCCGGCGCAGCGACGGCCCGCGCGGCCTCGGCCTCGAACCCCGGGTTCGCCGCCCGGAGCCGGTCGTCGAGCTCGGCGCGCCCGCTCGTCGCTCCGCAGGCGAGGCAGACGACGCGGTCGAGGCT
>DAIOGQ010000387.1:0-3422 GCA_036745175.1 Kineosporiaceae bacterium
GTCGCGCCGCCCTTGCGGGCGATCTCACCGACGAACGGCGTCGAGAAGACGAGGTCGGCCCCGAGCATCCGCAGGAACCGGTGCTGCGGGTGGGTGTCGTGGACCGCGACCTGCGTCATGACCGAGTCGAGCGCGACGGCGCCGGAGTGGTTCGCGACGAGGAGCGCGCCTCCGGTGTCGGGGATGTTCTCGATGCCGCGGACCTCGACCCGGAACCAGCGCCGGTACAACGGCCGGACGAGTGCGAGGAGCACGGTCTCGGTGAGCTCGCGGTCGAAGCCGAACTCGTCGACCTCGTAGTCGCCCGTGAGCCGGCGCCGCAGGAACGCGAGCGCGGCGGCGATCTTCTCCTCGACGTCACCCGGGCGGTGGCCGAGCGCGTCCGCGATCGCCTCGCCGGCCTCGGTCGCCGCGTCGGTCACGGCGACGAGCCGTTCGGGTCCGGAGCCCGGGGGACGCACCCGGGGCCGGCGGGCGCCGGAGGCGGACCGGACCGCCGCCCGCGGCGGCCGGCGCACGGCGGGCGCCGGACCGCCGGCGTCCCCGACCGCGGGACCCGCCGGGTCGTTCGACGTCCCGGACGTCGCGGCGGTGGTCGTCCGGCTCGTGCGGACCGCCTTCCGGGCCGGACGACGCGGCACCGCCCCGGCGTCCGCAGCCGGGACGTCGGTGCCGTCCGTCGGAGCCGTCGTGGGCGCCGTCGTGGACGCCGAGGCGGGCGGGCTCGTGGGCGTCGTGACGGTGACGCTGCGCGTCGCGCGCGGCGACCGGGGCGTGCCGGTGCCGGTACGAGCGCGCGGCGCCCCGTTGTCGCGGCGCTCGGAGACCGGCGCCTCGAACGCGCGCAGGTCGATCTCCTCGGGTGGTGCCGCCGCAGCGTGCGCCGGCGAACCGTCGACGGAGCGGTCGGTCGGCCGGTCGGCCGGGTCGTGCGCCGCCACGGTGCCCGCTTCGGAGGCCGGCTCGAGGTCGGCGAGCAGCGGCGTCGTCCGGCGCCGGCGCCGCGACCGCTCGCCGGACGCCCGCTGCGCACCCGCCGCGACCGCGGCGGCGCCCGCGCGCCGGCGCCGTCCGGGCCGCTCACCGTCGAGGTCGATCACCTGTGCCATCAGCCCACCGATCCCGCCGGGACCACCGCGCGGAGCAGGCCGAGCAGGCCGGCCTCGACCGTCTCGACCCGGTCGGGCGAGAGCGGGCCGGTCAGCCGGCGGCCGCGGACGAAGTCCGCGAAGGCCGCCCGCGTCGAGTAGCGCGGCTCGAGGCCGAGGACGCGGCGCATCCGCGTCGTGTCGAGGCCGCGGCCGTAGGACAGGAAGCGGATCTGCTCGCCGGAGAAGTCCGCCAGGCCCGAGCGCCGGGCGGCCTGCCCGACGACGCCGACGAGCGGCGGCGGCACGGGCGCGGTCGGCCGGCCGGCCAAGCGGGCCGCCTGGTTCACGGTGATGCTGCCGTCGCCGGCGACGTTGACGATGCCGGTCGCCGGGCCCACGGTCGCCAGCCGCAGCGCCTCGATGCCGTCGTCCTCGTGGACGAACTGGATCCGCGGGTCGAAGCCCATCACCGTCGGGACGACCGGGAGCATGAAGTAGTCCGTGAGCGCCGTCCGGACGCCGGGGCCGATGAAGTTCGCCAGCCGCAGCATGACCACCTCGACGTCGGGACGCCGGCGGGAGAAGCCGCGCACGTACCCCTCGACCTCGACGGAGTCCTTGCCCCAGCCGCTGCGGGGCAGCACCTTGGCGCCGGTGTCCTCGGTGAACATCGCCGGGTCGCGCGGGCTCGCACCATAGACGGCGGACGTCGACTTCACGACGAGCCGCCGCACTCCGGGGGCCTTCTGGCAGGCGGCGAGCAGCTGCATCGTCCCGATGACGTTGATCTCCTTCATGGAGACCCGGCCGCCCGCGCTCGTCGGCGTGGCGATGACGTTCATGTGCACGACCGTGTCGACCGCCGCGGCCCCGATCACCTTGGCGATGACCGGGTTGCGGATGTCGGCCCGCACGAAGTCGGAGCGGCCGATGTCGTGCGGCGGCGGGACGACGTCGACGCCGATGATCCGGTCGATCTGCGGGTCTGCCGACAGCACGCGCGCGAACAGCCCGCCGAGATACCTGCTGACCCCGGTGACGAGGACGACCCGGCCCATCGCGTGACCCCCTGCCGAACGCCGGAGGGTCGCACCGCCGCCAGCGACGGTGCGACCGGACGTCACTTCTTGTTGCGGCGCTGGTGGCGCGTCTTGCGCAGGAGCTTGCGGTGCTTCTTCTTGGCCATGCGCTTGCGGCGCTTCTTGATGACAGAACCCACGAAAGGTGTCCTCACGGTCGTTGGTGACGGCGCGGGGGCCGAGCCTGACCCCCAGCCTACCCGCGCAGCCGAACTGGGCCGACGGCTACCGGCGTGACGCACGTGACGACCACCTGGTCGCCACGCCGGGGCTCAGGCGGTGTCGACGAAGGAGTGCCGCAGGTAGTCGTGGACCGCGGCCTCGGGCACCCGGAACGAACGGCCGACCCGGACGGCGGGCAGATCGCCGTTGTGGACGAGGCGGTAGACCGTCATCTTCGACACCCGCATGATCGCGGCGACCTCGGCCACCGTGAGGAAGCGCACGTCGGCGAACTCACCAGGCATGATCGTCCATCCCTTCGCGTCCGGCGTGCGACCCTCGCGGCCCGGGCCCGCCGAGCCGGCCGGTGCCCGCGGGCGCGGGCCTCGCGCCTGTGACCCGCGCGCTCGACGGTCACCCTAGGGGCAGTTGTGACTCATGGGGAAGTCCGCGACATCCTGATATCACCGCTTTGCGGTGTTATCCGAGCTGGATTTCGCGGGAACTCCCGGCGTGTCGGCTGGACATCGGCGCCGCGTGTTGGTGCGGATCCGTCGTGCCCGTCTCGGACCGCTAGTCGTACCAGGGGTCGAGCCCGTGGAGCGGGAAGACCGCCTTGCGGGTGGCCATGACGGCCCGGTCGGCCGCGTCCTCGGGATCGTGACCGGACGCCCACGAGCGGTACCAGGTGTCGTTGCCGTCGGTCATCCGCTGCGGTGCCGCCCGGCCGAACCGCTCCAGGACGTACTCCCGCCAGCCCTCCGGCACCGCCGCCTGCGGGTCGACAGGGTGGTGCGCGGCGATCGCGACGAGGTGTGCCCAGGCCCGCGGGACGACGTCGACCACCTCGTAGCCACCGCCCCCGACCGCGACCCAGTGGCCGCCGGCCGCCGTGTGCGCGAGCTCGTGGAGCGCCTCGTACGAGGCCCGCTGGCAGTCCAGCGAGAGGGCCATGTGCGCCAGCGGGTCGAGCACGTGGGAGTCGCAGCCGTGCTGGGTGACCAGGACGTCCGGCTCGAAGGACCGCACGAGCGGCGGGACGACGGCGTGGAACGCGCGCAGCCACGCGGCGTCCGCCGTGCCGGGCGGG
>DAIOGQ010000388.1:0-3387 GCA_036745175.1 Kineosporiaceae bacterium
TCGAGGCCGCCGGCGGGCTCGTCCTGCCCGGCTTCCAGGACAGCCACGTGCACGCGCCGTTCGCCGGCCGGAACCGGCTACGGGTGTGGCTCAACGACCTCGCGGGCAAGGCCGCCTACCTCGACGCGATCGCGGCGTACGCCGCGGCCAACCCCGACGAGCCGTGGGTCCTCGGCGGCGGCTGGGCGATGGAGTACTTCCCCGGCGGGACGCCGTCCAAGGCCGACCTCGACGCCGTCGTGCCGGACCGCCCCGTGTTCCTGTTCAACCGCGACGTCCACGGCGCCTGGGTCAACAGCCGCGCCCTGGCGCTCGGCGGCGTGACAGCGGCCACCCCGGACCCGGCCGACGGCCGGATCGAGCGCGACCCGGTGACGGGCGAGCCGACCGGGACGCTGCACGAGGGCGCGGCCTACACGTTCAACGACACCGTCGTCCCGACCCCGTCGGCGGCGGAGTGGGAGGCGTCCGTCCTCGAAGGGCAGCGTCACCTGCACTCGCTGGGCATCACCGGCTGGCAGGACGCCTGGGTCACCCCGGCGACGCTGGCCGCGTACCGCTCGCTCGCGGCGTCCGGCCGGCTCACCGGACGCGTCGTCGGCTCGCTCTGGTGGGACCGGCACCGCGGGCTCGAGCAGGTCGCGGACCTGCAGAGCCAGCGGGAGCAGGCATCGGACGCCGCGGCCGCCGCGGGCGCACCCGTCGCCGGCTTCCATCCGACGACCGTGAAGATCATGACGGACGGCGTGCTGGAGAACTACACCGGCGCGCTCCTCGAGCCGTACTGCGACGGCTGCGGGGGCCGCACCGACAACCACGGGCTCAGCTACGTCGAGCGCGACCTGCTCGCGGCCGCCGTGACACAGCTCGACGCGCTCGGCTTCCAGGTGCACATGCACGCGATCGGCGACCGGGCCGTCCGCAACGCCCTGGACGCGATCGCGGC
This sequence comes from Kineosporiaceae bacterium, assembly GCA_036745175.1. Taxonomy (GTDB): domain Bacteria; phylum Actinomycetota; class Actinomycetes; order Actinomycetales; family Kineosporiaceae; genus R-H-3. The sequence continues at coordinate 947 of DAIOGQ010000388.1, forward strand.
GGCCCGGACCGCCAACGGCGAGCACGACCGGCGGCACCACGTCGCGCACATCCAGGTCGTCCACCCGGCCGACGTCCCACGGTTCGCGGCGCTCGGCGCCGTCGCGAACTGCCAGGCGCTCTGGGCGCAGAGCGACGCGCAGATGGAGGAGCTCACGCTGCCCTTCCTGGGCCCGGACCGCGGCGCCGCCCAGTACCCGTTCGAGAGCATCCGGGCGGCCGGCGCGCGGCTGGCCATGGGCAGCGACTGGTCGGTGAGCAGCGCGGACCCGCTCGAGCAGATCGAGGTCGCGGTGAACCGGGTCGCGCCGTGGGCCCGCGACGTCCCGGCGTTCCTTCCGTCCGAGCGGCTCCCGCTCGCCGTGGCGGTCGACGCCTTCACCGCCGGCTCGGCGTACGTCAACCACGACGACGACGCGGGCCGGGTCGAGGTCGGCGCGCGCGCCGACCTCGCGGTGCTCGACACCGACGTCTTCGCGGACTCCTTCGCCCGCGACGGCTACCTGCCGGTCGCCGACGCGGACGTCGTCGTCACGGTGGTGTCCGGCCGCGTCGTCCACGCGGCTGCCGGGATCTGAGCCGTGCGCCTGACGCCCGCCGAGCGCGACCGCCTTCTCGTCGCGACGGCGGCGATGGTCGCCCGCGGACGGCTGGCCCGCGGGCTGCGGCTCAACGTGCCCGAGACGGTGGCCGTCGTCGCGGACACCGCGCTCGAGGCCGCCCGCGACGGGCTCCGGCTCGCCGAGGCGGTCCAGCGGGCGCGCGAGGCACTCGGCCCGGACGACGTGCTGCCGGGCGTCGCGGACGTCGTCCGGGAGGTGCGGGTCGAGGCGGTCTTCGACGACGGCACCCGGCTCGTCGTCGTCGCCGACCCGGTCGGCGGCGGCCGGCTCGGTGACGCGGCCCCCGGCGCCGTGCTGCCGGGCACCGACGACGACGACGGGACCGGCCGCCCGGACGACGTCGTCGAGGTGGAGGTCGTCAACACCGCGACCCTGCCGGTGACCGTGACGTCGCACTGGCACTTCTTCGAGGCGAACCCCCGCCTGCGCTTCGACCGGGCCGCCGGGTACGGGCGCCGGCTCGGCGTCCCGGCGGGCGCCGCAGTCCGGTTCGACCCGGACGTCGTGACGACCGTCCGGCTCGTGCCGATCGGCGGCGCCCGGGTCGCCGTCGGGTTCGCCGGCCTCGTCGACGGGCCCCTCGACGCCGACGGCGCGCGCGAGCGCGCGCTCGACCGGGCCCGCGCCTTCGGCTACCTCGGCGCGGGCGGACCCGGCGGCAGCCCCGACGGCGGCCCCGATGGCGGCCCCGACGGCCCCGACGGCCCCGACGGCCCCGACGACGGCGGGCGCTAATGGACCGGCGCACCTACGCGAGCGTCTACGGCCCGACCGCCGGCGACCGGGTCCGGCTCGGCGACACCGGCCTCGTCGTCGAGGTCCCCGTCGACGACGCGCGGCGCGGCGACGAGCTGCTCATCGGCTTCGGCAAGACGGCCCGGGACGGCATGCACCTGGCCGCGGTCCCGCCGTCCGCGTCGTGCGACGTCGTCGTCACCGGCTGCCTGCTCCTCGACCCGGTCCTCGGGATCCGCAAGACGTCGATCGGGATCCGCGAGGGCCGGGTCGTCGCGGTCGGCCGGGCCGGCAACCCCGACACCCTGGACGGCGTCGACGTCGTGGTCGGCACCGGGACGGCCGTCGTCAACGGCGAGGGGCTCGTCGCGACCCCCGGCGGCATCGACACCCACGTCCACCTGCTCTCGCCGCGGATCCTCGAGGCCGAGCTGTCGTCCGGCATGACGACGGTGCTCGGCCAGGAGTACGGCCCGCTGTGGGGGGTCGGGGTCAACGACGCCTTCGGCGTCCGGGCCGGGATCGCCGCCTTCGACGCGTGGCCGGTCAACGTCGGGTGGCTCGGCCGCGGCTCGTCGTCGCATCCCGAGCCGCTCGTCGAGGCTCTCGTCCGGGCCGGCGTCTGCGGGTTCAAGGTGCACGAGGACACCGGGGCCCACGCCCGCGCGCTGGACACCGCGCTGCGGGTCGCGGACGAGCACGACGTCCAGGTGGCGCTCCACACCGACGGGCTGAACGAGTCCCTGTCGGTGGCCGACACCCTCTCGGTCGTGGCGGGGCGGACGGTTCACGCGTTCCACGTCGAGGGCTGCGGGGGCGGCCACCACGACGTCCTGTCGCTGGCGGGCGTGCCGAACGTCATCGCCTCGAGCACGAACCCGACGTTGCCGTACGGCCGGGACGCGACCGCCGAGCACTACGCGATGATCGTCTCCGCGCACGGTCTGCGGACCGACCTGCCCGGCGAGGACGCCCTGGCCCGCGACCGGGTCCGGGGCGCGACGATGGCCGCCGAGGGCGTCCTGCACGACCTCGGGGTCATCCCCATCACGTCGTCCGACGCGCAGGGCATGGGCCGGGCCGG
>DAIOGQ010000389.1:0-3382 GCA_036745175.1 Kineosporiaceae bacterium
CAGGCCCGCGGTCCGGGCGAGGAGCGCGAACCCGCGCAGCAGGTCGACCGGCAGTCCGAGGTCGGCGAGCGCGGCCCCGCAGACCCCGGCACCGTTGAGCGGCAGCCGGCGGCCGAGCACCTGCTCGTGGACCCGGCCGACGGCCGCGAACAGCCGCAGGTGCGGGCCCAGCAGCCCCTCCGCCTCGGCGATCGCGAAGAGCCGCGGCGTCCGCGGGTCGCGCTCCTTGTGGACCGGGTGCCCGAGCCCCGGCACGAGCTGCTTCGCCGTCCGCGTGCGCCGGACGGCGTCCAGCGCGAGAGCGTCCCAGCCCGCGTCGTCCGAGGGTGGGCCGGCGCCGTCGGCCGCGTGCCGTTCGAGGGTGTCCGCGAGGAAGCGCCCGCAGTCCTCGGTGACGCCGAGGAAGCGCGAGCCGCCACCGAGCAGCCCGGCCGCGAGCGCGCCCTGGAGCGAGTCCGGTGCGGACAGGTAGGTCAGCCGGGCGGCGATCGCGGTGGGGGTGAAGCCGTGGTCGGCGAGTGCGACGAGGACGGCCTCGAAGACCCGGACCTGGTGCGGCGTCGGGCGTTCGAGCGTCACGAGCCACATCGCGAGCTCGCCGAAGCCGACCGTGCCCATGAGCTCGCCGGCGAGGTCCTGACCCAGGAGCCGGATCGTCGCGGCGTCCGACGTGCCCAGGGACGTCGGGTAGCCGGCGGGCGGTTCGTCGCTCACCGGTCCTCCCGCGGGACGGCCAACCAGCGTCGCAGCTCCTCGCCGTGCTCGTCGAGCCCCGGCGGCGGCAGGCTGTAGCGCGGCGGCGTGGCCGAGAGCCGGATCGGGTTGCGGATCGAGGGCCGGGACGCGCCCTCGGGCCCGACGTCGACGACCGGCTCGAGGCCGAGCGACTCGGCGAACGCGACCCCGGCGTCCACGGTGTTGATCGGGCCGCACGGTACGCCCGCCCGGATGAGCAGGTCGAACCACTCCTGCTTGCCGCGGGTCGCGAGCCGCTCGACGAGCAGCAGCCGCAGCGCCTCGCGGTTCGCCGTCCGGTCGGCGTTGCGGGCGAAGCGCGGGTCCTCGGCAAGGCCCGGGACACCGAGCACGTCGCAGAGGACCCGGAACTGGCGGTCGTTCCCGGAGGTGACGACGAGGTCGCCGTCGGCCGTGGGCAGCGGCTCGTAGGGGAAGACGCTCGGGTGCGCGTTGCCCATCCGGTACGGGACGACGTCGGAGTTCACGACGGTGCTCGAGTGGTTGACAAGACCGCTCAGCGCCGACGACAGGAGGTTGACCTCGACGTACTGCCCCTCACCCGTGACCTCGCGGTGGCGCAGCGCGGCGAGCACGCCGATCGTCGCGTGCATGCCGGTCATGACGTCGAAGACCGAGATGCCCGCACGGTAGGGCTCGCCGTCCGGGGAGCCGGTGAGGCTCATCAGGCCCGAGATCGCCTGGACGATGAGGTCGTAGCCGGGCAGGCCGGCGCCGGGCCCGGCGCCGAACCCGCTGATCGAGGCGTAGACGACCGCCGGGTTCGTCGTGCTCACCGTGGCGTGGTCGAGCCCGAACCGGGCCAGGCCGCCGGGCTTGAAGTTCTCGACGACCACGTCGGCGCGCCGGGCCAGCTCGCGCGCCGCCGCGAGGTCGTCGGCGTCGGTGAGGTCGAGGGTGACCGAGCGCTTGTTCCGGTTCACCCCGAGGAAGTACGTCGAGACGCCGTCGGCGCTGGTCGGCGGGGTCCAGCCCCGGGTGTCGTCGCCCGCGGGGCTCTCGACCTTGACGACGTCCGCGCCGAGGTCGGCCAGGAGCATCGTGCAGTACGGACCGGCGAGCACCCGGGAGAAGTCCGCGACGAGCAGCCCGGCGAGCGGGCCCGTGTTCGGCGTCTGGGTCATGCGCGCAGCCGGCCCGTCACCCGGAGCAGCTCGTCGAGCATGGCGTCGGCCGCCGACACCATGACGTCGTTGGCCTCCACCGTGCCGTCCGGCCGGAGGAACTGCTGGACGAACGGGACGTTGACCGCCTCGACGACGGGCACCATCCGCACCGAGAGCAGCACGGGCTTGAGGGCCTGCACCGCGCGCGTGCCGGAGGCCACCCCGCCGTAGCTGACGAAGCCGACCGCCTTGTCCGCCCACTCGTGGTGGAGGAAGTCGATCGCGTTCTTGAGCACCGCGTTGTAGCCGTGGTTGTACTCGGGGGTCACCAGCACGAAGGCGTCGGCGCGCGCGACGGTCGCGCTCCAGCGCCGGGTGTGCTCGTGGACGTACTGCGCCAGCCGCGGGTGCCTCGGCTCGTCGAAGAACGGCAGCCCGACCTCCGCGAGGTCGACGACGTCGACCTCGAAGCCGCGGTGACGACGCGCCTGCTCGGCGAACCAGTGCCCGAACCGGTCACCCACCCGGCCCGGGCGGGTGCTGGCGATGACGACGCTCAGCTGCGGCACCTGGTCTCGTCCCTCATGGGTCCGGCTCGGTGGGCGCTCAGCCCTGGCCGTGCGTCGACCCGGTCGCGAAGTCGGTGTACTGGTACGGGTTGTCGAGCAGCTTCGTCTCGGGCACCTCGGGGTTCATCCCGGCGCGCCAGGCCTCGTCGCCGAGGCTCTCGCGGAGGAAGTCGACGGTGCTGCCGACCGCGGCCTTCGCCGCGGCGAGCTGCCCCGGGTCGGTGAGCCGTCCCTGCGACTTCACGACCCGGCCGTCGACGACGACCGTGTGGACGTCTGCGCGCTGGGCCTGGAAGACGACGTGGCCGTAGGGGTTGAGCAGCGGGTACATCACCGGGGACGCGTCGTTCTTGACCAGGACGACGTCAGCCTTCTTGCCGGCCTCGAGGCTGCCCACGAGGTGGTCCATGCCCAGGGCCCTGGCTCCTCCGCGGGTGGCCCAGTGGACGACCTGCTCGGCCCGCAGCGCATGGTGGGTCACCGTCTCGGCCTTCGTATGCGCCTCGAGGTGCTCGCGTGAGCGGTCCGCGGACAGGGTCGTCCGCATCGCGGAGAACAGGTCGCCGCTCCACCACACGCTGGTGTCCATGGACAGCGACACCTCGATGCCGTGCTTGCGGAGCACCCAGGTCGGCGGGTAGCCCTGGCCGGCGTTCTGCTCGCTCTCCGTCGAGACCGAGACCGAGCCGCCGCTGGCGGCGATCCGGTGGTAGGAGTCCGCGCCGAGCGTCGTCGCGTGCACGTAGATGGTCCTGTCGTTGGCGAACCCGTGGTCGTGGATGAGCCGGATGCTGTCGTCGCCGGTGGCACCCCAGACGCCCGAGTGCGTCGTCACCGCCACGTCGAGGTCCCTGGCCACCTCGAACGCCGGCTGCTCCGGGAAGGCCGGGTCGCCCGTGACGTCGAAGGCCATCTGGAAGCCGAGCCGGTCACCCTTGCCGTCGATCCGGC
>DAIOGQ010000390.1:0-3377 GCA_036745175.1 Kineosporiaceae bacterium
GATCGCCCCGAGCAGGATGGCGTCGTGCTCGCGGATCTCCGCGAGCGCCGAGTCGGGCAGCGTCTCGCCGGTGGCGTGCCAGCGCCGCGCGCCGAGGTCGTAGTGCGTCGTGGCGACCGTGGCCTCGCCGTCAGTCGCGGAGCGCAGGACCTTGAGGCCTTCGGCGACCACCTCGGGGCCGATGCCGTCGCCCGCCACGACGGCCAGCCGGATCGGCTCACGGTTGGACTCGGACATGGGCTCCACCCTACTCGTCTCGTCCCGCATCGCGGGAACGACATCTCGCTATCCGGACCGTCGGACGGCGGGCCCGCGGACGTCACGCGTACGCCACGGCGCCGGCCCGCCTCGGGTCGGCGGCGGCCACGAGCGTGCCGTCGGCGTCCCGCAGGGCCGCGCCGACGCCGCCGAAGTACATCGACGCCGGCTCGTGCTCGCGCCGCGCCAGGCCCGCCAGGGCGGGCACGTCGGGGATGTCGACTCCGGGCTCGTGGTGCAGCGTCTCGGTGCCGTCCTCGGTCCGGCCGACGTGCAGCCGCGGCCGGTCGACGGCGCTCGCGAGGTCGTACCCGCCGTGCGCGAACGACGCGATGACCTGGGTGAGCGCCGTCGTGATCCGGTCGGCACCGGGACTGCCGACGGCCAGTGCGGCGCCGTCCGCCCGGCGCGCGACGGTCGGCGCCATGTTCGACGCGAGCCGCTCACCCGGCGGCAGACGGTGCAGCCCGCCGCGGTTGAGCTCGTGCTCGCCGAGGCAGTTGTTGAGCCAGATCCCGGTGCCGGGCACGGTGACTCCCGCGCCGTAGCCGGACGACGCGGTGACCGCGCAGGCGAGCCCGTCGGCGTCGACGGCCGAGACGTGCGCGGTCGAGGGCGCGACCCCGAGCCACGCCTGCCCGTGGGCGAGGACGTCGTCGAGGAGTGCCTGGCCGGCGCTCGTCCGGTCGGGGGCGACGTCCAGCTCGTGGGCCCGGTGCCGCAGGACGGCGCGGACGACGGTGACGAGGTGCGCGACGTCGTCCGGGGCCCACGTGCCGTGCGGCCGCTCGCCGAGGAGCAGGAGCATCGCTGCCAGCACGGGACCGCCGATCGCCGGCGCCGGGTTCGTCGCGAGGTGCCAGCCGCCGAGGTCGACCCGGACGGCGCGCCGGACGATCGGCTCGTAGGCGGCGAGGTCGGCCTCGGTGACGAGGCCGCCGTGCTCGGCCATGTCCGCGGCGAGCACCTTCGCGACGTCACCGGTGTAGAGCACCGAGGCGCCCTCGTCGGCGAGGCGGCCGAGGAACTCGGCGAGGTCGGGGATGTGCACGCTTTCGCCGGTCCGGACCGGCGTGCCGTCCGGGTGGTGCAGCGCAGCGCGGACGTCGGGGTCATGGCCGAAGACGGGCTCGCGGGCGTAGCCGAAGTAGTAGTCCGAGGCGGCGCCCATGCCGAACCCGTCGCGGGCCGCCTCGCGGGCAGGCTCGACGACGGCGCGCCACGGGGCCCGGCCGAACATCGTGTGCGCACGCTCGACCGCCGCGAGGACGCCCGGGGTCGCGACCGAGCCGTGCCCCACGGTCATCGCGGTGTGCCCGCCGTACTCGGTGACGACCTCGCGGACACCACGGCCGAAGGCCGCCGGCGGCAGGCCGCGGCCGGGCATCTCGACGTAGCCGTCGATCGTCACGGGGTCGGCGCCGACCGGGCCGACGGTGACGAACGCACCGCCACCGAGCGAGACGATGCCCGGCTCGGTGACGAGCGCGACCATCATCGACGCCAGCGCGGTGTCGACGGCGTTGCCGCCCTCGGCCGCGACCCGGGCCCCCGCCTGCGCGGCGAGCGGGCTCGGGGCGGCGACCGCCACCCGGGCGCGCGGACGGGACGCCACCCGGCCGCCGGTCGTCAGGGGCTGGAGGATCTCGTCGGCAGGGACCACGTGGGCATCCTTCCACCGCAGCGGGCGGCCGACCGGCCGAACCGTACGCCGGTCCCTCAGTCGTCGAGCGTCACGAGGCGCACGGTCGTGGCGCCGATCTCGCGGACGATGTCGTCGACGACGTGCGCCGACGGCGTCGAGTCGAGGGTGAGGACGCTCACCGCCGCGCCGCCCTCGGCGGCGCGGCCGACCTGCATGGCCGCGATGTTCACACCCGCGTCGCCGAGCAGGCGGCCCAGGGCTCCGATGACGCCGGGCCGGGCGGGGTAGCGCAGCACGAGCATGTGCTCGGCGAGCGGGACCTCGAGGTCGAGACCGTCGATCCCGACGAGCTTCTCGACCTGCTTGGGCCCGGTGAGCGTGCCCGCGACCGAGACGGCGGTGCCGTCGGCGAGCGTGCCCTGCAGGGTCACGACGTTGCGGTACTCGGGGCTGTCGGGGTCGGTGAGCAGGCGCACCTCGACGCCGCGCTCGGCCGCGAGGATCGGCGCGTTGACGTAGGAGACCTGGTTCTCGACGACGTCCCGGAACAGGCCCTTGAGCGCCGCGAGGCGCAGCACGGACACGTCGTGGGCGGTGATCTCGCCGCGCACCTCGACGTCGAACTGCACCGGGACGCTGCCCGCGATCGCGGTGAACACGCGGCCGAGCTTCTCGACGAGCGGGATCCCCGGACGGACCTCCTCGGCGATGACCCCGCCGGACACGTTGACGGCGTCCGGCACGAGCTCGCCGGACAGCGCCAGCCGCACCGACCTCGCGACGGCGACACCGGCCTTCTCCTGCGCCTCGTCGGTCGAGGCGCCGAGGTGCGGCAGGGCCACGACGTTCTCGAGCTCGAAGAGCGGGGAGTCGGTGCAGGGCTCGTTGGCGTAGACGTCGAGCCCGGCGCCGGCGAGACGGCCCTCCTTGAGCGCCGAGAAGAGCGCCGACTCGTCGACGATGCCGCCGCGGGCCGCGTTGACGAGCACGGCGGTCGGCTTGACCCGACGCAGCTGTTCGGCGCCGATGAGACCGACGGTCTCCGGTGTCTTGGGCAGGTGGACGGTGATGAAGTCCGCGTCGGCGAGCAGCTCGTCGAGCCCGACGAGGCGTACGCCCATCTGACCGGCGCGGGCGCTGCTCACGTACGGGTCGTAGGCGACGACCTTCGTGCCGAAGGCCATCAGCCGCTGCGCGACGAGGACGCCGATCCGGCCGAGGCCCACGACGCCGACGGTCTTCTCGTAGACCTCGATGCCTGTGTACCTCGAGCGCTTCCAGGCGCCCCCCTTGAGCGCGGCGCTCGCCTGCGGAACGTGCCGCGCGACGGACAGCAGGAGGGCGACGGCGAGCTCGGCGGCCGACACGATGTTCGACGTCGGCGCGTTGACGACCATGACACCCGCCTGGGTGGCGGCCTTGACGTCGACGTTGTCGAGGCCGACGCCCGCGCGGGCGACGACCTTGAGCCGCC
>DAIOGQ010000391.1:0-3377 GCA_036745175.1 Kineosporiaceae bacterium
TCCGAGGCGGGCGGCGTCGACGCGGCGGACTTCGCCGAGATGCTGCTGCGGATGTACCTGCGCTGGGCCGAGCGGCGCGGCTACAAGACCGAGGTCTTCGACACCTCGTACGCCGAGGAGGCGGGGATCAAGTCGGCGACGTTCAAGGTCGCGGCCCCGTACGCGTACGGCACGCTGTCCGTCGAGCAGGGCACCCACCGCCTCGTGCGGATCAGCCCGTTCGACAACCAGGGCCGCCGCCAGACGTCGTTCGCCGGCGTCGAGGTGCTGCCCGTCGTCGCCGAGACCGACCACATCGAGGTCCCGGAGAACGACGTGCGGGTCGACGTCTACCGCTCGTCCGGTCCCGGCGGCCAGAGCGTCAACACGACGGACTCCGCGGTCCGGCTGACGCACATCCCGACGGGCATCGTCGTCACCTGCCAGAACGAGAAGTCGCAGCTGCAGAACAAGGCGTCGGCGATGCGGGTCCTCCAGGCCAAGCTGCTGGAGCGGGCCCGCCACGAGCGTCAGGCCGAGCTCGACGCGCTCAAGGGCGACGGCGGGTCGTCCTGGGGCAACCAGATGCGCTCCTACGTCCTGCACCCGTACCAGATGGTCAAGGACCTGCGGACCGAGGAGGAGACCGGCAACCCCACCGCGGTCTTCGACGGCGACATCGACGCGTTCCTCGAGTCCGGTATCCGTTGGCGGCGCCACGGCGAGAAGGCTGCCGAGTAGACGCCGGCCGGTGCGACGACCGGACGTCGGGAACCACGGCGCGGATGAGCGCGTCTGCACGGGCGAGCGGCTGGGATGATGTCGAGGTCCGTCACGTGAGGGCCCGGGTCCGGGCCCGTCGAGAGGAGCACCGGTGCGCAGCACCTTGTTCGACACCGCCAACGCCGAGGTCCAGACGCAGGAGCGGTGGGTCAAGCAGAACGGCAAGATGGTCAAGGTCACCCTCGGCGGGGACGTCCTCGCCGTCAAGGGCTCGATGGTCGCCTACCAGGGCCAGGTGACCTTCAACCACGAGGGCTCGGGGAGCCTCGGGAAGTTCATCCGCCGCGCGCTGACGAACGAGGACACCCCGCTCATGCGGGTCGCGGGCGCCGGCGAGGTCTTCTTCGCGCGGCTCGCCCAGGACGTGTTCTTCGTCCAGCTCGAGGGTGACGGCCTGTCGATCAACGGCACCAACCTGCTCGCGTTCGACGCTAACCTCACGTGGGACGTGCACCGGGTGCAGGGCGCGGGCATGCTCGCGGGCGGCTCGTTCAACACCCTGCTGCAGGGTCAGGGCACCGTCGCGGTGTCGTCGGACGGCCCGCCGATGATCCTCGACTGCTCGCAGCAGCCGACGTTCGTCGACATGCAGGCCGCCGTCGCCTGGTCCGCGAACCTCACCCCCCAGGTGGTCTCGAGCATGAACATGCGTTCGCTCCTGCGCGGCGGGTCCGGCGAGGCCTTCCAGTTCGCGTTCCACGGCCCGGGCTTCGTCATCGTCCAGCCGAGCGAGGGGCAGCTGTTCGGCGAGGGCGGCTCCCAGCAGCAGCAGGGCGGCGGGCTGGGTTCGCTCTTCAGCTGAGCGCCTCCGCTCGGCATCGGACGGGCGGTCCCCGCGGTTCACCGCAGTCCGGCGTCGCTGAGCAGCGCCTGCGTCAGGGCCGACGCGTCCGCGAGGTGCCCGGGCAGCCCGCGGGCTGCGAACCAGTCCGTGACGACGCGCACGTCGCGGGCCAGGAACGCCGGGCCCTGCGGGTTGCCGACGACGTCGACGACCTGCGGCAGGTCGATCAGCACGAGCCGCCCGTCGTGGACGAGCACGTTGTACGGCGAGAGGTCGCCGTGCGCGTACCCGGCCGTCGCGAGCGTCACGAGCGCCTCGACCATCTGCTGCCACAGGTCCGCCAGCTCGTCGGCGTCCGGGCGGACCTGCGCCAGCCGCGGCGCCGCGACGCCGTCCGGGGTGCCGATGAACTCCATGAGCAGCTCCGTGCCGTCCAGCTGGACCGGGTACGGCACGAGCGCCCGGCCGGACGCGACGGCGATCGACCACAGCCGCGACAGCGCCATGAACTCCGCCCGCGCCCACTGGACGGCGATGAGGTCCCGGCCGAACTCCGTGCGTCGTGCCATGGCGCGCATCTCACGCGAGCGGCGGACACGCCGGCCCTCGAGGTAGCCGGCGTCCCGGTGGAACTGGCGGTGCTCCGCCGACCGGTACCGCTTGGCGGCGAGCAGGCCGCCGACGTCCGCGTCGGGGAGCCAGCGCTGGACGATGTGGACGTCGGCCTCCTTGCCGGTCTTGAGGATGCCACGCTCGGCGTCGAGCGCGTTGTGGTCGGTGATCACCCAGCCCGGGCGGGGCTCCGGGCCGTGCTCGGAGCCGAACCAGGAGCTGAAGGTGATCCCCTCCGGCAGGTCGTCGGGCAGGCCGCCACCGGGCGAACCTCCACCGGACCTGTCGCCGGGCCTGTCGTCGACCGTCTCGTCATCCGTCGTCGCGCCGGACGGTGTGTCCGGCGACGGTGACCGACGGCGACCACGAACGGCGTCCGGCGCGGGACCTTCGAGATCGGCCGCAGTGACGCGCCGGCCGCGTTGGCCGCGGCGGCGCGGCGACTCGCCGACGTCGTCGACACCGGCAGAACGGGTGGAACGGGATGTTCTGGACGACCAGGTCAGGTCGTCCTCAGGGGCGGACCAGACGTCCGCGGAGTCGTGCGAGCGCAACGGAGGATCTCCTCGGGAAGAAGGGTGATGGGCAGGCCACAGCCCGTGACAGGCGCCATGACTCCTCCTTCCGACCGGCCGCGGACCCGGTGGACGGGCGCGGTTCTCCTCGACGCGAACGTCAGCGAGCGTGACGCGCCGCCGCGCTCGTGCGCAACTGGTTTTCCCCTCGTGTGAGACTGTGTGCGGTGCCAGACCGCCAGCCAGAAGCATCGACTGACCCCGAGACCCCGGCCGAGGACGACCGCCCGTGATCCGCTTCGAGAACGTCACGAAGATCTACCCGGGCACGACCCGCCCTGCCCTGGACAACGTCAGCCTCGAGATCGGCAAGGGCGAGTTCGTCTTCCTCGTCGGGGCGTCCGGCTCGGGCAAGTCGACGTGCCTGCGGCTGTCGCTCAAGGAGGACCGGCCCACCCGCGGCGCGGTGCACGTGGCGGGCAAGGACGTCGCGCGGCTGCCCGGCTGGAAGGTCCCGCACCTGCGCCGCCAGATCGGCGTCGTGTTCCAGGACTTCCGGCTCCTGCCGAACAAGACCGTGTTCGAGAACGTCGCGTTCGCGCTCCAGGTCATCGGCAAGCCGCGGCACGCGATCGTCCACACCGTCCCGGAGGTGCTCGACCTCGTCGGTCTCGCCGGCAAGGAGCGCCGCTTCCCGCACGAGC
>DAIOGQ010000392.1:0-3337 GCA_036745175.1 Kineosporiaceae bacterium
GCGGCCGACCGTCCGCTCCACGACCGTGTACGAGTTCCCCGCGAGGTAGCCGACGAGGCAGAACGTGACCCCCCACGCGATGCCACCGACGGCGTTGAAGAGCAGGAACCGCCGGTAGGGCATCCGGCTCACCCCGGCCAGCCCGGGCATGACCGCTCGCAGGAACGCCGTCCACCGTCCGAGGAACACCGCGTAGGCGCCGCGCTCGCGCAGGTAGCGCTGCGCGCCGTCGAGCCGGGTCGCGTGCCGGTGCAGGACGCGCCAGCGCAGCACCCGGTCGCCGTAGTGCCGGCCGACCTCGTAGCCGACGCTGTCGCCGACGACGGCCGCGGCGACGACGAGGACCAGCAGCCAGCCGAGGCTGATGTCGTGCCGTGAGGCGAGGACGCCGCCGAGCACGACCGCGGTCTCACCCGGCAGGACGAACCCGAGGAAGATCGCGGCCTCGCCGAACACGAGGAGGGCGATGACCGTGTACGCGACCGCGGGCGGCAGCGACAGGATCGGGTCGAGCAGGCCGCTCATCGGGTCCTCCCGCCGCGCGAGGCCCGGCCCCGCACGTCGTCGCGCCGGGCCGGTCGTGGCCGGCCGCCCGGGTGTTCCCGGACAGCCTGACACGTGAGCGGGGCGGCCCGGCTCTACGGTGGCCCCGTGGCAACCGTCCCGGAGAGCCCGCCGACGCTCCTCGTCGTCGAGGACGACCCGACGATCGGCACGCCGCTGACGGCGGCCCTGCGCGGCCAGGGCTACGACGTCCTGTGGGCCCTCACCGCGGCCGAGGCGCTCGAGCTCGCCGCCGCGGAGCCGCCCACCCTCGTCCTGCTCGACCTCGGTCTGCCGGACCTGGACGGCGTCGAGCTGTGCCGGATGCTGCGCACCCGGCTCACGTCGGCGGTCGTCGTCGTCCTGTCGGCGCGGGCCGACGACATCGACGTCGTCCTCGGCCTCGAGGCCGGCGCCGACGACTACCTCACCAAGCCGTTCAAGCTCCCCGTCCTGCTGGCCAGGATCCGGGCCCACCTGCGCCGGCAGGGTCCGGCCGGGGCGCGGGACGACGACGTCATCACCATCGGCGCGCTCCGGCTCGACCTCGGCGCCCGGCGCTGCGAGGTGCACGGCCGGGAGGTGGCCCTGCGCCCCAAGGAGTTCGAGCTGCTCGCCGCCCTCGTCGTCGAGGCCGGCCAGGCGATCACCCGGGAGCAGCTGATGTCGGACGTCTGGGACGCCCACTGGTCGGGTCCGACGAAGACGCTCGACATGCACGTGTCGTCGCTGCGCCGCAAGCTCGCCGACCAGGGCGAGGACCCGGCACGGATCGTCACGCTGCGCGGCTACGGCTACCGCTACGACCCGCCGGGAGCGGACGCCGAGGCGTAGCCCGCGGACCCCGCCGGAAGGTCGTCGGCCGGGAGCACGAGCGCGAACGTCGCGGGGACCGCGCGGACGAGCTCGAGCCGGCCGCCGTCCGCCTCGACGAGCGAACGGGCGAGGGCGAGCCCGATCCCGGTGCCCTTCGCGTCCGCCGAACGGCGCACGAAGATCCGCCGCGGATCGCCGGGGACGCCGGGGCCGGCGTCGCCGACCTCGACGAGCACGGCGCCCTCGACGGCCCGGACCACGACCCGGACCGTGCCGGCCCCGTGCACCAGCGTGTTGTCGAGCAGGACGTCGAGCACGGTCCGCAGCGCGGCCTGCGACACCGCGGCGCGGGGCAGGCCGGGCTCGACGTCGAGCGCGACGTCCCGGCCGGCCGTCGCGAGCCGAGGCCGCCAGTGCCCGACTCCGGCGCGGACGACCGTCCCGACGTCCGCCGACGTCCGCGGTCCGCCGGTGTCGCGGGCCAGGGTGAGCAGGTCGAGCACCGTCTGCTCGAGCCGGTCGAGCCCAGTCAGCGCGTCCTCCGCGGCCCGGCGCACGTCGGCGCCGGGGGTGATGAGCGCGGACTCCAGGCCGAGCCGGACGGCGGTCAGCGGCGTCCGGAGCTGGTGGCTGGCGTCGCTGGAGAAGGATCGCTCGCGCTCCAGGACGCCACCGAGCCGGCGCGCGGTCCGTTCGAGGCTGAGGCTCGCGGCGTCGACCTCCGCGACGCCCGCCCGGACGGCGCGCACCGAGAAGTCACCGCGGCCGAGCGCCTCGGCGGCACGGGCGAGCGACTCCAGCGGCCGGGCGATCCGGCGCGCCCGGGACCGCGCGACAGCCGCGACGACGGCCAGGACGACGACGCCGATCCCGGCCATGACCGCCCACGTGACGTACGTCCGCTCGTGGATCTCGTGGTAGTCCTCGGCCGCCCGGACGACGAGCGCGCCGCGGCCGTCGTCCGGCGTCACCGGAACCGCGACGACCAGCCGGTCGCCGCCGCGCTCGTCGGCCTCTACGCCGGTCGCGGCGGCCTCCCGCACGACGCCGTCGACGGTCTGCGGCCCCTCGCCGGCCAGGCGGTGCCCGGTGGCGTCGTAGACGCCGATCTCGACCCGCTCGGCGTGGCCGTCTGGCAGCACCGGCCCGGCGGCCCCCGCTGCGCGCCCGCCCTCGCGCAGAGCCTCGACGACGCGCTCGGTGAGGGCGGACCGGGCCCGCTCGGCGTCCCGGGCGAGGTCGCTCGTCGCCTGGTTCCGGTAGAGCCCCTGGACCGCCGCGGCGAGCGGCAGCGCGAACAGGAGCATCGCGAGCACCGCACCGAGCAGGATCGATCGTTGCAGGATCGAGCTCAGCGCCGGCGCGGGGCCCCGCGGGCCCTCGGCTCGTGCCGTCCCGTCCACGCCGTCAGCGTAGGCCGTGACCGTCGGACGGCCCCGATCCGTCGGACCTGCCCGGGCCGCTAGCGTGGCCGGCATGCCGGTGCGTGACCTCGACGTCCTTGTCGTCGGCGACGCCAACCCCGACCTCGTGCTCCGCGGCGACGTCGTCCCGCGGTTCGGACAGGCCGAGCAGCTCCTCGACGCCGCCGACCTCGTCCTCGCCGGGTCGGCGGGGATCGTCGCGGCCGGGACGGCGCGGCTCGGGCTGCGGACGGCGCTCGTCGCGCACGTCGGGCGCGACCTGTTCGGGCAGCTCGTCGTCTCGGCGCTCGCCGAGCGCGGCGTCGACGTCACGGGTCTGCACGTCGAGGACGACGTCCCGACCGGGCTCTCGGTGGTCCTCTCGGCGCCCGACGACCGGGCGATCCTCACCCGGCTCGGCGCGCTGACCCGGCTCGACCCGGACGCCGTCGGCGACGACCTGCTCGCCCGCGCCCGGCACGTCCACGTCGCGAGCTGGTTCCTGCTGCCGGGGCTCGCGTCCCGCGGCGCCGGGCTGCTGGCCCGGGCGAGGGCGGCCGGCTGCACGACGTCGC
>DAIOGQ010000393.1:0-3330 GCA_036745175.1 Kineosporiaceae bacterium
CCGACGCGCGTCGACCCCGCGGCCGCCGGGGCGGTGCGGGGTCGTCGCGTCGTACCGGTCGTGCGGTCAGCGGCCGCGGTCCACGTCGACGACGTCGACCCGGATCGGCTGGCCGTCGGCCAGCGCCTTGACGACCGTCCGGAGCGCGGTCGCGGTGCGCCCCGAGCGGCCGATGACGCGCCCGAGGTCGTCGGGGTGGACCCGGACCTCGAGGAGCGCCCCGCGCCGCAGCGGCTTGCTGCGGACCTGCACGGCGTCCGGGTTGCCGACGATGCCGCGGACGAGGTGCTCCAGCGCCTCGACGAGCATCGTCAGCCCTCGGCCTGGCTCGTGCCGCCGGCCGACTCGGTCTGCACCGACGTCTCGCTGCCACCGGGTGCGCCCTCGTCGGCCGCGTCGGCGGCAGGAGCCTCGACGGTCTCGGCGACGGGCGCCTCGACTGCGGCCTCGACGGCGGGCGCCTCAGCCGCAGCCTCGACGGGCTCCGGCGCGGCGGCCTCTGCGACGGGCGCCTCCGCCGCAGCCTCGACGGGCTCCGGCGCAGCAGGCTCGGCGACGGGCGCGGCCTTCTTGGCGGCCTTCTTCCTCGGCGTGGTGGCGCCGTCCTTGGCCTCGCCGTGGGTCTCCTTGGCGGCGGCCTCGAACACGGCGCGCTTGTCGGCCTTCGGCGCGGCCGTCCGCAGCGTGCCCTCGGAGCCCGGCTCGCCCCTGAACAGCTGCCAGTCACCGGTGACCTTGAGGATCGCGGCGACCTGCTCGGTCGGCTGGGCGCCGACACCGAGCCAGTACTGCGCGCGGTCACGGTTGACCTCGATGAACGAGGGGTCCTCGGTCGGGTGGTACTTGCCGATCTCCTCGATCACCCGACCGTCACGCTTGACGCGTGAGTCGGCGACGACGATGCGGTAGTACGGCGCGCGGATCTTGCCCAGGCGCTTGAGACGGATCTTGACGGCCACGGGTGTGGTCACTCCTGCTTCTGTGGGGGTGAGCCGGTGCGCACCGGGTGGGGACCGGGTGCGGTTCGGGCTCGGGACACGTCCGCAGCGGTGAGAGGGGCCACGACGGACGGGTACGGCGAACCATTCTGCCAGACCGGCGGCGATGCCCCGGACGGCGGCCGCGTCCGGCGGTCCTCATGGGTCCGGTCGGCCCTCAGCTGTCCGTGGCAGCCAGGCGGCGCAGGTTGTCCGCGAGCGCCCCCGCGTTCTGCGGGCGCAGGACCGGTTCGACAGCGCGCAGGATGCCGTCGAACGCGAGTGCCTGGACCACCCAGCCCGCCGGGACGGCCGCCCGGACCGCAGCCCGGACCGCGTCGAGGCCCAGCCCGAGGGCACCGGCCCAGACCGTCGAGTAGGCGTCGACGACGGCCGTCGCCGTCCCGTCCCCGGCCGGTGCGCCCGTGCGCGGGTCCAGACGGGCGAGCGTCACGAGGTCGACCCCGGCGACCCCGACGGCGGCGTCGGTCCAGTCGATGAGGACCTCGTCGCCGTCCGCCCAGCCGGCCGCCCGGACGACGTTCCACGGGTGCAGGTCACCATGGACGAGGACGGCCGGCAGCGGGGAGCCGGCGAGCGCGAGCAGCCGGTCCTCCCACCGGGGTACGGCGCGGCGCAACGCCGCGCGTTCGTCGCCGTCGAGCCGGTCGAGCTCCAGGGCGTCCTCGGCGAGCCGGGCGATGCCGGCGGCGAGAACCGCCGGGGTCCGGTCGTCCAGGCCCGCTCCGGTGAGGTCGAGCACGCGCCCCGCGGTGACGACCTGGAGCCGGGCCAGGCCGGCGGCGAGGCGGGCCGCCTCGCCCGGCGCGACGTCGTCAGGGATCGTCCCGGCGTCGGTGAGCAGGAGCAGCGCACCGGCCGGCCCGTCGTCCCGGGTACCGAGGACGTCGGGCACCCGGGGCAGCCGGACGCCGTCGGGCCCCGTCCGCGGCAGCCCGGCGAGGAGCTCACCGAGCGCGGCCAGCACCGGGCCCTCGCGCGCGAAGATCGGCGGCACCGCCTTGAGCCAGACGAGCCCGCCGACGACCGGCACCCGCGCGACCGACGAGATCGACCAGTGCTCCACGGGCTCGAGCGGCCCCGTCCGGTCCCGTCGCCCCGCGGCGGCCAGCGCCTCGTCGACCCAGGTCGTCGCCTCGTCCCACCAGCCGCGGCGCATCCAGCGCGCCCGCCGCGGGGTCGGCGTCCGGCCGGCGTCCTCGTCGAGCACCCCGCGGACGGCGTTGCGGACCTCGTCGGGCCACGCTGCGGGCGGCTCGTCGACCCAGGCGGTCCCGCTCGCCGTCCGCGCCGTGCGCGCGACGACGACGCGCAGGTGCCCCGCGGCCGTGCTGCGGTCCGGACCGAGCGGCATCGCGCGGTCCGGCAGCAGGGCGCCGGCCGCAGCGAGGACGTCGGGCCACCTCGCCGGCGGGTCGTCGTCCGGCACGTCCGGTGCCGCGTCGAGCACGAGCGGCTCGGTGGGGTGGAGGACGACCAGCCGGTCGGCCGGCCTCGCACCGGCGGTCGCGGCGTCCTCGGTCATGGCGAGGACGGTGCCAGGTCAGGCCACCGGCCTGCCACGGAGAATCACCTGCGAGGGGTGGCCGAGCACGCCGACGTCCTCCCGCGGGTCGGCGGGGTAGACGACGACGTCGGCCTGCGCACCCTCGTCGAGGGCGGCCTTCCCGAGCCAGGACCGGGCGCCCCACGCGGCGGCGTCGAGGACGGCGGTCGGCGGCAGACCCGCCGTGACGAGCTCGGCGACCTCCTTCGCGATGAGCCCGTGCGGCAGCGAGCCGCCGGCGTCGGTGCCCACGAACACCGGCACACCCGCCTCGTAGGCGAGGGCGACGGTCTCGTACCGGCGCGCGTGCAGGGCCCGCATGTGGGCGGCGTAGCGCGGGAAGCGCTCCTCGCCCGCGGCCGCGAACGCCGGGAAGTTGTCGATGTTGACGAGCGTCGGGACGATCGCGACGCCGCGCGCCGCGGCGATCCCGCGGGTCGCGTCGGTGAGCCCGCACGCGTGCTCGATGCAGTCGATGCCGGCGGCGATGAGGTCGGGCAGGCAGTCCTCGCCGAAGCAGTGCGCCGTGACCCGGGCACCCTCGGCATGGGCGGCCTAGACGGCCGCCTGGAGCGCGGCCCGCGGCCAGCACGGCGCGAGGTCCCCCGTCTGGCGGTCGATCCAGTCACCGACCAGCTTGACCCAGCCGTCCCCCACCCGGGCCTGGGCCGCGGCGCAGGCGGGCAGCTCCCCGGGCTCGACCTCGTGGCCGAGCCCGCGCAGGTAGCGCCGGGTCCGCGCGAGGTGCCGGCCCGCCCGGACGACGACGGGCAGGTCCTCGCGGTC
>DAIOGQ010000394.1:0-3328 GCA_036745175.1 Kineosporiaceae bacterium
GCGACTCGGCGAGCTTCGACGAGGTGCTCGAGCTGCTCCACCTCGGCGGCCGGTCCCTGCCGCACGCGGTGCTCATGATGATCCCCGAGGCCTGGGAGAACCACGCCGAGATGGACCCGGCCCGGCGGGCGTTCTACGAGTTCCACTCGATGTTCATGGAACCGTGGGACGGGCCGGCCTGCGTCGCGTTCACCGACGGCACGCTGATCGGCGCCGTGCTCGACCGCAACGGCCTGCGCCCGGCCCGGTACTGGGTCACCGAGGACGGCCTCGTCGTGCTCGCGAGCGAGGTGGGCGTCCTCGACATCGACCCGGCGTCCGTCGTCCGCAAGGGGCGGCTCCAGCCGGGCCGGATGTTCCTCGTCGACACCGAGTACGGCCGGATCGTGGACGACGAGGAGATCAAGGCGGACCTCGCGGGGCAGCACCCGTACGACGAGTGGCTGCACGCGGGCCGGATCTTCCTGTCCGAGCTGCCCGAGCGCGAGCACGTCGTCCACACGCACGCCTCGGTGACCCGCAGGCAGCAGACCTTCGGCTACACCGAGGAGGAGCTGCGCGTGCTCGTCGCGCCGATGGCGCGCGCCTCCGCGGAGCCGATCGGGTCGATGGGCACCGACACCCCGGTCGCGGTGCTGAGCCAGCGTCCGCGGCTGCTGTTCGACTACTTCACGCAGCTCTTCGCCCAGGTCACCAACCCTCCGCTCGACGCCATCCGCGAGGAGCTCGTCACGGCGCTCGGTACCGCGATCGGCCCCGAGGGCAACCTGCTGTCGGCGAGCCCTGCACACTGCCGCCAGCTCGTCCTGCACTTCCCCGTCATCGACAACGACGAGCTGTCCCGGATCGTCCACATCAACGCGGACGGCGACCTGCCCGGGTACGCGACGGTCACCGTCCGGGGCCTCTACAAGGTGGACGGCGGGGGCGCGGCGCTCGCGGCACGGCTCGACGAGATCTGCGCCGAGGTCTCGGCGGCGATCGAGGCGGGCGCCCGGTTCGTCGTCCTGTCCGACCGGGACTCCACCGCCGACCTCGCGCCGATCCCGTCGTTGCTCCTCACGAGCGCCGTCCACCACCACCTCATCCGGGAGAAGACCCGGACCCAGGTCGGGCTCATCGTCGAGGCCGGTGACGTCCGCGAGGTGCACCACGTGGCGCTGCTCGTCGGGTACGGCGCCGCCGCGGTGAACCCGTACCTCGCCATGGAGAGCGTCGAGAACCTCGTCCGCCGCGGCGAGATCACCGGCCTGTCCCCGGAGAGGGCGGTCGCGAACCTCATCAAGGCGCTCGGCAAGGGCGTCCTCAAGGTCATGAGCAAGATGGGGATCTCGACCGTCGCGTCCTACCGCGGCGCGCAGGTCTTCGAGGCGATCGGCCTCGGCTCCGACCTCGTCGACCGGTACTTCACGGGGACGACGTCGCAGCTCGGCGGGATCGGGCTCGACGTCCTCGCCACCGAGGTCGCCCACCGGCACGCGAGGGCCTACCCGGCCGACGGGATCCGCGACCCGCACCGGCGCCTCGAGACCGGCGGCGAGTACCAGTGGCGGCGCGACGGCGAGCCGCACCTGTTCGACCCCGACACGGTCTTCAGGCTCCAGCACTCGACCCGGGCCCGGCGCTTCGACGTGTTCCGCGAGTACACCCGCGCGGTCGACGAGCAGTCCGCCCGGCTCATGACCCTGCGGGGCCTGTTCCGGTTCAAGGAGGGCGAGCGGTCGCCGGTGCCGGTCGACGAGGTCGAGCCGATCGAGTCCATCATGAAGCGGTTCTCGACCGGGGCCATGTCGTACGGCTCCATCTCCCAGGAGGCGCACGAGACCCTCGCGATCGCGATGAACTCGATCGGAGCGAAGTCGAACACCGGCGAGGGCGGTGAGGACCCCGACCGCCTCCTCGACCCGGCGCGGCGCAGCTCGATCAAGCAGGTGGCCTCCGGCCGGTTCGGGGTGACGAGCCTCTACCTCACGCACTCCGACGACATCCAGATCAAGATGGCGCAGGGCGCCAAGCCCGGCGAGGGCGGCCAGCTGCCCGGCCACAAGGTCTATCCCTGGGTCGCGCGGACCCGGCACTCGACGCCCGGCGTCGGTCTCATCTCACCGCCGCCGCACCACGACATCTACTCGATCGAGGACCTGGCCCAGCTGATCCACGACCTGAAGAACTCCAACCCGTCGGCACGGATCCACGTCAAGCTCGTCTCCGAGGTCGGCGTCGGCACCGTCGCGGCGGGCGTGAGCAAGGCGCACGCGGACGTCGTCCTCATCTCGGGCCACGACGGCGGGACCGGCGCGAGCCCGCTCACCAGCCTCAAGCACGCCGGCGCGCCCTGGGAGCTGGGCCTCGCGGAGACCCAGCAGACCCTCGTGCTCAACGGCCTGCGGGACCGGATCGTCGTGCAGACCGACGGCCAGCTGAAGACCGGCCGGGACGTCGTCGTCGCGGCCCTGCTCGGCGCCGAGGAGTTCGGGTTCGCGACCGCGCCGCTCGTGGTCTCGGGCTGCATCATGATGCGGGTGTGCCACCTCGACACGTGCCCGGTGGGCGTGGCGACGCAGAACCCCGAGCTCCGGGCGCGGTTCGCCGGCAGGCCCGAGTTCGTCGTCACGTTCTTCGAGTTCGTCGCGGCCGAGGTCCGCGAGTACCTCGCGACGCTCGGCTTCCGCAGCCTCGACGAGGCGATCGGACACGCCGAGGCCCTCGACGTGACCGACGCCGTCGAGCACTGGAAGGCCTCGGGCCTGGACCTCACGAGGATCCTCGCCGTCCCGGACGTCCCCGAGGGGACCGCGCGGCGCCGCACCGCGACGCAGGACCACGGACTGGAGAAGGCGCTCGACCACCAGCTCGTGGAGTTGTCCGCCGACGCGCTCGAGCGCCGCGAGCCGGTCCGGATCAGCCTGCCGATCCGCAACGTCAACCGCACGGTCGGCGCACTGCTCGGCCACGAGGTGACGAAGCGTTGGGGCGGCGACGGCCTGCCCGACGACACGATCGACGTGACGCTCACCGGGTCCGCCGGCCAGTCGTTCGGCGCGTTCGTGCCCAGCGGCATCACGTTGCGGCTGCTCGGGGACGCCAACGACTAC
Organism: Kineosporiaceae bacterium; assembly: GCA_036745175.1. Lineage (GTDB taxonomy): Bacteria > Actinomycetota > Actinomycetes > Actinomycetales > Kineosporiaceae > R-H-3. Next base: position 3,096 of record DAIOGQ010000394.1, read on the forward strand.
CTCGGCAAGGGCCTGTCCGGCGGCCGGGTCGTCGTCCGACCCGACCGGTCGGCGGCCTTCGCGGCCGAGCAGAACATCATCGCCGGCAACGTCATCGGCTACGGCGCGACGGGCGGCGAGGTGCTCCTCCGGGGCCAGGTCGGCGAACGGTTCTGCGTGCGCAACTCCGGCGCCACGGCCGTCGTCGAGGGCGTCGGCGACCACGGCTGCGAGTACATGACCGGCGGCACGGT
>DAIOGQ010000395.1:0-3319 GCA_036745175.1 Kineosporiaceae bacterium
CCCCGGCCGCGGACGGCCGGACGGACCCGTCGTCCCTGACGGCCGGGTCGCCGCCCGGCACCCCGAGCCGTTGGCCGGCGGCCTCGTCGTCGGGCACAGCACTGTCCGGCCGGGTGACCGGCACCCGGTCGGCGTCCGGGCCGTCCGGCACCGGCGGCCGGACGGCGCGCGCGGGCGGTACGGCGGGCGCCGTGGTCCGGTCGGCCGGTGACCTCGGCCCGGGCGCGAGCCTGGCCGGCCGCCGGCCCTTCCCCGCGTCGGACCCGTGGAACACCCGCGTCGACCGCGCCCCCGTCGACCCCCGGTCGGCCACGCTCATCGGCTCGATCGGCAGCGGGAAGCGGCTGCACCCGGACTTCGGGGCGAACTGGGACGGTGGCCCGTTCGGCATCCCGTACGTCGTCGTCCCGGGCGGCCAGGACCGGGTGCCGGTCTCCTTCGACTACGCCGACGAGTCGGACCCGGGGCCGTACCCGGTGCCACGGACCGCGCCGGTCGAGGGCGGCACGGCGGCGGACGGCGACCGGCACGTCCTCGTCGTCGACCGCGACCACTGGAGGCTCTACGAGCTGTTCGACGCGCACCCCCTCGACGGCGGCGCGCGCTGGCACGCCGGCTCGGGCGCGGTCTTCGACCTGGCCACGGGCACCTCCCGGCCCGCGGGCTGGACCAGCGCCGACGCCGCGGGCCTGCCGATCCTGCCCGGCCTCGTCCGCTACGACGAGGTCGCTGCGGGGGCGATCGAGCACGCCCTGCGCTTCACCGTGAACCGCAGCCGGCGGGCGTACGTGGCCCCGGCCCGGCACTGGGCGAGCAGCAGCACCAGCACGTCGCTGCCGCCGATGGGGATGCGGGTGCGGCTCAAGTCGTCCTACGACGTCTCCGGCTACCCGCCGCAGGCCCGCGTCGTCCTCACCGCGCTCAAGCGCTACGGGATGATCGTCGCGGACAACGGCAGCGACTGGTACCTGTCGGGAGCCCCGGACGAGCGCTGGGACGACGACCAGCTCGGCGCGCTGAAGCACGTGCCCGGCAGCGCCTTCGAGGTCGTGCGGATGGGTACGGTCACGACCCCCTGAGCCGCCGGGCACGGGCCGGCGCGGTGCGCCGGCCGGCGCAGGGCGCGGTTTGCAGGCCGGCGCAGCCGCTGCCACCCTCGTGCCCATGATGCAGCGAGCGCCCGAGCCGGCCGACGGGGACGTCCTGGACGTCCTGCTCGGCTGGCTCGCCTTCCATCGCAGCGCCCTCGAGGCCAAGTGCGCAGGGCTGACGGACGACGAGCTCGCGACCCGGTCCGCGCCGCCGTCAGTGCTGTCGCTGCTCGGCCTCGTGCGGCACATCACCGAGATGGAGCGGGTTTACGGTGCCTGGGCGCTCGGCCCGGACGTGCCGCTGGTGTTCGTCTGGGGCGAGTACACCGACGACGGCCCCGAATGGGACATCGAGTGCGACGCCTCGATGGTCGCCGGGTCGATGGCCGCCTGGCGCCGTGAGCGTGCCGCGACCGACGAGCGGGTCGCCGGGCATGGGACGCTCGGCTCAGTCGGCGAGGGCAACGGCCGAAGCGTCGGCTGGAACCTCGCCAAGCTCGTCGGCGAGTACGCCCGGCACAACGGCCATGCCGACCTCCTGCGCGAGCGGATCGACGGCGCCACCGGGGAGTAGGGCCTACCGACGCCCGACGCCCGACGGCCGCTGCGGACGGCGGCGCCCGGTTGTCGGCGGGGTCGTCTAGGTTCGGGCCCGTGACGACAGCGGCGAGTCCCGGGCCCGGCCGGCCCGGCAAGGCGGCGACGCGCGCCGCGGCGAAGACCGCGCGCGACGCACGGCCGACGTTCCGGTGCGCCGAGTGCGGCTGGACGTCGACCCGCTGGGTCGGGCGCTGCGGCGAGTGCCAGGCCTGGGGCAGCCTCGAGGAGGCCGGCGGACCGACCGCAGGGGTGACGCAGGCCAGGTCGGTCGCGGTCCCGGCCCGGCCGATCGCCGAGGTCGAGGCCTCGCACGCGGCGACGTGGGCGTCCGGGGTCGACGAGCTCGACCGGGTGCTCGGTGGTGGCATCGTCAGCGGCGCCGTCGTCCTGCTCGCCGGCGAGCCCGGGACGGGCAAGTCGACACTGCTGCTCGACGTCGCGTCGCGGGCGGCCTCCCAGGGCAGAACCGTCCTCTACATCACCGGCGAGGAGTCGGCCGCCCAGGTCCGGCTGCGGGCCGAGCGGATCGGTGCGCTGCGCCCGCGGCTGCTGCTCGCCGCCGAGACCGACCTCGCGACCGTCCTCGGACACGTCGAGCAGGTGGCGCCCGACCTCCTCGTCGTCGACTCGGTCCAGACGATCGCGAGCGAGGCCGTCGAGGGCACGCCCGGCAACGTCGGCCAGGTCCGCGAGGTGGCGGCGTCCCTCATCCGGGTCGCCAAGACGCGCGGAATGGCGACGGTCCTCGTCGGCCACGTGACGAAGGACGGCTCCATCGCCGGCCCCCGCGTCCTCGAACACCTCGTCGACGTCGTCTGCCAGTTCGAGGGCGAGCGGCACTCCCGGCTGCGCATGCTGCGCGCGGTGAAGAACCGCTACGGCGCCACCGACGAGGTGGGCTGCTTCGACCTGTCCGACACCGGCATCGTCGGGCTCCCCGACCCGAGCGGGCTGTTCCTGTCCCGGCGCGACGAACCGGTCGCCGGCACGGCGGTGACCGTCGCCCTGGAGGGTCGGCGGCCGCTCGTGGCCGAGGTGCAGGCACTCGTCGCGCAGTCGTCGCTCGCCAACCCGCGCCGGGCGACGTCCGGCCTGGAGGCGTCCCGGGTCGCGATGGCGCTCGCGGTGCTCGACAAGCGGGCCGGGCTCGGGATCGCCGCGAAGGACGTGTACGTCGCCACCGTCGGCGGCGTCCGGCTCGGCGAGCCCGCCGCCGACCTCGCGGTCGCGCTCGCGGTGGCGAGCAGCAGCGTCGACAGCCCGCTGCTGCCCGGGCTCGTCGTCATCGGCGAGGTCGGGCTCGCGGGCGAGGTCCGCCGGGTCGCCGGCGTCGGGCGCCGGCTCGCCGAGGCGGCCCGGCTCGGCTTCACGAGGGCCGTCGTCCCGGCCGGCACCGACGATGCCGCCCCCGACGCGATGGCCGTGCTCGAGGTGGCCGACGTGCAGACCGCGTACGTGCGCGCGACCGCGCGCCGCGAGTGACGGGGTCCGCGGGCAGGCATCGAGGGCGGTCGCGCGGCCGTCGGCGACACGGAAGTGCAGCCGCACATGCAGCCGACCGTGCAGGCGGAAGGTCGTCCGGTCCCGCCCCGATCGTTGGGCACCTGCACAGGTTCGTCCGGCCGCCG
>DAIOGQ010000396.1:0-3308 GCA_036745175.1 Kineosporiaceae bacterium
GGCGTCCCGGGCCGGCGACAGCGACTGGGCCTTGCGGCCGAGGTGCTCGGCGATCACCGACGTCGGGACGCCGCCGTGCGCCGGCGCCGCGCCGGCCGCGCCGACCGGCTCGTCGTCCACCGCGACGTCGGCCATCGCGCGCAGGTACTCGCGCTCGGCGGGGGTGGCCCGCTCGTACCGGGAGCCGAAGAAGCCGACCGCGAGCTCGGCCTGCGCCTCCGGCGCCGCCACGCGCACGTCGTCCGCGGTGATCGGGCTGCGGGGGGCGACGTCCCAGGCGACCTTGCCGTACGCCTGGACGAAGAACGGGTAGCCCGCCGTCGCCGCGTACAGCGCGTCGAGCGCCTCGGGGGTGAACTCGGCGTCCTCGTCCTTGGCCGGAGCCTCGAGCGCGCGGTCGGCGGCGGCCCGGTCGAGCCGGTCGATCCGCTGGTACCGGAAGAGTCGCTCGGAGTAGGACTTGCTCGCCGAGAGCACAGCGGGCAGGTGCGGCAGGCCGGCCCCGACGACGACGAGGGGCAGGCCGGTCTGGCTCAGCTCGTGGCACGCCGCGCACAGGGCCGAGACGTCGTCCGGACCGAGGTCCTGCATCTCGTCGAGGAAGACGGCGATCCCGCGGCCCGCGTCGGCAGCGAGCCCGGCGACGTCCGTGAGCAGCTCGACCAGGTCGATCTCGATGTCACCGGAGTCGGCCCGGCCGGGCACCGCAGGGGCGTCGATCCCGGGCTGCCAGCGGTCGCGCAGGCGAACAGCCCGGCTCCCTGCACCGGCCCGGCCGGCCGCGGCGCCGCGGACGGCGTCCTCGCGCTGCGCGAACGACTTGAGGACGCCGAGCACGTAGTCGCTCTCCTCGCGCCGCGTCGACCCGAGCTCGCGGACGGCGAGGTGCAGGGCGGCGGCGAGCGGGCGGCGCAGCGACTGGTCCGGCCGGGCCTCGAGCTTCCCGGTCCCCCAGCCGCGCCGGACCGCGGACGAGCGCAGCGCGTTGAGGAGCACCGTCTTGCCGACCCCGCGCAGCCCGGTGAGCACGATGCTGCGCTCGGGCCGGCCGCGGGCGATCCGCTCGAGGACGACGTCGAACGCCTCGAGCTCGACATCCCGACCGGCGAGCTCGGGCGGACGCTGCCCCGCGCCCGGCGCGTAGGGGTTGCGGACCGGGTCCATCCTTCGACGGTATCCGCGTGTCTACCGCGATCCGCAGATTGACGAAGAGTCCGCTATGTCGTGTCGCGCCCTCGACACGCCGCCCGCGCGACACGCCCACGACCCGTCCTCTGGTGGCGAAGGGGCCCTTCGGGGCCGTTCGTAGGGCCCCTTCGCCACCAGAGGACGGGGAAGGCCGGACGGACGGGGCGAGCGGACGGACGGGGCGGACGGACCGGCGAGCGGGGGGTCCCGGGTGTAGCGAGGTCTCGCGGTGTCTAGCGTGTCCGGTAGACACCCGCAGACGGGGACATCGAAGTAGGCCCGGGGCGGGGATAGCCTCGGTGCATGACGACGACGGCGCCCTCCCCCGACCCCACGAGCGCGACGGTCCCCACCCTGCGCTCCACGCTCGCCGGCGGGCCGCCCGCCGCGGTGCGGACCATCGACTCGGTGAACCCGGCCGACACCGCCGACGTCGTCGCCCGGGTCGAGCTCGCGGGACCGCAGGCGTTCGTCGACGCGGCGCGCACGGCTCGCGCGGCGCAGCAGCAGTGGGCCGCGGTGCCGGCACCGGTCCGCGGGCGGGTCATCGCGGCGATCGGCCGGCTCGTCGAGGCGAACTTCGAGGAGCTGTCGGCGCTCGTCACGCGCGAGGTCGGCAAACCGCTCGCGGAGTCCCGCGGCGAGGTCCAGGAGGTCGTCGACACGTGCGACTTCTTCCTCGGCGAGGGCCGCCGGCTCTACGGGCAGACGGTGCCGAGCGAGATGCCCGACAAGCAGCTGTTCACCTTCCGGGTCCCGGTCGGGACGGCCGCGGTCATCACGGCGGGCAACTTCCCGATGGCGGTGCCGTCGTGGTACCTCGTGCCGGCCCTCCTCGCGGGCAACGCCGTCGTCTGGAAGCCCGCCGAGTACGCCGCCGCGTGCGCGGACGCCATGGCCAGGGTCTTCGTCGCGGGCGGGCTGCCGAGCGGGCTGCTCCAGGTCGTCCACGCGGACGGCGCGGCGACGTCCGAGGGGCTCGACCTCGCCCTGGCCGAAGGGCTCGTCGGCAAGGTCGGCTTCACCGGCTCGACGGACGTCGGACGCCGGATCGGCGAGCTGTGCGGCCGGCATCTCCAGACAGCGTGCCTCGAGCTCGGCGGCAAGAACCCGATGGTCGTCACCGCCGACGCCGACCTCGACCTCGCCGTCGAGGGCGCGCTGTTCTCCGGGTTCGGCACCGCGGGCCAGCGCTGCACGTCGCTCGGCACGGTCATCGTCCACGAGAGCGTGCACGACGAGTTCGTCACCCGCTTCGACGCCGCCGTCCGCGCTGCCGCCGTCGGCGACCCGACCCAGCCCGTCGTGATGGGACCGCTTCTGTCGCAACGGTTCGCCGACCGCTACGAGGAGTACCTGGGCTGGGTCCGGCCGCACCACACCGTGCTCGGCTCGACCGGCACCGGCCGGATCACCGCCGACAACCCGCGCGACGGCTTCGTCGGCGACCCAGGCGCCGGCATCTTCTACCACCCGGTGATCCTCGACGGTGTCCGCCCGGACGACGAGGTGTTCGGCACCGAGACCTTCGGGCCGCTCGTCGGCGTCATGGCGTACTCGTCGCTCGACGAGGCGATCGACCTCGCGAACGCGCCCGGCTACGGCCTCTCGTCGTCGATCTACACCACCGACCCGACGTCGGCCTTCCGGTTCCGGCAGGGCATCGGCGCGGGGATGGTGTCGGTGAACAACTCGACGTCCGGTGCCGAGGCGCACCTGCCCTTCGGCGGGAACGGCAAGAGCGGCAACGGGTCCCGGCAGTCCGGCGTGTGGGTGCTCGACCAGTTCACCCGCTGGCAGTCGATGAACTGGGACTACTCCGGCAAGCTCCAGAAGGCCCAGATGGACGTCGAGATCCCGGCCGCCGACACCGGGTTCCGGCTCTGAGCGACCCGCCGGACGTCGTCCTCGTCGTCGACGTCGCGAACGTCATGGGCTCGCGCCCGGACGGCTGGTGGCGCGACCGCGCCGGCGCCGCCGCCCGGCTCGTCGCGGGGCTCGGGCCGCTCGTCGGCCGGACGCTCCCGATCGGGCCCGACGGCGAGGAGGTCGCGGTGACGCGCGTCGTCGCCGTCGTCGAGGGGCGGGCCCGCGGCATCGGGCTCGGGGACGACATGCCC
>DAIOGQ010000397.1:0-3295 GCA_036745175.1 Kineosporiaceae bacterium
AGGACCGCAAGGGCAACGACATGCTCCTCGGCCCCACGCACGAGGAGATGTTCACGCTGCTCGTCAAGGACCTGTACTCGTCGTACAAAGACCTGCCGCTGTCGATCTACCAGATCCAGATCAAGTACCGCGACGAGGCCCGCCCGCGCGCGGGCATCCTGCGCGGCCGGGAGTTCGTCATGAAGGACTCCTACTCCTTCGACGTCGACGACGCCGGACTCGACCGCTCGTACGACCGGCACCGGGACGCGTACATCAGGACGTTCGACCGGCTCGGCCTCGACTACGTCATCGTCTCGGCGATGTCCGGCGCCATGGGCGGCAGCAAGAGCGAGGAGTTCATCCAACCGGCCGAAGTCGGCGAGGACACCTTCGTCCGGTGCACGTCGTGCGACTACGCCGCGAACACCGAGGCCGTCACGACGCCCGTCCCTGCCGCCCGCGACTGGGACGGCGTCCCCGCGGCGCATGTCGAGGACACCCCCGACACCCCGACGATCGAGACGCTCGTCGCCGTCGCCAACTCCGCGCACCCGCGATCCGACGGCCGCCCGTGGGCCGCTGCGGACACGCTGAAGAACGTCGTCGTCACCCTCGTCAACCCCGACGGCACCCGCGAGCCGCTGTGCGTCGGGCTGCCCGGCGACCGCGAGGTCGACCTCAAGCGGCTGGAGGCCGCCGTCTCACCGGCCGAGGTCGAGGCGTTCGACGAGGACGACTTCGCGAGGGCCCCGAGTCTCGTCAAGGGCTACATCGGCCCCGGCGTGCTCGGCGAGAAGAACGCGAGCGGCATCCGCTACCTGCTCGACCCGCGGGTGGTGCCCGGAACCACGTGGGTCACCGGCGCCGACGAGCACGGCAAGCACGTCTTCGACCTGGTCGCCGGCCGCGACTTCGACGGCGACGGCACGGTCGAGGCCGCCGAGGTCCGCGAGGGTGACGCCTGCCCGGTCTGCGGCGGCGCGCTGACGATCGCCCGGGGCATCGAGATCGGCCACATCTTCCAGCTCGGCCGCAAGTACGCCGACGCGCTGGGCCTGCAGGTGCTCGACGAGAACGGCCGGCTCGTCACCGTGACGATGGGCTCGTACGGCATCGGGGTCTCGCGCGCGGTGGCCGCCATCGTCGAGGCCAACCACGACCAGCTCGGGCTCGTGTGGCCGCGCGCGGTGGCGCCCGCGGACGTCCACGTCGTCGCCACCGGCAAGGACGAGGCCGTCTTCACGACCGCGGCGCGGATCAGCGCCGAGCTCGAGGCGGCCGGTGTCCGCGTGCTCTACGACGACCGGCCCAAGGTCTCGCCCGGGGTGAAGTTCAAGGACGCCGAGCTGCTCGGGATGCCGACGATCCTCGTCGTCGGCAAGGGTCTCGTCGACGGCACGGTGGAGGTCAAGGACCGGCGCACGGGCGAGCGGGTGGAGGTTCGGGTAGCCGACGCCGTGAGCCACCTCCTCGCTGTCGTCCGTGGCTGACCCGCGCCCGGCGGTCCGGGCGGTCGTCTTCGACTGGGGCGGCACGCTGACGCCCTGGCACACCGTCGACATCGCCGCTCAGTGGTTCGCCTTCGCCGAGCACTACGCCCCCCATCCGGCGGCGGCGTCAGAGCTCGCCGGGCGGATCCTCGACGCTGAACGGCGTGCCTGGCTGCGGCAGCGGGACAGCGGCGGCAGCGCGCGGCTCGCCGAGATCCTCGCCGAGGCCGGCGTGGCGTCCGACCACCCGGGTCACAGCCCCGCACACACCGCGTACGAGGAGTTCTGGGAACCGCACACGTTCACCGACCCCGACGTCCCGCCGCTCTTCCACGGGCTGAAGGAGCGCGGGATCAAGGTCGGCGTCCTGTCGAACACGATCTGGACCAGGGAGTACCACGACCGCGTCTTCGCCCGCGACGGCGTCCTCCACCTCATCGACGGCTCCGTCTACAGCTCCGAGATCGAGCACGCCAAGCCGCATCCCGAGGCCTTCGCGGCAGCCCTGGCCGCGGTGGGGGAGTCCGATCCGAGCGGTTGCGTCTATGTCGGCGACCGGTCGTACGAGGACGTCCACGGCGCCCAGCGGGCGGGCCTGCGGGCCGTTCTGGTGCCGCACTCGGACATCCCGGCCGACCAGCAGGTGCCGGTCGACGTCCAGCCCGACGCCGTCGTCCAGCGCCTCGTCGACATCCTCGACGTCGTCGACCGCTGGGCGTGATCGACGGCCCGCCGTGGCTCCTCCTCGCCGCGCTCGCGGCCGGCTGGGTCGACGCCGTCGTCGGCGGCGGCGGCCTGGTCCAGCTGCCCGCGCTCCTGGTCGGGCTGCCGGGCGCGTCGCCGGCACAGATCCTCGCGACGAACAAGCTCGCGAGCATCTGCGGCACGACGACGTCGTCGCTCACCTACGCCCGCCGGCTTCGGCCCGACTGGGGCACCGTGCTGCCGATGGCGCCTGCCGCGTTCGCCGGGGCGGCGGCCGGCGCGGCCTGCGCGAGCCTGCTGCCCGAGGACGTGTTCCGGCCGCTCGTGCTCGCCCTGCTCGTCACGGTCGCCGGTTACACGTGGCGTCGTCCGGACCTCGGCACCGTCACGTTGTTGCGCCACACAGGTCGCCGGCACACGCTCGCCGCCGGCCTCGTCGGGGCCGGCCTGGGCTTCTACGACGGCATCTTCGGCCCGGGGACCGGCGCCTTCCTCGTCCTGGCGCTCGTCACCGTGCTCGGGTACGCCTTCCTCGAGGCGAGCGGCGCAGCGAAGATCGCGAACGTGGCGACCAACCTCGGGGCCCTCGCCGTCTTCGTCCCGCAGGGCGCGCCGCTGTGGCGCACCGGTCTGCTGATGGGCGCGGCCAACGTCCTCGGCGGCTACGTCGGGGCCCGGACGGCGGTCGCGCGCGGCTCGCGGTTCGTCCGTGCGGCGCTGCTCGTCGTCGTCGCCGTCCTCGTCGTCCGGCTCGGCTGGGACCTCGTCCGCGGCTGACCGTCGGGCCGCGCCGCGCACCCGACGAACCGCTCACCCGACGAAGGGTGGCACCCCGCCGAGCCACTGCGCGCGGTGCCGCGTCGCGACGACGGCGAGGTCCGCGGCAAGGGCGCGGACCTCACCGGTGCCCCGGCCCACCGACCAGACCCCGACCCGGGCGACCCCCGCCTCGATCCCGGCGGCGAGCGCGCGCGCCCCGTCGGCGTCGGACGGTACGTCGAGCGCGTACGCGGGGCGGGCCGCGGGCGGCGTGACGCCTGCCGCGACGACGAGCATCTCGACGGCGTCGCGGGTCTGCCGGTGGGCGTACCAGACGGCGCGGGCCTGGTCGCGCTGGG
>DAIOGQ010000398.1:0-3291 GCA_036745175.1 Kineosporiaceae bacterium
GGAGATGCTGCCGGTCGTCGACAAGCCCGCCATCCAGTACGTCGTCGAGGAGGCCGTGTCCGCGGGCCTGTCCGACGTGCTGGTCATCACCGGTCGCAACAAGCGGTCGCTGGAGGACCATTTCGACCGGGCCTGGGAGCTCGAGGAGGCGTTGCAGAGCAAGGGTGACGTGTTCCGGCTCGCCCGGGTCCAGAAGTCGAACGTCCTGGCGGACATGCACTACACCCGCCAGGGCGACCCGAAGGGTCTCGGCCACGCCGTGCTCTGCGCGGCGCAGCACGTGGGGGACAACCCGTTCGCCGTCCTCCTCGGCGACGACCTCATCGACGAGCGCGACCCGCTGCTCGTCCGGATGATCCAGGTGCAGCGGCGGACCCGGGCCAGCGTCGTCGCGCTCATGGAGGTGCCGCCGGAGCAGATCCACCTCTACGGCTGCGCAGCCGTCGAGGAGACCGGCGAGCCGGACGTCCTGCGGATCACCGGGATGGTCGAGAAGCCGCCGGTCGAGGAGGCGCCGAGCAATCTCGCCGTCATCGGCCGCTACGTCCTGCACTCGCGGGTCTTCGACGTCCTGCGGCGTACCGCGCCCGGCCGCGGCGGCGAGATCCAGCTCACCGACGCACTGCAGACCCTGGCGAAGGAGGACGGTCCCGGAGCGGGCGTCTACGGCGTCGTGTTCCGTGGCCGCCGCTACGACACCGGTGACCGGCTCGACTACCTCAAGGCGGTCGTCCAGCTCGCGTGCGAGCGTCCCGACCTCGGTCCGGACCTGCGCGCCTGGCTGCGCACCTACGTGGCGGGCATGGGGGCCGGTGAGTCGAACGGGACGGCGCTCACGGCGGGCATCCCCGTCGTCAGCACGCCGGCCGGGGCACCCGGCGGCCCGACCACCGGCAGCGTCGGCGGCCAGGGGTGAAGCCTGTCGAGGAGCACCTCGCCGAGTGCCTGGCCGCGGTCACGGTGCTGCCCGCCGCCGACGTGGCTCTCCTCGACGCGCTCGACTGCCTCCTCGACGAGGACGTCGTCGCGGCGGTCGACCTGCCCTCCTTCGACAACAGCGCCATGGACGGCTACGCCGTCCGGGTGCCGGACGTCGCCTCCGCGACGTCCGCGCACCCGGTCCGGCTGCCCGTCGTCGGTGACGTGCCGGCCGGCAGCGGTGAGCGGCTCGACCTGCCCTCCGGCACCGCGATCCGGATCATGACCGGGGCGCCGCTGCCGGCGGGCACCGAGGCGGTCGTCCCCGTCGAGTGGACCGACCGTGGTACCGCGACCGTGTCGATCGCGCAGCCGCCGGCCGAGGGCCAGTTCCTGCGGGCGGCCGGCGAGGACGTCCGGCGCGGCGAGGTCGTGCTGCGCCGCGGTGTCCGGATCGGTCCGCGCCAGGTCGGGCTGCTCGCCGCGGTCGGCCGGGCGACCGCCCGCGTGCACCCGCGGCCACGGGTCGCGGTGCTGTCGACCGGCAGCGAGCTGGTCGCACCCGGCGGGACGCTCGGCCGCGGCCAGATCCACGACTCGAACGGCTACGCGATCGCGGCGGCGGCGGCCGAGCTCGGTGCGGCGTCCCGGCACGTCGGGCTCGTCGCGGACGACGGGGACGCCTTCCTCGCCGCCCTCGAGGCGCAGCTCGCGACGGCCGACCTCCTCGTGACGACGGGCGGGGTCAGTGCCGGCGCGTACGACACCGTCAAGGAGGTGCTCTCGAAGGCGGGCGGCGTCGTCTTCGAGAAGGTCGCGATGCAGCCGGGGATGCCGCAGGGCTTCGGTCGTGTCGGCGTCGACGGCACGCCGATCTTCACCCTGCCGGGCAACCCGGTCAGCTCGATGGTCTCGTTCGAGGTGTTCGTCCGGCCCGTGCTCCGGCGGCTCTTCGGCGAGACGGACCTGCACCGCCCGACGGTCTCGGCGAGGGCCGGCGTCGACTGGTCGTCGCCGCCGGGCAAGCGGCAGTTCGTCCGGGCCCGGCTCACGTCCCCGGTTGCGCCGGCCGCCGGCGAGAGCGGCCTCGTCGTCACCCCGGTCGGCGGCCAGGGCTCGCACCTCGTCGCCGACCTCGCGCAGGCGCAGTGCCTCGCGGTCGTCCCCGAGGACGTCACCCGGGTGCAGGTCGGCGACGAGCTGACGTGCATGCTGCTGGACAGGGTCCGCCGGTGACGGCGACCGACGGGCAGCCGGCCGGGCTGACCCACGTCGACGCGCGGGGTCAGGCCCGCATGGTCGACGTCTCGGGCAAGGCCGTCACCGCGCGCGAGGCGACCGCCGCGGGCCGGGTGCGCTGCTCGCCGGCCGTCGTCGCGCTCCTGCGCGGGGACGGCGTGCCGAAGGGTGACGCGCTCGCCGTCGCCCGGCTCGCAGGCATCCAGGCGGCCAAGCGGACGCCGGAGCTCGTCCCGCTCGCGCACCCGGTCGCCGTCCACGGCGTCGTCGTCGAGCTGGAGGTCGTCGACTCCGGCGTCGAGATCACCGCCACCGTCCGGACGGCCGACCGGACGGGCGTCGAGATGGAGGCGCTCACCTGCGTGAGCGTCGCCGCGCTCGCGCTCGTCGACATGGTCAAGGCCGTCGACCGGCTGACGACGATCGACGACGTCCGGGTGGTCGCGAAGAGCGGCGGCAGGTCCGGGGACTGGCACCGTGAGTGACGCCGAGCTCGCAGCGGAGGGCGCGGCGGGGCGGGTCGGCCGGGCCCTCGTCGTCACGGCGTCGAACCGTGCGGCGGCCGGTGTCTACGCCGACCGGGGTGGCCCGGTCCTCGTCGAGGGTCTGCGAGACATGGGGTTCGCGGTCGATGGACCGCTCGTCGTGCCCGACGGCGAGCCGGTGTCCCAGGCGCTGCGCGACGCCGTCGCCGCCGGCTACGACGTCGTGCTCACGACGGGCGGCACGGGCCTGACGCCCGGCGACCTCACTCCGGAGGTCACCCGCGGCGTCCTCGACCGCGAGGTGCCGGGGATCGCCGAGGCGATCCGCGCCTACGGCACCGCCCAGGGCGTCGCGACCGCGGCACTGTCCCGTGGGGTCGCCGGTCTCGCCGGCCGCATGCTCGTCGTCAACCTGCCCGGCTCACCGGGCGGCTGCCGGGACGGCATCGCCGTGCTCGCGCCGATCCTGCCGCATGCGGTCTCGCAGGCCCGCGGCGGCGACCACCGGCCGGGTGGCGGCGTCTAGCCTGCGCCGGTCCGGCTGACCGACGCCGGTCCTCGCTCAGGGGGCGACGACGATCGGCGCGGACGTCGCGCCGACGTTGCCCGCCTTGTCCAGCGCCCGGACGACGTAGGTGCCCGCCGCGTC
>DAIOGQ010000399.1:0-3276 GCA_036745175.1 Kineosporiaceae bacterium
AGAACCTGTTGCGCGAGGCGCGACGGCAGAAGCAGCTGTCCGACGAGCCGGTCCCCGCGGCCTGCCTCCTGGACCCCGACGGGGACGTCGTGGCCTACCTCGCCGGCAGCGGCCTGGGCCGGCTCCACCCGGGGTGGGCCTGCTACCACACCCAGCTGTGGACCACCCACGTCGACGGCGTCGACCTGGGTGTCGTCGGCAACGCCGTCGGGGCACCGTTCGCCGTCCTGGTCGCGGAGCAGCTCGCGGCCAGCGGCGCGGACCTGGTCGTGAGCATCACCTCTGCCGGTCGGCTCGCCGGCCTCGACACGGCCCACCCGCCGTACTTCGTCCTCCTCGAGAAGGCGCTGCGCGACGAGGGCACGAGCCTGCACTACCAACCCGCCGCCACCTGGGCCCGTCTCGCGGTCGACCTCGCCGCAGCCCTGGCCGACCTGACGGCCGGTCCGATCCCCTCGGACGTCCAGCCCGGCGCTCCAGCAGCGGCGGCCGGGTCGTCCGGGGTGCTGCGCCGTGGCGCATCCTGGACCACCGACGCCCCCTACCGTGAGACCGAGACCGCGATCGCCTCCGCCGTCGCTGCCGGAGCCGTGTGCGTCGAGATGGAGGCGGCCGCGCTGTACGCGTACGCCGCCGCCCGGGCGCGTGACGTCGTCTGCCTGGCGCACGTCACCAACTCGATGGCCGTGGCCGACGACGACTTCGAGAAGGGCGACGCCAACGGCGCCACCGCCTCGCTGGCCCTCGCCGCAGCCGTCGCGCGTGCCGTGGTCGCCGGCGCCGAGCAGCCGCACCGCAGGAGCGGCCGGGGGAGCCGACGGGCCTGCCCTTGACCGCGGGCTCTCGCGGAGCGCTCGCAGCAGGGAAAGCCCCCGCGGCAGATCCGTGGGCCCGGCCGGACGTGTCGCGGCCGGGCGCCGGTCAGGCGGGGACCTCGGAGCGGCCCTCGGACCACAGGGTGTGGAAGGTCCCGTCCCGGTCGACCCGCTGGTAGGTGTGGGCGCCGAAGAAGTCGCGCTGTGCCTGGACGAGCGCGGCCGGCAGCCGCTCCGCGCGGACGGCGTCGTAGTAGGCCAGCGAGGACGCGAAAGCCGGTGCCGGTGTGCCGGTGAGTGCAGCCCGGGCGACGACCCGCCGCCACGCGGGCAGTCCGCCCGCGACGGCGTCGCGGAAGTAGGTGTCGGCGAGCAGGAGCGGCAGGTCGTGGTCGCGCTCGTACGCCTCGGTGATCCGGTCGAGGAAGCGGGCCCGGATGATGCAGCCGCCCCGCCAGATCCGGGCCAGCGCGGCCCGGTCGATGTCCCAGCCGAACTCCTGCGCCGCAGCCGCGATCTGCTCGAAGCCCTGCGAGTACGCGACGACCTTGGATGCGTAGAGCGCCAGCCGCACGTCCTCGACGAAGGCGTCGCGGTCCTCCACGGCCGCGTCCGTCGTCCGCGCGGGCAGCGCGGCCCGGGCCGCCTCGCGCTGCGGCACGCCGCTCGACAGCGCGCGGGCGAACGTCGCCTCGGCGATCCCGGTCACCGGGACGCCGAGGTCGAGGGCGTTCTGGACGGTCCAGCGGCCGGTGCCCTTCTGGCCCGCCCGGTCGAGGACGACGTCGACGAAGGCCCTGCCGGTCGCCTCGTCGACGTGGCCGAGCACCTCGGCGGTCACCTCGACGAGGAACGACTCGAGGTCGCCGGTGTTCCACTGCGCGAAGATCTTCGCGATCTCGTGGGCGGGTGCCTCGAGACCGGCGCGCAGCAGGTCGTACGCCTCGCAGATGAGCTGCATGTCGGCGTACTCGATGCCGTTGTGGACCATCTTCACGAAATGGCCTGCGCCGTCCTCCCCGACGTGCGTGCAGCACGGGACGCCGTCCACCGTCGCCGCGATGGACTCGAAGATCGGGCCGAGCGCGGCGTAGGACTGCGCGGAGCCGCCGGGCATGATCGACGGTCCGTTGAGCGCACCCTCCTCGCCGCCCGAGACACCGGCGCCCACGAAGTGCAGGCCTCGCTCGCGCAGTGCCGCCTCACGCCGTCGGGTGTCGGTGAAGTGCGCGTTGCCCGCGTCGACGACCATGTCGTCCGGCTCGAGGAGCGGGACGAGGGTGTCGACGACGGCGTCGGTCGCCTCGCCGGCCTTGACCATGACGACGATCCGGCGCGGCCGCTGCAGGCTCGCGACGAAGTCCTCGATCGTCTCCGACGGCACGAACGCGCCGTCGTCGCCGTGCTCGGTGACGAGGGAGCGGGTGCGTTCGGGGCTGCGGTTGTGCACCGCGACCTTCCAACCGTGCCGCGCGAGGTTGCGCGCGAGGTTGCGGCCCATGACGGCGAGCCCGGTGACGCCGATGTCGGCCTGCGGGTCCACGTGGTCCTCCTGTCGTGCGGCGGCTGGGGCGTCGGTGGGCGGTCGAGGAGCGCTGGCAGTCATTGAACGCTCGAGGCGGCGGTCGCACCACCCCGCGCGACGGCCGTCGGCACCCGCAGGCGCCGCTCCGGCCGCGCCGGTCGGTCGGTCGGTCGGTCGGTCGGTCGGTCGGCATAGCATCCGGGTCATGGGGACGGAGACGGACAGGCCGGTCAGCCGCTTCGGGACGGTCGAGCTGGAGGACCTGCCCGACGACCTGCGGGCGCGGCTCGCTCCGGTCGTCGAGCGCTCGGGGTTCATGCCCAACATCTTCCGGGCCCTCGGGCAGCGTCCGGACGAGCTACGCGCGTTCCTGGACTACCACGACGCGCTGATGACCTCCGACGAGGGCTTGTCGAAGGCCGAGCGGGAGCTCGTCGTCGTCGCGACCTCGGGCATGAACGACTGCCCGTACTGCGTGGTCGCGCACGGTGCGATCCTGCGGATCCGGTCCAAGGAGCCGCACCTGGCCGACTACGTGGCCGTCAACCCCCGGGGGTGCGAGCTGGCGCCCCGGCAGCGCGCCATCGTCGACCTGGCCCTGAAGCTCTCGCAGGAGCCCGCCTCGTTCGGCGAGGTCGACCTGCGAGCCGCCCGCGACGCCGGGCTCACCGACGACGAGATCTGGGACGTCGGGTCGATCACTGCGCTGTTCGCCGCCTCGAACCGGCTGGCGCACCTGTTCGCGCTCAGGCCCAACGACGAGTTCTTCAGCATGGGCCGCTGACCACGGGGCCGGGCCGACGGCCGTCCGACGAGCACCCCGGCGGCGGCCATCCGGACCGGGCGCCGCACAGGTGTCGACGGCCGTGCTCGACAGGACCGGGTCGGCTGCCCCTGTCCGGAGGACCGGGGGAGCCCCGCCTGCGTGGTGCCGTC
>DAIOGQ010000400.1:0-3273 GCA_036745175.1 Kineosporiaceae bacterium
CCCAACATCTTCGAGTGCTGGGAGGACCGCGAGGCGACCTTCCTCATCGGCGGCAGCGAGTGCACCCGGCGCTGCGACTTCTGCCAGATCCACACCGGCCGGCCCGAGCCGCTCGACCGCGACGAGCCGCGCCGGGTCGCCGAGAGCGTCCTGGCGATGGGGCTGCGCTACGCGACCGTGACGGGCGTCGCCCGCGACGACCTGCCCGACGAGGGCGCGTGGCTCTACGCCGAGACGATCCGCGCGATCCACGCCGTGAACCCGGGCACCGGGGTCGAGATCCTCGTGCCGGACTTCTCCGGGAACCCGGCCCTCCTCGGCCAGGTCTTCGACGCCGGGCCGGAGGTGTTCGCGCACAACGTCGAAACGGTCCCCCGGGTGTTCCGGCGGATCCGACCGGCGTTCCGGTACGAGCGCTCCCTCGACGTCATCGCGCAGGGCCGCGCCGCCGGGCTCGTCACGAAGTCGAACCTCATCCTCGGCCTCGGCGAGACCCGCCGGGAGGTCTCGCAGGCGCTCCGCGACCTGCACGACGCCGGCTGCGACCTGCTGACGATCACCCAGTACCTGCGCCCCAGCCCCCTGCACCACCCGGTCGAGCGCTGGGTCCGGCCCGAGGAGTTCGTCGAGCTGCGCGACGAGGCCGACGAGGCCGGCTTCCTCGGTGTCATGTCCGGCCCGCTCGTCCGCTCGTCGTACCGGGCCGGCCGGCTCTGGGCACAGGCGATGACCCGCCGCGGCGCGACGATCCGTCCCGAGCTCGCCCACCTCGCCGAGCCGGGGACGACCCGTCAGGAGGCGGCCAACCTGCTCGGCCGCTGACGGCCCGCGCCGCCGGGCACGTATCCTCTGCCTCATGGCCCGTGGATCCTCCGGAGGCACTCCGGTCCCCGACGCCGCGCCGGCGCGGCGTGGGTTGCTTCGTCGTCGCCCGAAGGACGGCGTGCCGAAGAAGCAGGGTCGTCTCTCGCAGCTGAGGGACGTCTTCCGGATGACCCGCCGCTCGGACCGCGCGCTGCCCTGGTGGATGCTTCTCGGCTTCACCGGACCGGTCGTGCTCGGCTACCTCGTCGGGCTCGCGATCGGGCACCCCTGGTACCTGCTCGTGCTCGCCGTCCCGACCGGGGTGCTCGCGGCGACCTTCATCCTCGCCCGCCGCGCCGAGCGGGCGGCCTACGCCCAGATCGCCGGCCAGCCGGGGGCGACCGGCGCGGCTCTGTCGAGCCTGCGCCGCGGCTGGAACGTCGAGCAGGAGCCGGTGGCCGTCGACGCACGGACGCAGGACCTCGTGTTCCGCGCCGTCGGGCGGCCCGGCGTCGTCCTCGTCACCGAGGGCCCGCTGCCCCGGGTGAACCGGCTCGCAGAGGCGGAGCGGAAGAAGACCGCGCGGCTGCTGCCGAACGTGCCCGTCCACGTCATGCACGCCGGCGACGGCACCGACCAGGTGCCGCTGCAGAAGCTGAGCGGCAAGCTCGGTCGGATGCGCCCCTCCCTGACGAAGACCGAGGTCAGCGAGGTGTCTCGCCGGCTGCGGGCGCTCGGCGGCGTCCGGCCGCCGATCCCCAAAGGCGTCGACCCGACGCGGGTGCGCCCCGACCGCAAGGCGATGCGCGGCCGCTGACCCCTGCGCCATCACCGACGGTCGACCCGCTGTTGCCCTCGTGTCATCACGCGGAAACACGCACCCGGTTGACTGGGTGCTGCACGGGGCCGGACAGCACGACCCCAGGAGCCGAGCTCGGGGTCCGGCCGGCCCTCGACGTCCCCGACATCCTCGGAGGTCCACCGTGATCCCCACTGCGAGCAACGGAGTCGCGCGACTCGTCGCAGCGTTCGTGCGCAGGGCGGACGCCGGCCTCGTCAACGGGGCGGCCCGCAACGCGGCCGCGGGCATCGCGGACGGCCGGGCCCAGCACCTCGACGAGCTGCGGACCCTGCGCGACCTGCGCGCGCTCGACCTCAGCGCGGGCGGGGTCCTCAGCCCGTTCGGGCGACGACGGTACCGGCGGCCTTGTCGTGGAGCCCACGCTGGTCGGCGTCCCAGATGAGCGGCGGGACGGCGAGCACGAGCAGGACGCCGCGGGCCAGGGCCCGGACCGGTCCGGGCGGGCCGCCGTCCACCGTCTCGACACGGAGCCAGACGAGCCGGTGCCCGAGGGTCGCGCCCGCGGTGCCGACGAGGAGCACGTTCTCGGCGAGCAGCACGACGAGCGCCATCACTTCGCGCGGCCCGACGGACGCCAGGAGCCCCTGCGCGATGAGGACGCACAGCACCCAGTCGATCGCGAGCCCGGCGAGCCGGCGCGGGAAGGACCCGACCGACCCCTGCCCCGCGGCGGGCCGGCCGAGCCGTCCGCCCGGATACGCCCGTCCACCCCGGGGGGCCGCGCCGCCCGGGCCCTCGAGCCACGAGCCGACGTCACGCCGTCCGACCATGCCCGCCAGGCTATCGGCGACGCCGCTGCCGGGCGCGCCGGCCGCTGCCGGCCGCCGTCGAGGCGAGCCGCGCGTCACCAGCGCCGCCGCCGGCCGGCGGGCCCGGCCACGGGTGGCGGGCGGGCGAGGGGTAGGGTCACACCCCCGTCACCTGCCGCCCTCCGGCGTTACCTGTCGGAAACAGTCGGGACACCCCCGGGAAACCGCCTCGCCATAGCGTCCGGAGCGATTCCGCGGGGCGTCCCGACGACGGCGGGCCCCGCGGCCATCTCTGCCCGCTCCCGGCCCTGGAGGTTGGATGTTCAGCAATGCCGACGACGTCTTGAAGTTCATCAAGGACGAGGACGTCAGGTTCGTGGACGTGCGGTTCTGCGACCTCCCCGGGGTCATGCAGCACTTCAACGTCCCCGCGGTGTCCGTGGACGAGGCCTTCTTCGCCGAGGGCCAGATGTTCGACGGTTCGTCGATCCGCGGCTTCCAGGCGATCAACGAGTCCGACATGAAGCTGATGCCGGACCTGCCCACCGCCTACGTCGACCCGTTCCGCGCGGAGAAGACGCTCAACATCAACATGAGCATCGTGGACCCGTACACGGGCGAGGCCTACAGCCGTGACCCGCGCCAGGTCGCCCGCAAGGCCGAGGCGTACCTGAAGTCCACCGGGATCGCCGACACCGCGTTCTTCGCGCCAGAGGCCGAGTTCTACGTCTTCGACGACGTGCGCTTCGACACCAAGCAGAACGAGGGCTACTACCACATCGACTCCATCGAGGGCGCCTGGAACACCGGGCGCATCGAGGAGGGCGGCAACCGCGGCTACAAGACCCGCTACAAGGG
>DAIOGQ010000401.1:0-3247 GCA_036745175.1 Kineosporiaceae bacterium
CGGGACCTGCCGCGGCGGCTGCATGGCCGCGAAGTTCTTCACCGGCCTGCCGCTGGACGGCCCGGACCCCGAGTGCGTCAAGGGCCACGGCGAAGCCGCCCTCGCTGCCGTCGTGTCCTCCCGCGGCACACCCGGGAGCGTCCCGGTGCCGAAGCCCGACCAGGACCACTCGCACCGCACCGGTCCGGCGGGCGGCGGCCCGCGCCCGGACCTGCGGTCACGCCCGGTCCCGGTCATCATCGGCCGGTCGGCGCCGAGCGCCGCGCGGGCGGTGAGCGCGTGCGAGGACGACCCGCTGGCCGGGTTCTCGTCCGGTGCCCAGCCCCCCGCCTGAGGAGCCCCGATGGCCAGGAACGAGTGGTTCGAGACCGTCGCGATCGCTCAGCGGCTCGCCCGGAAGCGGCTGCCGACGTCGGTGTACCTGGCGCTCGTCGCCGGGTCCGAGCAGGGCGTCACCCTGCACGACAACGTCGCCGCGTTCTCCGAGCTGGGGTTCGCGCCGCACGTCGCGGCGACGGCACCGGCCCGTGACCTGTCCACGACGGTCATGGGCCAGGACGTCGCCCTGCCCGTGGTCGTCTCCCCGACCGGGGTGCAGGCCGTCCACCCCGACGGCGAGGTCGCGGTCGCCCGTGCCGCCGCCGCCTGCGGCGTCGCGATGGGCCTGTCGTCGTTCGCGTCCAAGCCGGTCGAGGAGGTCGTCGCCGCCAACCCGAAGACGTTCTTCCAGCTCTACTGGTCCGGGTCCCGCGACCAGATCGTCGCCCGCCTGGACCGGGCGCGCGCCGCCGGCGCGGTCGGGGTGATCCTGACGCTCGACTGGTCGTTCTCGCACGCCCGCGACTGGGGGAGCCCGAGGATCCCCGACCGGATCGACGCCCGGACGATCCTGACCCGGCTGCCCGAGGCCGTCGTCCGGCCCCGCTGGTTCCTCGGCTGGGCCAGGACGTTGCGACCGCCCGGCCTCGAGGTCCCGAACATGGCCCTGCCCGGTCACGGTGCCCCGACGTTCTTCGGCGCCTACGGCGAGTGGATGGCCACCCCGCCCCCGACGTGGGACGACGTCGCCTGGCTGCGCACCCAGTGGGACGGCCCGTTCATGCTCAAGGGCGTCGTCCGCCTCGACGACGCCCGCCGCGCCGTCGACGCCGGCGTCTCGGCGATCAGCGTGTCCAACCACGGCGGCAACAACCTCGACGGCACCCCGGCCTCCATCAGAGCGTTGCCCGCCGTCGCCGAGGCCGTCGGCCACGACGTCGAGGTCCTCCTCGACGGCGGTGTCCGCCGCGGCAGCGACGTCGTCAAGGCCGTCGCGCTCGGCGCCCGCGCCGTGATGATCGGCCGCGCCTACCTCTGGGG
Organism: Kineosporiaceae bacterium; assembly: GCA_036745175.1. Lineage (GTDB taxonomy): Bacteria > Actinomycetota > Actinomycetes > Actinomycetales > Kineosporiaceae > R-H-3. The sequence goes on from DAIOGQ010000401.1 coordinate 1,360, forward strand.
CCTCGGCGCCAACGGCCAGGCCGGCGTCGAGAACGTCCTCGACATCTTCCGCAACGGCATCGACTCGGCCCTGATGGGCCTGGGAAGGGCGCGCGTGCAGGACCTCACCCCGGACGACGTCCTCGTCCCGGACGGCTTCGTGCGGCGACCCGGAGCCTGAGGCGTCAGCGCCGGCGCTCGTGATGGGCGAACCCGGCGGGCAGCTCCGCGAACGCCGCGTCGATGAGCTCGGAGAGGTCTGCGCCCGGGTCGACGAGCCACTGCTCGTACGCGGCGACACTCGCCGCGAGCGCGACGTAGCCGACCAGCCGGGGGACGAACGCGGCGACCGGGGTGCCGGTCCGGACGGCGACGAAGTCCTCGACGACGCGTCTCCAGGCGGCGTACCGCAGCGTCGAGTGCGCCTGCAGGGTCGGCACGGTGAGGATGAGCCGCATCCGGCGGCGGTGCTGCTCGGCGGCCGCGGCGTCGACCCGGTTGAAGGCGACGACGGCGCGCCGCAGGGCGTCCATCATCGGCAGTGCCTCGAGGCCGGCCAGCACGATGCGGAACTGCGCGAGCTGACGCTCGAAGTCGCCCCACACGAGGTCGTTCTTCGACGGGTAGTACCGGAAGAACGTGCGGCGTCCGATCCCCGCCGCGGCCGCGACGTCGTCGATGGTCGTCTCGTCGAAACCGTTCCGGGTGAACAGGTCCAGCGCGATCTCCTCCAGCCGCCCGGCCGACGTGCTCGGCGGGCGACCGGTGCGCGCGACCCTGTCGGCGAACTGCACGGGCCCTTCCTTCCGACACCGGGTGTCGTTAGCCTCTCAAAGCACTGCGAACGTGGCCCACATCAGACCACTTCCTCCCGGCACCAGGCACCTGCCCCCACCCCGGCCCCACCCACCAGCGCAGATGTCGGCCTCGGACGCACCTCCTCCACCCGTCCTGCAGACGGCCCGTGACGAAGGGAGATGCGCGATGGGGCGTGTCGACGGCAAGGTCGCACTCATCACCGGCGCCGCGCGCGGACAGGGTCGCAGCCACGCGATCCGGCTCGCGGAGGAGGGCGCCGACGTCATCGCGGTGGACATCTGCGCCGACATCGCGAGCGTCCCCTACGCGTTGGCGACCCGGGCGGACCTCGACGAGACGGTCAAGGCCGTCGAGGCGCTCGACCGACGGATCGTCGCGACGGTGGCCGACGTCCGTGACGCGGCAGCCCTCACGGCGGCGGTGGACGCCGGGGTCGCCGAGCTCGGGAGACTGGACATCGTGTCGGCCAACGCGGGTATCTGCACTGTGCAGCGCTGGGACGAGGTGACCCGCGAGGTCTGGCAGGACACCCTCGACACGAACCTCACCGGGGTCTGGAACACCTGCGTCGCGGCGGTCCCGCACCTGATCGCCTCCGGTGGCGGCTCGATCGTCATCACGAGCTCCACGGCGGGCATCAAGGGGCTGCCGTTCCTCGCGCCGTACGTCGCGGCCAAGCACGGCGTCGTCGGCGTCGGCAGGTCGCTCGCGAACGAGCTCTCCGCGCACAGCATCCGGGTCAACACGGTGCACCCGACCGGAGTCGACACCCCGATGGTGGCCGGTCTCGGCGGTCTTGAGCCGATCCTCGGCAAGGACCCGCTCCTCGGGCCGATCTTCATGAACACGTTGCCGGTGGAGCTCACCGACGCCCGAGACGTCAGCAACGCCGTCCTGTGGCTCGCGTCCGACGAGTCCCGCTACGTCACCGGGCTCGAGCTGACGGTCGACGCCGGCAACACGATCCGCTGACGCGACGCCGCGCCGGCATCCCGACCACCCACCGCTCGACCCGACGAGGAGGAGACAGCCATGGGAGCACTCGAGGGCAAGGTCGCGTTCGTCACCGGCGCCGCCCGGGGCCAGGGCC
>DAIOGQ010000402.1:0-3243 GCA_036745175.1 Kineosporiaceae bacterium
CGGTGGGACGTCGACGTGCGCCAGGCTCCGGGCCCACCGCGGAGGCACCCGCAGGTCGGCCGCGACCCGGTTCGCTACGGCGAGGACCGCTGTGTCGTTGCGCCAGCTCGTCGACAGTGCGGTGCACGCCGACGGCGCGCCGTCCGCGTGCGGGAAGTCCGTGGGGAACCGCTGGAGGTTGCCCGCCGACGCACCGCGCCAGCCGTAGATCGACTGGTGCGGGTCGCCGACGGCGGTCACCGGGTGGCCGTCGCCGAAGAGCGCCCGGAGCAGGACCAGCTGACCGTGGCTCGTGTCCTGGTACTCGTCGAGGAGCACCACCCTGAACCGGGCCTGCTCACCGACCGCGACCTGCGGGACCTCGCTCGCGATCCGCGCCGCGAGCGCGACCTGGTCGCCGAAGTCGAGGACGTCGAGCGCCCGCTTGCGCTCGACGTACGCCTCGACGAGCGGCACGAGCCGGCGCTTGGCGGCGAGCCGGACGAGCCGGTCCCGGACCCCGGCCTTCGGTGCACCCGGTCCGACGGTGCCGAGCTCGGCGGGCAGCCCGGTCGCCCGGTCCAGGACGCTCTCGACGTGCGCCGCGACGGCCCCCGGCTCGACGAGGTGCTCGGCGCACTCTCCGGCGAGGGCGAGGACGGCCTCCGTGACGGTCGCCGCGACGTGGTCGACGCCGCTCATGTCGCCGTCCCAGCGCTCGACGACCTCGGCGGCGAGCTGCCACGCCCCGGCCTCGCCGAGCAGCCGGGAGCCGGGCTCGATCCCGACCCGCAGGCCGTGGTCGGACAGCACGGCCGCCGCGTAGGCGTGGTACGTCGAGACCGTCACCGGCTGCGGCTCCTCGTCGACGACGCCCCGCCGGTGCAGCGCCCGCAGCCGGGACCGGATCCGGTCGGCGAGCTCGCCCGCGGCCTTGCGGGTGAACGTCAGGCCGAGGATCTCCGCGGAGGCGACGTGACCGTTCGCGACCAGCCACACGACCCGCGCGGCCATCGTCTCGGTCTTGCCGGACCCGGCGCCCGCGACGACCAGGAGGGGCGCGACGGGTGCCTCGATGACGGCGACCTGCTCGGGCGTGGGGTCGGGCCGGCCGAGCGCACGGGCGATCTCGACGGCGGACCGGCGCGGTGCGTCGAGCGGCAGCGACGGCTGCTCCTGGCTCGGCGGCGCGGGCGTGGTGGCACGCGCCGGGCCGCGGCGCCCGCGGCCCGTCCGGGCGCCGACCGGCCCGACGACGAGCCGCTCGTCGAGCTCGAACCCGAGCTGCTGCTGGTCGGCGGTCACGACGGTCCTCCCGTCGACGCCCGGACGCCGGTGCCGGTCATGGGCCCACCACGCGCCCCTCGGCCTGGAGCGGGCACGACCGCCGCACGGCGCACATCCGGCACAGCGGGTTGCCGGACGCCGCGAAGCTCGCCCCGGCCATCCCCTCGGCGACGTCGGCGACGAGCCGGTGCGCCCAGCGCGGGTCGTCGTCGGACCCGAGCGGCGGCTGCTGCTGGACGCCGGGGCTCTGGCGCTTGGTGCCGAGCTGGACGAGCAGCGCACCGCCGCTGCCGGTCGCGCCGGGGGCGACCTCCTCGAAGCCACCCGCCTCGACGGCGACCTGGTAGACCCCGAGCTGGGCGTGCCGGGCGAGCTCGCCGGCCGCCGGCGCGGACTTGCCGGTCTTGAGGTCGACGACGACGAGCCGGCCGTCGCGGTCTCGCTCGAGCCGGTCGACCTGCCCGCGCACGACGGCCCGGCCGACCTCGACCCGCACGTCCTGCTCGACCGCGACCAGCTCACGTCCCTGCGTGCCGGCCTGCGCGACGTAGTCGCCGAGCTTGGCGACCATCTGCTCGGCGCGCTCGCGCTCCCGCTGGTCGACCCAGCCGCCGCCGAGCCCGAGCCGGCCGATCCGCTCGGCGAGCCGCTGCGCGAGGGCCGCGCGGTCGCCGTCCGGCACCGACTGGGCGATCTCGTGGACGAGCGTGCCGAGTGCCTGCGACGACGACGTGCCCGCCGTCCCGCCGGAGGTCTCGAGCAGCCAGCGCAGTGCGCAGCGGTCGAACTGCTCGACCCGCGACGGCGACACCGGCACGAGGTCGTCGGGGCCGCGCAGCGGCCGGTCGTCGGACAGGCCGGCGAGACCGAACCACTCGTCGGGGTGCGCCCCGGGGACGCCGGCCGCGGCCAGCTCGGCGAGCCGTCGGGCCACCTCGTCGCGGCGCGGCGACGGTGCGGCCGGGTCGGTGACGACGCCGCGCAGCTCGGCGACGAGGGCGGGCAGCGTCATCGCGCGGGGCACGTCGGTCACCGGTCTGACCTCGACGTCGTCCGGCAGCGGGTCGACGAGGTCGACGAAGCCGGACGGCAGGTCGTCCTCGGACCGCACGGCGGTGACGAGCAGGTGGCGCCGCGCCCGGCTGACCGCGACGTGGAAGAGGCGCAGCTCGTCGTCGAGGACGGCCCGGCGCTGCGCTGCCACGGTCCCGCCGCCGGCACCGGCCCGGCCGTCGAGGAGGTCGGCGAGGGCCTGCGCGCCGAGCAGCGAGGAGCGCAGCCGCAGGTCCGGCCAGGTGCCCTCCTGCACGCCGGTCACCGCGACGACGTCCCACTCCCGGCCGGCCGCCCCGGCGGCGGTGACGAGCGCGACGGCGTCGCCGTCCGGTGCCCGCTCGGCGAGGGTGTCGGACGGCAGGTCCTGCCCCTCGAGGTAGTCGAGGAACCCGCTCGGCCCGGCGTGCGGCAGCCGGTCGACGTAGCGGGCGGCCGCCTCGAACAGCGCGACGACGGCGTCGAGGTCCCGGTCGGCACGAGCACCGGCCTGGCCGCCGCGCAGCGCCGTGCGGCGCCAGGCCGTGGCCAGCCCGGCGGCCTCCCAGACCGCCCAGAGCACCGTCTCGGCGGTCGCGCCCGGCGCCGCCGCGGCCGCCCGGCCGGCACCGAGCACGGCGGCGACGCGACGGGCGGGCGCGGCGACCCGGGCGTCGAGCAGGACCAGCCCGCCGGGCGACGTCACCGCCTCGACGAGAAGATCGTCGCTCGGGCGGCCGCCGCCGGCGGCGACCTCCACGGCGCGCACCGCCTGTCGCAGCCTGCGCAGCGCGACGGCGTCGGCTCCGCCGACGGGCCCGGTGAGCAGCTCGGCGACGACCTCGGCCGGCGGTGGGTCGTCGTCGAGGGCCGCGTGCAGGGCCAGCCGCAGCGGCCGGACCGCGGGCTCGTCACGGACCGGTACCTCGGCGGCCGGGACGGCGA
>DAIOGQ010000403.1:0-3211 GCA_036745175.1 Kineosporiaceae bacterium
CTGATCGGCTGACCCGGACACATCCACCGAGAACCACCACACGACAGGGAGCCCCCGCATGGCAGACAGCCCGGTCCCGCCGGCCCCGCTCAGCGTCGACGAGCTGCGCCGGCTCGTCGCGAGCGGATCCGTCGACACCGTCCTCGTCGTGTTCACCGACATGCAGGGCCGGCTCGCGGGCAAGCGCGTCCATGCGGACTTCTTCCTCGACGAGACCCTCGGGCACGGCACCGAGGGCTGCAACTACCTGCTCGCCGTCGACGTCGACATGGCCACCGTCGACGGGTACCGGATGTCCTCGTGGGACACCGGGTACGGCGACTTCGTCTTCCGGCCCGACCTCGCGACGCTGCGGCCGACGCCGTGGCTGCCGGGCACGGTCATGGTCCAGTGCGACCTCACGTGGCTCGACGGGTCGGACGTCGTCCAGTCCCCGCGGCAGATCCTCATGCGTCAGGTCGCGCGCGCCGCGGCGATGGGTTTCGTCGCGTTCGCCGGCACCGAGCTCGAGTTCGTCGTCTTCGACGACAGCTACGAGCAGGCGTGGGACCGGCGCTACCGCGACCTCACGCCGTCCAACCGGTACAACGTCGACTACTCGATCATGGGGACGACGCGGGTGGAGCCGCTCCTGCGCGACATCCGGAACATGATGCAGCGGGCCGGGCTCGTGGTGGAGTCGGCGAAGGGCGAGTGCAACCTCGGCCAGCACGAGATCGCCTTCAAGTACGCCGAGGTGGTCACGACCGCCGACCGGCACAGCGTCTACAAGACCGCCGCCAAGGAGATCGCCGCCGCCCACGGCAAGGCGCTCACCTTCATGTCGAAGATCAACGAGCGCGAGGGCAACTCGTGCCACATCCACATGAGCCTGCGCGGAACGGACGGCTCCTTCGTCTTCAACGACGCGCACGCCACCGACGACCGCAGCGACGTCTTCCGCCGGTTCGTCGCCGGCGTGATGGCGTACCTGCCGGACTTCACCCTGCTCTACGCGCCGAACGTCAACTCCTACAAGCGGTTCCAGCCCGGCACCTTCGCGCCCACCGCGGTCGCGTGGGGCGAGGACAACCGCACGTGCGCGCTGCGGGTCGTCGGGAAGGGGCCGTCGCTGCGGGTCGAGAACCGGGTGCCGGGCGGCGACGTGAACCCCTACCTCGCCCTCGCCGCGATGCTCGGTTCCGGCCTGCAGGGCATCGAGCAGAAGCTCGACCTCGAGCCCGCCCTCGTCGGCAACGGCTACACCGCCGAGCGCCGGCGCGTCCCCACCTCGCTGCGCGAGGCCCGCGACCTGTTCGCGAACTCGGCGGTCGTCAAGACGGTCCTCGGCGCGAGCGGCCGGCCGCGCTCGCTCGACGGCGGGGGAGACCTCGCGACCGTCGAGGAGGGGCTCCGGGTCGCCGAGGACGTCGTCTCGCACTACGTGAACATGGCCGACGTCGAGCTCACGGCGTTCGAGGCCGCCGTCACCGACTGGGAGCTCGTCCGCGGCTTCGAGCGGCTCTGACCCGAAACGTACGACGCGCCGAGAGAGGGACAGCATGACCGGCACGCACGAGGTCCTGGACCCCGCGACCGAGGACGTCGTCACGACGGTCGAGCAGACCGACGCCGACGGCGCCGACGCGGCGATCGCACGGGCGCAGGCCGTCGCGCCGGCCTGGGCGGCCGTCGCGCCGGCGGACCGCGCCCGGCTGCTGAGACGCTTCGCCGAGGCCGTCGACGCCGACGTCGAGCACCTCGCGGCGCTCGAGGTCCGCAACTCGGGCCACACGATCGGCAACGCGCGCTGGGAGGCGGGCAACGTCCGCGACGTCCTGCACTACTACGCGGCGGCACCCGAGCGGCTCTTCGGCCGGCAGATCCCGGTGGCCGGCGGCGTCGACGTCACGTTCAAGGAGCCGATCGGGGTCGTCGGCGTCATCGTGCCGTGGAACTTCCCGATGCCCATCGCGGGCTGGGGCCTGGCCCCCGCGCTCGCGGCCGGCAACCCCGTGGTCCTCAAGCCCGCCGAGCTGACCCCGCTCACCGCGGTCCGGCTCGGCGAGCTGGCGCTGCAGGCGGGCCTGCCCGAGGGCGTCCTGCAGGTGCTGCCCGGCAAGGGCTCCGTCGTCGGGCAGCGGTTCGTCGACCACCCGGGCGTGCGCAAGGTGGTCTTCACCGGGTCGACCCAGGTGGGCACGGCGGTGATGGCCGGCTGCGCGCAGCACGTCAAGCGGGTCACCCTGGAGCTCGGCGGCAAGAGCGCGAACATCGTCTTCGCGGACGCCGACCTCGAGAAGGCGGCGGCGACGGCCCCGTACGGCGTGTTCGACAACGCCGGCCAGGACTGCTGCGCCCGGTCGCGGATCCTCGTCGAGCGCAGTGCGTACGACCGGTTCCTGGCGCTGCTCGAGCCCGCGGTCCGGGGCGTCAAGGTCAAGGCGCCGGGCGAGACCGACGCCGAGATGGGACCGCTCATCTCCGCCGGTCAGCGGGCGACCGTCCGGTCCTTCGTCGAGGAGTCGACGGAGCCGGTCGACGTCGCGTTCCGCGGCAGCGCGCCGGACGGACCCGGGTACTGGTACCCGCCGACCGTCGTCCTGCCCCGCTCGGCGTCCGACCGGGTATGGCGCGAGGAGGTCTTCGGCCCGGTCGTCGCCGTCCTGCCCTTCGACGACGAGGCCGACGCCGTCGCGAAGGCGAACGACAGCGACTACGGCCTGTCCGGCTCGATCTGGACCCGCGACGTCGGCCGCGCGCTGCGCGTCTCGCGCGGCGTCGACGCCGGCAACCTCTCGGTGAACTCGCACTCGTCGGTGCGCTACACGACGCCGTTCGGCGGCTTCAAGCGGTCGGGGCTCGGGCGCGAGCTGGGGCCGGACGCGCTCGACGCGTTCACCGAGACCAAGAACGTCTTCATCTCCACCGACTGAGAGGAACGCAGTGGACCGACTCTCCGGCCGCGTCGCCGTCGTCACCGGCGCGGCGAGCGGCATCGGCCTGGCGGCGTCCCGCCGTCTGGCGAGCGAGGGCGCGCACGTCGTCGTCGTCGACATGAACGCCGACGCCGGTCAGGCGATCGCGACCGAGCTCGACGGGATGTTCGTCCGGGCGGACGTCACCAGCGAGGCCGACAACCTGCGGATGTACGCCGAGACCGTCGCCCGCTACGGGCAGGTCGACATCGCCTTCCACAACGCGGGCATCTCGCCGCCGGACGACGACTCGA
>DAIOGQ010000404.1:0-3209 GCA_036745175.1 Kineosporiaceae bacterium
GTCGAACTCGGCCTGGCTCTGCTGGGCCGTGAGGCCCTCGGTGAGCGCCCGCGAGAAGCTCGCGACGACGCCGTGGTTGCGCGCGAGCCGTGCGTTCGCCTCATCCCTGGTGTAGCCGCCCGAGAGGGCGACGACGCGCAGGACCTTGGGGTGCTCGACGAGGCCGGCGTAGAAGTCGTCCTCGTCGGGCAGGGTCAGCTTGAGCACGACCCTGTCGTCGGGGCCAAGCGCGCCGAGCCGGTCGAGCAGGGCCGCCTCGAGCAGCACCTCGGCCGCTGCCTTCTGCGGGCTGTGGATGTCCACCTCGGGCTCGACGATCGGGACGAGTCCCGCGTCGAGGATGCGGCGGGCGAGGGCGACCTGCTGGTCGACGACCGCCCCGACGCCCACCGGGTCCGCGAGCGAGATGACCGATCGCATCTTCGTGCCGAAGACCCCGTGGGCCTTCGCCCGCTCGAGCAGCGCATCGAGGTCCGGGATCGGCTTCATGCACCGGGCCCCGTCGACCTCGTCGGCGAGTCCTTTGTCGACCTTGAGGAACGGGACGACGCCCTTGACCTCCCAGAGGTACTCGGCGGTGCCCTTGCCGTCGATGTCGCGCTCCATCGTCTTCTCGAAGAGGATGGAACCGATGATCCGGTCGCCGTCGAACGCCGGGCTGGTGATGATCCGGCGGCGCATCTCGTGGACGCGGTCGAACATCTCGGCCTCGTCGCGGTAGGTGCTCTCGTCGAGGCCGTAGAGGCGCAGCGCCTTCGGGGTGCTGCCTCCGCTCTGGTCCAGCGCTGCGATGAAGCCTGCGCCGCTGCGGATCTTCTGGAGCTGTTCCTGCGTCACGGTTCTGCGTCCTCCTCGGCCGGGACGGCCCGTGGTCCGGCGCGCCCGCCCGGTGGATCCGGCGCGGCACCGCCCGGCGACCCGTCTGGCCTCGACGGTAGCCCGTGCCGCAGCGGTTCCCCGAGGACGAAGGCCGCGACGTCCGGCGGGTCCGGGGACATAGGCCCCCGGCCGGCGCGACCGATCCCGACGAGAATGGTCCGGGTCACGTTCTTCGGGAGAGGAACCGCCATGCGCGCCGTCGACGTCGAGGTCCCCGTCCAGATCGTCTTCCACGGCCAGGTGACGTCGGGTGCGGAGAAGTACGCGCGCGAGAAGATCGGTGCGCTGCACCACTACGTCCGCGAGCCCGTGATGTTCGAGCGCATCCGGTTGACCCAGCTGCCCGACCCGGCCGTGGAACGGCCGTCGGTGGCCCAGGCGACGCTCGACGTGGGCGGGCACCAGGTCCGCGCCCAGGTCGCCGCCCCGACCATGCGGGAGGCGATCGACCGGCTCCACGACCGGCTCAGGAACCGCCTCGAGCGGGTCAACCCGCACTGGGAGGCCCGCCGGGGCGGGGCACCGCTGCCGGCGGACCAGGGCGTGGTCCCGTGGCGTCACGGCAGCGAGCCGACGCACCGCCCCGCGTTCTACCCGCGCCCCGTTGCCGAGCGGCAGGTCGTGCGCCACAAGACGTACGCGCTGTCCCACGAGGGGGTCGACGACGCGATCCTGGAGATGGAGAGCCTCGACTACGACTTCCATCTCTTCACCGACGGCGCGACCGGGGAGGAGCGCGTCGTGTCCCGGGTCGCGCCGGACACCTACCGGCTGGCCTCGGTGTACGGGATCCCGGACGCGCACGTCGCGTCCGAGCACGACGTCGTCGGCGACCCGCACCCTGCGCCGCGGTCGACCGTGCGCGAGGCCAGGAACCGGCTGGACCGGGAGGACCTGCCGTTCCTCTTCTTCACCAACCCTGTCAGCGGTCACGGCGCCCTCCTCTACCGGCGCTACGACGGCCACTACGGCCTCGTCACCGCCAGGGCAACCTGACAGCGCACCGTCGGCCGCCTCGCGGCCCTCGTGCCTGCCGCACGCGAGCGGACCTCAGGCGTGGGGGTTGAGGTGGGTCCTGACGGCGCCGCGGAGGGTCTCGAGCATGACGTCACGGGTCAACGACCCGGCCCCCAGGGTCAGCTGGATCGACAGGCCGTCGATCAGGGCCGACAGCAGCAGTGCCGACGCGCCCACGTCGGGCGCGGCGAAACAGCCCCGCTCCACGCCGTAGCGGATGACCTCGGCGAGGACCTCGCGCCAGCGGGCGTCGAGAGCGTCGTGACAGCGGGCCACCTCCGGGTCGAGCGCAGCCGCCAGCCAGACCTGGAACCACAGCACCCAGCCGGGATCCGACCGTCCGTCGGAGGCCGACAGCTCGACGAGCCGGTCCAGCCGGTCCCACGGGTCCGGGATCGCGCCGAGCTCCAGCGTCACCTGAGCCATCAGCGACTCCTCGCTCGCGCTGACGGCCCGCATGAGAAGGTCGCTCTTGGAGGGGAAGTAGTACGTGACGTGGCCGGCCGACATCCCGGCGATCTGGGCGATGTCCGCGACCCGGACGTTGGACAGGCCCCGCTCGGCGATCGCCCGGCCCGCCGCCTCGACGAGGAGGTCCTCGCGCTCCTTGCCCTTGCTCCGTCGGGTCGTCACCGGCGCCTGCCTCCCTCGCAGCGTCGGCTCGCAGCAACGACACGGGTCGACGGCGGTTCGGCCGCGCTCGCGGGTCTCACGGCAGGGGGACGCCGGACGGGATCTGCTGGGTGATGCAGTGCGGGCCGCCGCCGCCGAAGGCGATGACGGTGCCGGGAACCCCGACCACGGCCCGGTCCGGGTAGATGCGTGCGAGGGTGTCCAGGGCCCGGGCGTCCGTCTCGTCCCCGCCGACGGGCACGATGACGCCACCGTCGGCCAGGTAGTGGTTGGCGTAGGACACCGTCGCGTCGCCGGGGTCGATCGTCAGCACCTCGAACGACCGGCCCCGCGCGTCGCGGGCGGACTCCAGGACCGCCAGGTTCGCCCGGGCTCGCTCGAACTCGCTCGACGCGCGGTCGCTCGGGACCTCCAGCACGACCCGGGCGGGTGCGACGTACTGCGCGACGCCGTCGACGTGGCCGTCGGTGCCGGCCGGACCCGTGTCGTGGCTGTGGCCGAACGGCAACCAGATCACCGTCGTCGCGCCGAGGTAGTCGCGCAGGCCCTGCTCGATCTGCTCGCGGGTCAGGCTCGGGTTGCGGTTGGGGTTGAGCAGGCACTGCTCGGTCGTGATGACGGTTCCCTGGCCGTCGACGAAGAACGCCCCGCCCTCGAGCACGAAGGGGGCCTGGAAGACG
>DAIOGQ010000405.1:0-3207 GCA_036745175.1 Kineosporiaceae bacterium
CGACACGGCCCAGCGGGACTACCAGGGATGACGCCGGCACCGGCCGGGCCGGGGCGCGCCGCCCGGCTCGGAGCGAGGGTCCGGCCCGGGCTCGGCCTGGGCCTCGCGGCCGTCCTCGCGGCGACCGCGGGCTGCACGTCCGAGGAGCCGGCGACGGTCGGCGACCCGGCGGCGTGCGCGGGGCGGGTGACCGCGCAGACGCTCGACACGACGTTCCCCGGGTACGAGGCCACGGTCGGTGGCTTCGGCGAGCGGCCGTCGGACGGCGGCAGCTGCGCCGTCCGCGGGGACGGCAGGCGGCTCGCCGTCGTCACCGTCGAGCGGATGCCGTCCGAGGAGGCTCGGCGGCAGTCGCTCGAGCTGGCCAGGGACACCTCGTCCCCGCCGCCCCGGCCGACCGACCTCGGCCCCGCCGTCGTCGCCGGCGACGACGGCGACCGGTCGGGCGGCCTGACCATGCTCGTCGGCGAGTACACGGTCGTCGTCAGCGTCGAGGACGCGAAGGACACCGGGAGCGCGGTCGCCGCCGCCGTCGCCCTGGCCCGCGACGTGCGGGCCTACTACCTCGCGAACACGCAGCCGTCGCCGCACTGAGCCCCCGCGACCCGCTCGTCCCGGACCCGCACAACGACACTGGTCCACGGCTCCGGTCAGACGAGGGGCACCTGGACCGTGACCGGCTCGCTCCCGGGCGCGACGAGCAGCCCGCGCCCCGGATGCACCTTCGGAGCGAGCATGCTGCGGGTCAGCCGGGTCCCGACGGCCTCGCCGTCGACGACGGTTAGCGGCGAGAGCAGCAGGCCCTGCCGGTTGCGCCGGGCGTCGGCGACCCAGCCGGACAGGCCGGACGCGAGCTGCGCGGTCTCCCCCGCGACGAGCACGGCCCAGCCCTTGTCCCGCGCCTGCCGGACGAGCGCGACGAGCACTCGCGCCAGCTCCCCGTCGCGGAGCAGCTCGGCGTCGTCGACGGCGACGAGCGAGCCTGCGGGCAGCGCGCGCAGGGCCTCGGCCAGGACGTCCGCCGGGCCTGTCGTCCCGGTGACGACGGTCCCGGCCGCCGCGGCGACGGCGGTCGCGAGCTCTCCCCCGCGCGGGCAGAGCGCGAGCACCCGGGCGCCGCACCGCACCGCGGCGGCTGCCGCGAACCGCAGCAGCGACGTGCGCCCGGACCGCGGCGTCCCGACGATGACAGCGACGGGCGCCGCCGACAGGTCCAGCCCGAGCAGGTCGAGCCCGTCGCCGCCGAGCCCGATCGGCACCCACAGGCCGCCGCCCGGCACCGAGCCCGCGACCCGGTCCAGCATCGGCCACACGGCGGCGGCGTCCACCGTGGCCGGCAGGACCTCGAGCCGGAGCGGGCGGTGCAGCGCAGGCACCCCAGGGTCGGGGACCGCACCGGCCGCCGCGCGGTCGAGCTGCCGCGCGAGCGCCGCGACGGCCTCGGACTGGCCCTGCCCCGACGGGTCGCCGGGCAGGAGCGCGACCTGCACCTCGGCCGCGCCGTCCGCCCACAGCCCGCGGCCGTCGGGCATCGCCTCGGGGACGTCCCGGACGGCGATGCCGGCGAGCGCGTAGTCCGTACGGTCCGCGAGCCGCAGGACGAGGCGGCGGTCCACCAGGGTGCTCATCCGCCCCGACAGCAGGGTGCGGTCACCGCTCATGACGACGTGCGGCCCGACGGACGCCCCCTCCCGGAGCAGGAGCATGACGGCCTCGGTGAGCCGGCCGGCGTCGAGCTCGCCGAGCGAGGAGACGAAGCCCTCCCAGCGGTCGAGGGCGAGGACCAGGTACGGCAGCCGGGCGTCCGCGGCGGCCCGGGCGCGCTGCTCGGCGAGGTCGGCGAACCCGCCCGCGGCGAGTACTCCCTGCCGGCGCGCCACCTCCTCGGTGAGCCGGCGCAGCAGCCGGTCGACCCGGTCCGGCGACGTGCGGACGGCGACCACGCCGGTGTGCGGCAACGCCTCCAGGGCAAGCAGCGCACCGCTGCCGCAGTCGATCCCGTACACGTGGAGGTCCGTCGCGGGGACCGCGCGGGCCAGGGCCGCGACGAGCGTGCGCAGTGCCGTCGAGCGGCCGCTGCGCGGCGCCCCGACGACGTAGAGGTGGCTGTCCCGGCCGAGGCCGAAGGTCGCCACGACCTGCGCCTGGTCCGCCGGGCGGTCCTCGAGCCCCCACCCGACGGGAGCCGGGCGAGGGCTCGCAGCGACCTGCGACGCCGCACCGAGCTCGTCGAGGAACACCGCCCCGGGCAGCGCGGGCAGCCACGGGCTCGGTTGCGCCGGCACCCCGAGCCGGGCCGCGGCGGCCCGGACGGCGGCGACGAGGTCGGACAGGTCGGTGTCGCCCTCGTCGGTCTGCGGACCCGCGACCCCCGTCTGCCGGACCGGTCCCGGCAGCCCGGCGCGGGTCCACGGCACGACCCAGGCCTGCGCCCTCGGCCCGCGCCCGACGTCCGCAGTGCCGTTGCCCGCACTCGTGACCGGACCGCTGACCGGACCGCCGACCGGACCGCCGGCCGGACCGTTCCCCGCGGGCCGGCCCGCGACCGGACGGCGGCCGCCGACCCGGCCGGCCTGGAACGGCAGGAGCACCGAGTGCCCGGTCCGGGCGAAGCCGCGACCGGGCACCGACCGAGCGATCCGCGCGGCGTCGGGCGCGTCGATGACGTCACGGCTCTCGGCGTCGTCCGTGACCCGCAGGCTGATCCGCAGCGCGGTGTTCGCGCGGATCTCCGGCGACACGACTCCGCTCGGACGCTGGGTCGCGAGGACCAGGTGGATCCCGAGGGACCGGCCCCGCTGCGCGATGCCGACGAGCCCCTTGACGAAGTCGGGCAGCTCGGCGACGAGGCCGGCGAACTCGTCGATGACCAGGACGAGCCGGGGCACGGCCGGCAGCGCGTGACCCGACCGGCGGAGCGCGTCGTGGTCCTCGAGGTCCTTCGCGCCCGCGGCGGCGAGCAGGTGCTCGCGACGCTTGAGCTCCGCGCCGAGCGAGGCGAGTGCCCGCGACACCAGGTGGGCGTCGAGGTCGGTCACCATGCCGACCGTGTGCGGCAGCCGCGCGCAGTCCTTGAACGCCGAGCCGCCCTTGTAGTCGACGAGGACGAACGTGAGCTCGTCGGGCCGGTTCGCCAGCGCGAGGCTCGCGACTCCGGGCTCGCGTCCCGCAGCGGCGCGAGCGCCCGGGCGACCCGGACCGCCCACG
>DAIOGQ010000406.1:0-3199 GCA_036745175.1 Kineosporiaceae bacterium
GTCTGCGGCTCCATCGCGCACTGCGACCCCGAGGGCGACTGGAACTCCGTGATGCTCGCCGTCGGCGCGACCGTCGTCGCCCGATCGGCGTCCGGCGGGGAACGGCTCATCCCGCACGCCGAGTTCGTCGTCGACTTCTTCACGAACGCGCTGCGCCCCGGCGAGATGGTCACCGAGGTCCGGGTGCCGCGGCAGGGCGCCCGCTCCGGCGGGGCCTACCTCAAGCTCGAGCGCAAGATCGGCGACTACGCGACCGTCGGCGTCGCGACCCACCTGACCCTCGACGAGGCCGGTGCGATCTCCGGGGCCGGCCTCGCGCTCACCGCCGTCAGCGGCAAGAACCTCAAGGTGCCGGACGCCGAGCGCGCGCTCGTCGGCGGGTCGCCGTCCAAGGAGCTCTTCGCCGAGGCCGCCGACATCGCCGCCCGCGCCTGCGACCCGAGCAGCGACGTCCGCGGGCCGGCCGACTACAAGCGCGCCGTCGTCCGCGAGTACGTCCAGCGCGGTCTCGCCGCCGCCTACCAGCAGGCCACGAAGGGCTGAGGAGCACCCATGCAGATCACGGTCACCGTCAACGGGACGGCGCACACGCGGGACGTCGAGCCGCGGGTCCTCCTCGTGGACCTGCTCCGCACCCAGCTCGCCCTCACCGGCACCCACATCGGCTGCGACACGACGTCGTGCGGGGCGTGCACCGTCCTCCTCGACGGCGCCCCCGTGAAGTCGTGCACGATGTTCGCCGTCCAGGCCGACGGCCACGAGATCACGACCGTCGAGGGCCTCAAGGGCGCCGAGGGGCTGCACCCGGTCCAGAGCGCCTTCAAGGAGCACCACGGCCTCCAGTGCGGCTTCTGCACCTCGGGGATGATGCTCGTCGGCGCGGCCCTGCTCGAGGACAACCAGACCCCCTCGGACGACGAGGTGCGCTGGGCGATCTCCGGCAACATCTGCCGCTGCACCGGCTACATGAACATCGTCACGGCGATCCAGGCCGCCGGCGAGCAGCTGGCCGCCTCGGCCGCCCCGGGCGCCGACCAGAGCGTCGCAGCGTCCGGCACGTCCACCCCCGCCCCCGCCGGCGTCGGCGACTGAACCGCACTCGCGAGGAGCCCGGAATGACGATCACCCACGAGCCGTCCGGCCAGACCCCGGTCGACGAGCTACGCACCAGCGCGCACATCGGCGGCATCGGGCACTCGATGCGCCGCAAGGAGGACGACCGCTTCATCCAGGGCGCCGGCCGCTACCTGGACGACGTCGTGCTGCCCGGCATGCTCCACATGGCGATCCTGCGCTCGCCCGTCGCGCACGCCCGCCTCGTCTCCATCGACGCCAGCGAGGCCGAGGCCATGGAGGGCGTCGTCGCCGTCGTCACCGGCGCGATGCTCGAGGGCTACAAGCTCGCCTGGATGCCGACCCTGTCCGGCGACACCCAGGCCGTGCTCGCCACCGACAAGGTGCGCTACCAGGGCCAGGAGGTCGCCGCCGTCATCGCGACCGACCCCTACATCGCCAAGGACGCCCTCAACCTCATCGTCGTCGACTACGAGGACCTGCCCGCGATCACGACGCCGCAGCAGGCGATCGCGCCGGACGCCGTCCTCATCCGCGACGAGAAGGAGGGCCAGGTCGACAACGTCGCGTACACGTGGGAGGCCGGCGACAAGGCCCTCACGGACGCCGCGTTCGCCCGGGCCGCGAAGACCGTCTCGATCGACACCCACTACCCGCGCTCGCACCCCTCGCCGCTGGAGACCTGCGGCACCGTCGCCGACGTCAACCCGATCACCGGCCAGGCGACGATCTACCTCACGTCGCAGGCCCCGCACGCGCACCGGACCCTCTTCGCGCTCGTCGCCGGGCTGCCGGAGGAGAACATCCGGATCATCACGTGCGACATCGGCGGCGGGTTCGGCAACAAGGTGCCGATCTACCCCGGGTACGTCGTCGCGACCGCGGCGTCCCTCGTCATCGGCAAGCCGGTCAAGTGGGTCGAGACCCGCTCGGAGAACCTCATCTCCACCGGTTTCGCCCGCGACTACCACATGCACGGCGAGCTGGCCTTCGACGACGACGACCGGATCATCGGGATGCGGGCGTCGATCCTCTCCGACCAGGGCGCGTTCTACGCCGACGCCCAGCCGTCGAAGTTCCGCGCCGGGCTCTTCCACATCTGCACCGGCTCCTACGACTTCTCCGCCGCGCACGTGACGGCGAAGGGCGCCTTCACGAACAAGGCGCCCGGCGGCGTCGCCTACCGGTGCTCGTTCCGCGTCACCGAGGCGAGCTACCTCATCGAGCGGCTGATGGACAAGGCCGCCCACGAGCTCGGGGTCGACCCGGCGGACCTGCGGGCGAAGAACTTCATCCGCAAAGAGCAGTTCCCGTGGCTGTCGCCGACCGGCTTCGTCTACGACTCCGGCGACTACCACGCGGCGCTGGACCAGGCGAAGGAGCTCGTCGGCTACGACGCCTGGCTGGCCAAGCGCGACGAGCACAACGCGGCGAACGACCGCGGCGAGACGAACACCCGGATCGGGATCGGCCTGGCCTCCTTCACCGAGGTCGTCGGCGCCGGCAACTCCCGCGAGTTCGACATCGTCGGGATCAAGATGTTCGACTCCGCCGAGCTGCGGGTGCACCCGACGGGCAAGGCGATCCTCAAGCTCGGCGTCCAGACCCAGGGCCAGGGCCACGAGACGACGTTCGCCCAGATCGTCGCCGAGGAGCTCGGCATCCCGATGAGCGACGTCAAGGTGCAGGAGGGCGACACCGACAACACGCCCTACGGCCTCGGCACGTACGCCAGCCGCTCGACGCCCGTCGGCGGTGCCGCCACCGCGATGGTCGCGCGCAAGCTGCGGGAGAAGGCCCGGCTGCTCGCCGCGCACCTGCTCGAGGCGAGCCCGGACGACCTCGACTGGGAGCCCGGCACGTTCACCGTCAAGGGCACCGACCGCTCGGTGTCGATCCAGGACGTCGCGTTCGCCGCGTACACGAACATGCCCGAGGGCATGGAGGCCGGGCTGGAGGGCGTGACCTACTACGACCCGCCGAACATGACCTACCCGTTCGGGTCGTACATCGTCATCGTCGAGGTCGACACCGGGGACGGCACGTGGAAGGTCCTCGAGATGGTCGCGGTCGACGACTGCGGCGTCCGGATCAACCCGATGATCGTCGACGGCCAGATCACCGG
>DAIOGQ010000407.1:0-3178 GCA_036745175.1 Kineosporiaceae bacterium
CGCAGCCGCAGCCCGCCCGTGACGTCACCGTCTACACGACCCGCCCGGACACCCTGTACGGCGCGACGTTCTTCGTCGTCGCGGCCGACAGCGACCTGGCCGCCGAGCTGGCGGCCGGCGCCCCGGACGACGTCCGCGCTGCGTTCGACACCTACCTGCAGAAGGTCCGCGGCACGACCGAGATCGAGCGGCTGTCGACCGACCGGCCGAAGACCGGTGTCTTCCTGCACCGGTTTGCGGTGAACCCGGTCAACGGCGAGCGGCTGCCGGTCTACGCGGCCGACTACGTGCTGGCCGACTACGGCCACGGCGCCATCATGGCCGTGCCCGCGCACGACCAGCGCGACCTGGACTTCGCCAAGGAGTTCGGGCTGCCGGTCCGCACGGTCGTCGACGTCCGGGACGCCGACGGCGAGCCGCTGCCCGACCCCGCGACGTCGTTCGTCGCGACGGCCGGCGACGGCGCGATGATGAACTCCGGCCCGCTGGACGGCCTGCGCAAGACCGAGGCCATCGCGCGCATCATCGACGTGCTGGCCGGCAACGGCCGCGGCGCCGCGACGACGAACTACCGGCTGCGCGACTGGCTGATCTCCCGGCAGCGCTTCTGGGGGACGCCGTTCCCGATCGTGCACTGCCCCGCCTGCGGCGAGGTCCGGGTGCCCGACGACCAGCTGCCCGTCGAGCTGCCGTCCGCCGAGGGCCTGGACCTCACGCCCAAGGGCACCTCGCCGCTGGGCGGGCTGACCGACTGGGTCAACGTGGACTGCCCCCGGTGCGGCGGCCCCGCGCAGCGCGACACCGACACGATGGACACCTTCGTGGACTCGTCGTGGTACTTCCTGCGCTTCGTCTCGCCGAACCGCGACGACGTCCCGTTCGACGTCGAGGCGGCTAGGGAGTGGTTGCCGGTCGAGCAGTACGTCGGCGGCGTGACGCACGCGATCCTGCACCTGCTGTACGCGCGCTTCTTCACGAAGGTGCTGCACGACATGGGCATGGTCGACTTCGTCGAGCCGTTCTCGGCGCTGCTGAACCAGGGCATGGTCGGCATGAACGGTGCGGCGATGAGCAAGTCACGCGGCAACCTGGTGCGGCTGTCCGACCAGCTGTCCGAGCACGGCGTGGACGCCGTCCGGCTGACGATGGCGTTCGCCGGACCGCCCGAGGACGACATCGACTGGGCGGAGGTGTCGCCCGCCGGGTCGGCACGATTCCTGGCCCGGGCGTGGCGGCTGGCCCAGGACGTCGCCTCGCCCGTCGGCGCGGACCCGAGCACCGGCGACGTCGCGCTGCGGCGGCTGACCCACCGGACGGTCCACGACGCGGCGACGCTGACCGAGTCGTTCCGCTTCAACGTCGTCGTCGCGCGCGTCATGGAGCTGGTCAACGCGACCCGCAAGGTCATCGACTCCGGCGCCGGCCCGGGCGACCCCGCGGTCCGCGAGGCCACCGAGGCGGTGGCGGTGCTGCTGTCGCTGTTCGCGCCGTACACGTCCGAGGACATGTGGGCGCGGCTGGGCCACGAGCCGTGCGTCGCGTTGTCCGGCTGGCCGGTCGTCGACGAGTCGCTGCTCGTCGAGGAGACGGTGACGTGCGTCGTCCAGGTGGCGGGCAAGGTGCGCGACCGGCTCGAGGTGCCGCCGTCCATCGGTGAGGACGAGCTGCGCGCGCTGGCCCTGGCCGCCCCGGGCGTCGTCAAGGCGTTGGGGGACAAGGGGATCCGGACGGTCGTCGTCCGCGCTCCCAAGCTGGTCAACGTCGTTCCGGCCTGACGGTCACGAGGGCCGTGCACCCAGGGCCGGTCGACGGCGAGGACGTCCTGCTCGGCACGGACCGCCTCGTCGTCGTCCGGCGCTGGCGCGACGCCGACCTCGAGGCGTACGCGGCGCTCAACGCCGACCCCGAGGTCATGGAGCACCTCGGCGGGCCGATGACCCGCACCGACTCCGACGCCTTCGCGCTCCACGGGCAGGAGTGGTTCGCGCGCGAGGGCCTCGGCCTGCTGCCGGTCGTGCGCCGCGCGGACGGCGTGTGCCTCGGGATGTGCGGCACGCACCGGCACCGGTGGTACCCGGACGACGTCGAGATCGGCTGGCGGTTCGCCCGGCACGCCTGGGGTCACGGCTACGCGACGGAGTCCGCGCAGGCCTGGCTCCGGCGGGCGTTCCGCGACCTCGGCCTGCCCCGGGTCATCTCGATCACGAGGCCGGCGAACGCCCGCAGCCAGGCCGTCATGCGCCGGCTCGGGCTGACCTTCGACCATGCGACGACGCACGAGCAGCGCGACGGGACGCCCGTCGACGTCGTCGTCCTGTCCGTCACGGCCGGTGCCTGGCGCACCGCCGCCGGGCCTGGCCCACGCTCCGACCGGACGGGCGGGCCGAACCGGTAGCCTCGCGCGCATGCCCGCCCAACCACAGGTAGCCGTCGTCACCGACTCCACGGCCTACCTGCCGGCGTCGCTCGTCGCCGAGCACGGGCTCGTCGTCGTGGCCCTCCAGGTCGTCGTCGGCGGCCGCTCGCTCGCCGAGGGGGTCGAGGTCACGAGCGACGAGGTCGCGCAGGCGCTGCGGGAGTGGCGTCCGGTGACGACGTCGCGACCGGCACCGACGACGTTCGTCGAGACCTACCGGGAGCTCGCAGCCCGCGGCGCGACCGGGGTGGTGTCCGTGCACCTGTCCGGCGACCTGTCCGGCACGGTGTACGCGGCCCGGGCGGCGGCCGCCGAGGTCGCCGACGTCATCGAGGTGAAGGTCGTCGACTCCCGCCACCTCGGGATGGCGCTCGGCTACGCGGCGATCGCCGCCGCGCGGTCGGTCGCGGCCGGGGGGTCGGTCGCCGAGGCGGCGGAGCGCGCGCAGCGGACGGCGTACGCCTCGTCCGCGTGGTTCTACGTGGACACCCTCGAGTACCTGCGCCGCGGCGGCCGGATCGGGGCCGCGACAGCCATGCTCGGCTCGGCACTGTCGGTCAAGCCGCTCCTGCACGTCGTCGACGGCCGGCTCGAGCCGCTCGACCGGGTACGGACGGCGTCGCGCGCGCTCGCGCGGCTCGAGGAGCTCGTCGTCGAGGAGTCCGGGTCGCGGCCCGTCGACGCCGCGGTCCAGCACCTCGCCGCGCCGGACCGGGCCGAACAGCTCGCCGAGCGGCTACGGCGCCGGCTGCCCGGGGTGCG
>DAIOGQ010000408.1:0-3173 GCA_036745175.1 Kineosporiaceae bacterium
CTCCCGACGCCCCGCCGTGCCCCGGGTGCCGGCCGGGTGCACGCCCCGCGCGACGGACGACCGTCAGGTGCCGGTGCCGGTGCCGGTGCGGGCCTGGGCCTGGGCCAGCCGGTCGTGGAGCCGGGAGCGGATCTCGTCGGGGGTGTACGCGCGCCGGCGCCGCTCGCCGCGCGCGATGACGACCCCGGTCGCGACGACCCCGACAGCGCCCGCGACGCCGAGCCACTTGTACCAGCGCATCGCCCGCTCCTGTCGTCCGCCCGGCCCTTTCCGTAGGGTACGCAGCGTGCCGGTCGCCGAGCTGTGGTTGCGCGAGGCCGTCGACCTGACCCGCACCGGTGACGTCTGGTTGTTCCGCGGCCGCAGCACCGCCGACCGGGCGATCCAGACCCTGACGAACTCGCCGGTCAACCACGTCGGGATGGCGGTCGTGCTCGACGACCTCCCCCCGCTCCTGTGGCACGCCGAGCTCGGGCGCTCGCTCACCGACGTGTGGACCGGCACGCGGCAACGGGGGGTCCAGCTCCACGACCTGCACGACGCGGTCGTCGTCTGGTCACGCAGGTACGGGCAGCGTGGCTGGCTGCGTCAGCTCGACCGGCCGGTGACCGTCGACATGGAGGACGCCGTCCTGACGACGGTCGCACGGCTCGACGGGACGCCGTTCCCGTCGACGGCGCGGCTCGCCGGCCGCTGGGTCGGCGGCCGGCTGCCGACGCCGCGGCTGCTCCGCGCCAGGGCCGACGGCGGACCGCAGGTCGTCGAGCCGGCGGACGCCCTCGACACCGTGTACTGCGCCGAGGTCGTCGCGCTCACCTACGAGGCGATGGGGCTGCTGCCGGGCGGCAGGCGGCCGAGCTGGTACGACCCCGGCCGGTTCTGGAGCGGCGACGACCTCGACCTCGCCCAGGGGTACGCCCTCGGCGGCGAGATCGCCGTCGACGTGCCGGCCGACGCAGTGCCGTCCGACCCGTCGGCGCTCGGCCGCCGCCCGGCCCACGATCGTGAGCAGACCCGGTGACCGGGAACGCATCCGGCGCGGACGCGCCGACCGGCTTCGTCGGCTCGCCCGCGGGTTTCGCCGTCCTCCCGCCGGAGCGGGCCCGCCGCCACCTCGTCGACCGGCAGGCGGCGTTCGCGGCGGCGCTCGAGACCGGTGACCTCGACGCGCCCGTGCCCGCCTGCCCCGGGTGGTCGCTGCGACGGCTCGCGTGGCACCTCGGGACCGTGCACCGCTGGGCGGTCGGTGCCGTCGAGCAGGGCCGGCCGCTCGCCCTCGACGAGGTCGGCCCGGACGACGCTGCGGAGCTCGCCGGCTGGTACCGGGCGGCCGCCGCCGACCTCGTCGCCCGACTCGAGGCGACCCCGCCCGACGCCCCGTGCTGGACCTTCGGGCCGACGCCGCGGACGGCGCGGTTCTGGTCGCGCCGGCAGGCGCACGAGACGGCGATGCACGCGCTCGACGCCGCGCAGGTCCTGTCCGGCGCCGGCCCGGTGCCCGCGATCGCCGCCGACCTCGCGCTCGACGGCATCGACGAGGTCGTGACGGTGTTCCTCCCGCGCCAGGTCCGCCGGCAGCGGATCGAGCCGCTCGGACGGTCGATGGCGGTCGTCCCGGACGAGGGCGGTGGCGTCCGCTGGGTGCTCGCCGGCGACGGCACGACGCCGTCCGACGACCGTCCGTCCGCCGAGGCGACCCTGCGCGGTCCGGCGGACCTGCTCCTGCGCGTGCTGTGGAAGCGCCTGCCGCTCGACGCGCGCGGGGTCGGCGTCGAGGGTGACCATGGAGCGGCCGCGGCCGTGCTCACGGCCCGGATCACGCCCTGACGAGAGGCCTGCGATGAGTGACGAGACGCCTGGGCCGCGCGCCTACCCGGCCGACGGGATCACGGTGACCTACGACGCGTCGGTGTGCTTCCATGCCGCCGAGTGCGTCCGGGGGCTGCCCGAGGTGTTCCACCCGGAGGTCCGGCCGTGGATCACCCCGCAGGCCGCGACCCCGGAGCGCGTCGCCGAGGTGGTCGGCCGCTGCCCGTCGGGTGCCCTCGGCGTCACGCTCGGGCAGCGCCCGCCGGAGTGACGAGCGGGCTCAGGCCCCACCGGTGACGTCCGTCGCGCCCGGCAGCGACCCGGCCCGCCAGATCGCCCAGGCCGACACGAGCAGCAGCAGGACGCCGAGCAGGACGGCGGCGCCGGTCAGTGCGCGCGCCCACGCCGCGGACCGCGGCCGCAGCCGCAGCACCCCGCCGACACCGAGCACCAGGGCCACGACGCCGAACACGGCGAGCATCGTCGCGTAGGCCTCGGCGATCGAGGCGGCCGTGTCGCCCTCCGAGCCGAGGAACTCCGGCCGGAACGCGACGACGATCGGCGAGAGGCCGGACGTCGTCGCGCCGGCGAGCGCGGTGAGGACGCCGCAGACGCCGAGCGACTCCGGCCCGGCGACGGTGTCGAGGAGGGAGCGGAGCCGTCCGCTCTCAGGGCCCTTCGGGTCGTCGGTCGGCCGGTGACCGTCGTCGGTCGGCCGGTGACCGTCGTCGGTCGGCCCGTGGCGCTGCTCGAAGGCCACCGCCGGGTCGACGTCGCGGGCGGCGCCGTTCGTCGGCGCGGGCGGGGTGACGTCGACAGCGGCGCCGAAGGTGGCGACCTCCTCCGGCGGCGCCGCAGGCCAGCGTCGCGGCGGGGGCTCGGGAAGAGCGGCCTCGTCGTCACCGAGGATCTCCACGCCTCACTGTAACGCCGGCCCCGGACGCCGACAGTCCCCCACCGCCGAAGCGCTGGGGGACTGTCGGGAAGCTCAGCCGGTGGCCGAGGCTGTCAGACGGGGCGGACGTTCGCCGCCTGCGGGCCCTTCTGGCCCTGCTGGACGTCGAACTCCACGCGCTGGTTCTCCTCGAGCGTCCGGTACCCGTTCGCCTGGATCGCCGAGTAGTGGACGAAGACGTCGGCCGCGCCGCCGTCGGGGGTGATGAAGCCGAAGCCCTTTTCGCCGTTGAACCACTTGACGGTGCCCTGTGCCATGTTCTGTCCTGCTCCTTGATGTGGGTGCGGTGCGGGCCGACTCCTGTGCCGGTCCGCGGCTGCCGCGGTCTCGCCGTCCCACGCCCAGAAGCATCGGTCTCTGACGAGAACCTGCCCCAGATGTGGCAAACGCCCGCGGACTCATGCTCCGC
>DAIOGQ010000409.1:0-3165 GCA_036745175.1 Kineosporiaceae bacterium
CCCGAGGAGCACGGCGGGGGCGGCGGCACCTTCGCCCACGAGGCCGTCGTCTTCGAGGAGCAGACCCGGGCCGGTGAGGGCAGCCTCGGGCTCGGCGTCCACAGCGGGATCGTCCCCGGCTACCTGGTCCAGTACGGCACGCCTGCCCAGCAGGCGCGCTGGCTGCCGCGGCTGTGCAGCGGAGACGCCGTCGGCGCCATCGCGATGACCGAGCCCGGCGGCGGCTCGGACCTGCAGGCGTTGCGGACCCGCGCCGTCCGGGACGGCGAGGACTACCTCGTCACCGGCTCGAAGACGTTCATCACCAACGGATACCTCGCGGACCTGCTGGTCCTCGCGGTGAAGACCGACCCGGCGCAGGGGGCCCAGGGCATCTCGCTGCTGGTCTGCGAGCTCGGCGACGACGTCCCGGGGTTCCGCCGCGGCCGCAGGCTCGACAAGATCGGCCTGCACGGCAACGACACCGCCGAGCTGTTCTTCGACGGCATGCGGGTGCCCGTCGAGAACCTCCTCGGCCCGGCCGAGGGTCTCGGGTTCGCCCAGATGATGCAGCAGCTCCCGCAGGAACGGCTCGTCATCGGCGTCGCCGCGGTGGCGGCCATGGAACGCGCGATCGACCTCACCGTGGCCTACACCAAGCAGCGGGAGGCGTTCGGCAAGACGCTCTTCGAGCAGCAGAACACCCGCTTCACGCTCGCCGAGTGCGTTGCGCTCGCGCGGTCCGGGCGCACGTTCCTCGACGACTGCATCGTGCGGCACCTGACCGGCGACCTCGACGTCGCGACGGCGGCGCTGGCGAAGTTCCACCTCACCGACGGCCAGTGCACCGTCGTCGACCGCTGCCTGCAGCTGTTCGGCGGCTACGGCTACACGACCGAGTACCCGATCGCGCGGATGTACGCCGACGCGCGCGTGCAGAAGATCTACGCCGGCTCGAACGAGATCATGAAAGAGCTCGTCGCCCGCGCACTGTAGGCCCGGCCGCGAGGCCCTGCAGTGCGCGGCGACGGGTCCGGAACCGCACCGTGGACGCGCTGCACCCGAAGGAGAAGCGATGACAGAGGCATTCGTCTACGACGCGCTGCGGACGCCGCGGGGCAAGGGCCGCGCGACCGGCGCGCTCCACGGCGTCAAGCCGCTCTCGCTCGTCGTCGGACTCCTCGACGCGCTCCGCGAGCGCAACCCCGGCCTCGACCCCGACCGGATCGACGACCTGCTGCTCGGCGTCGTCTCGCCGGTCGGCGACCAGGGCGCCGTCATCGCCCGGACCGCGGCCCTCGCCGCCGGGCTGCCCGACCACGTCGGGGGCGTCCAGCTGAACCGGTTCTGCGCCAGTGGCCTCGAGGCCGTCAACATGGCTGCGCAGAAGGTGCGGTCCGGCTGGGACCACCTCGTCGTCGCCGGCGGCGTCGAGTCGATGTCGCGGGTGCCGATCGGTTCCGACGGCGGCGCGTGGGCGATGGACCCGGACACCAACTACGGCACGTCGTTCGTGCCGCAGGGCATCGGCGCCGACCTCATCGCGACCCTCGAGGGCTTCTCCCGCGACGACGTCGACCTCTACGCCCTCGGCTCTCAGGAGCGGGCCGCGAAGGCGTGGGCCGGCGGGCACTTCGCCCGCTCGGTCGTCCCCGTCCTCGACCGCAACGGGCTGGAGATCCTCGGCTACGACGAGCACATGCGACCCGAGACGACGATCGAGGGCCTCGCCCTGCTCACGCCCGCGTTCGCCGCCCTCGGCGAGGCGGCCGGCTTCGACGCCGTCGCCCAGCAGAAGTACCACTGGGTCGAACGGATCGAGCACGTCCACACCGCGGGCAACTCCTCGGGCATCGTCGACGGTGCGGCACTCGTGCTCGTCGGCAGCGAGCAGGTCGGCCGCGACCTCGGCCTCGTGCCGCGGGCCCGGGTCGTCGCGACCGCCGTGAGCGGCGCCGACCCGACGATCATGCTGACCGGCCCGACCCCGGCGAGCCGTCGCGCGCTCGCGACAGCGGGCCTCACCGTCGACGACATCGACCTCGTCGAGATCAACGAGGCGTTCGCCTCCGTGGTCCTCAAGTTCGTCAGGGACCTCGACCTCGACCCCGAGAAGGTCAACGTCAACGGCGGCGCGATCGCGCTGGGCCACCCGCTCGGGGCGACCGGGGCGATGCTCGTCGGGACGGTCGTCGACGAGCTGGAGCGACGGGACGCCCGGCGCGCGCTCGTCACGCTGTGCATCGGCGGCGGCATGGGCCTGGCCACCATCATCGAGAGGGTCTGAGCGGTGAGCTTCGACGAGACGAGCCCGGCGATCCGTTGGGAGCAGGGCGAGGACGGCGTCGTCGTCCTCACGCTCGACGACCCGACCCAGTCGGCGAACACGATGAACGACGCCTACGTGCGGTCGATGACGGCCACCGTCGCACGGCTCGAGGCCGAGCGCGACGGCATCACCGGGGTCGTCGTGACGAGCGCGAAGAAGACGTTCTTCGCGGGCGGCGACCTGCACCTCATGGTGAAGGCCGGCCCGCAGGACGCCCGCCGGCTGACCGACCTGCTCGACGAGGTCAAGGGTGCCCTGCGCCGGCTCGAACGGCTCGGACGGCCGGTCGTCGCGGCGCTCAACGGGTCTGCGCTCGGCGGCGGGCTGGAGATCGCTCTCGCGTGCCACCACCGGGTCGCGCTCGACGACCCGTCGGCCCGCTTCGGCTTCCCCGAGGTGACCCTGGGCCTGCTGCCGGGTGCCGGCGGGGTCACCCGGACCGTGCGCATGCTCGGCATCACCGACGCGCTGACGAAGGTGCTCCTCGAGGGCCGGCAGTACCGGCCCGCCGAGGCGAAGGAGGTCGGCCTCGTCGACGAGGTCGTCGCCACCCGGGAGGAGCTGCTGGCCGCCGCACGGGCCTGGGTCGCCGCGCACCCCGCGGCGGCGCAGCCCTGGGACGTCAAGGGGTTCCGGATCCCCGGCGGGTCGCCGTCCACGCCGTCTTTCGCCGCGAACCTGCCCGCGTTCCCGGCCACCCTGCGCAAGCGGCTCAGGGGGGCCCCGATGCCGGCGCCCCGGCTCATCCTCGCGGCCGCGGTGGAGGGGGCCCAGGTCGACGTCGACACCGCGCTGCGGATCGAGACCCGCTACCTCGTCGAGCTGCTCTGCGGGCAGGTCTCGACGAACATGATCAC